>CAKZJB010000069.1 GCA_936940865.1 uncultured Asticcacaulis sp. | reverse complement strand
CTGGCCCGAGCCGCGCGTGTCCAGGCAGGTTGGTCGGGTACGGCCCCGGCGACTTCTGGTACAACTGCGGCATCACACCCAGCGAAAACAGGACGTTCGACGACAGAGACATGTGCAGCATTTCCTCGACCGCCACGCTCATGATGATACCGCCGGCCTGGTCGGCAAATCGCGACAGCTCCGTTCCCGGGAACCCCGTGGGCGTACGGTTGATCGAGTAGTAGGTGTAGAGGTAGATCGGCAGGGTCGCCAGCTCGATCTCGATGGCGGTCTGCAGGCCCGCGTGCAACTGGGCAAGCGCATAGTCCCGCGTCCAGTGCGCGTCGATATGCCGGACCAGGCGCTTTTCGGCCTCGCTTAACGGACGAACAGGCAGCGACTTTTTGAGAACCATGGGCCCCTCCAGGATGGGTTGCGGACACGCGGGTGCGTGGCCCGGCAATGGCCGGACGGCCATCAGGCGACAGTGACGAATTTTTCGAAAACACACGCGCAAACGCCCCTTAGGCCCCTTCGCGCGACTCAACCCTTACAATAGTGTTTGTACGGACTAAGCCCATTCGCCCCCTCCCTTCAAGAGGGAAAATTGCAAAATTTTCAACTCAAAATTACAACCACTGACCGCACCTGAATTCCAAGGGTATCTATGCCCCTGACGACGGAAGAGACTGTTCGGCGTCCGCGCCCATGTCGAGGTCATTCCGGGCGTGAAGCCAAGCGCACCGAAGAAACCGCCTTCGTTCCATGGGCGCGCGGGCTGAATCGCCTCAGCCCCTGTCGGAAGTAAGGCCTCCCCGGCCGATGATGCGGGCGGCTTCGTCGCGAATCAATTCCCGGTCCCGCCTTGAAAAGCCAAACGCCGCCGTCCAATGCGGCGTGCAAAGCCACGGCGTTCCGTCCGACATCTCGTAATGCTCAATCAGGGTCTTCCCGCCGTCTTCGCGACAATACCGCCGATTGTGGCGCAAGCCGTAGTGCTGAACCGCGTATGAAGCCCAGCCCAATCCCGGTTGGAAAATCAATTTCGGCTTATGAAACGCAACAAGCGCCTTATTGATGTCGGCACACCACTCCAAATACGGAGACAGATCGCGGACACGTTCCTTCAGGACATTCAGATTTTTCGAACTCCAGAAGACAAGTTCGGTCGTTGCCCACCTTCCTCCGGCCGCGTCGGCAAAAAACTGACACCGCTCCAACCACCGCCGTTCGGACGTTTTGCTGTATCCTTCGGCTCGTTCGGGCGCTTCGCCGGGGTTCATCCCCACGACCAAAACGTCGACAGGCGTGGTCGCCATCGCGGGCAGGCCTGTCGAATATTCCAGATTGAACACGTAACCGCGACACGCCTTCAAACCGGCATCCAACAGCCACTTGGTTTGAATCGCCGCATCCAACGTGAAAATATCGCTCATGCTTTCCCACTCCGCAGAATGACGAATATGCCGTTTGGCACGTCAATACCACTCGACTTTTTCTGCGACGCCCATCATTTAGAGCATGATGATTTGCTCGAGGCAGCGTCATTGCGGCGAAGACGGCTCCCCCCTTCCGTCATCTTCGGCCGCAAGCGGCCTTGATGCCACCTTCCCCGTAAACGGGGAAGGAGTAGGATTTCAGTTCCTTCCCCGTTTACGGGGAAGGTGGCTGGGGCGGCGGCAAGCCGAACCAGGCGGAAGGGGTAGCGACAGAAGCACCAGGCACTGACGTATCAATGCTTCCAACCGAGTTCATATTGACCTGAGGCCATGAAAGCACCGTCCGCCCCCCTTCCCGATGCCGCCACGACCAACTGGGTCGATCGCCTTGCGCCGCCGCACATGCGGCCGTGGCTGAAGCTTGGCCGCTTCGACCGGCCGATCGGCATCTGGCTGCTGTTCCTGCCGGGCGCCATGGGCCTGTGCTTCGCCATCGCCCATCCCTTCTTCACCATCGATGCCATGAATCCCGGCGTGTCGCGCATCGACGAAGCGGGCCTGACGCACCATTTTCCGCTCTACAAGCTGATCCTGTTCGCCGTCGGCGCGGCCCTGATGCGCGCGGCCGGCTGCGCCTTCAACGATCTGGTCGACCGCGATCTCGACGCCAAGGTCGAGCGCACGAAGAACCGGCCGATAGCGTCGGGCCAGATCACGCCCAAGCAGGCCGTAGCGTTCATCGTCGCCTGTTCCCTGATCAGTTTCGGCATCCTGATACAACTGGGGACGCTCGCCATCATTCTTGGCGTGGTGTCGTTGGCGCTGGTCGCCGCCTATCCTTTCATGAAGCGCATCACCTGGTGGCCTCAGGCATGGCTGGGCCTGACCTTCAACTGGGGCTTCCCCATGGCGGTGGCCTCGGTCAATCACGAGGTCCCGCCCGCCGCCATCGTCTTTTATGCCGGGCTGATCTTCTGGACCCTGGGTTACGACACCATATATGCCATCCAGGACCTGGAAGACGACGCCATGGTAGGGATCAAGTCAAGCACCCGCCGATTGGGCCGCCACGCGGTCACGGGCGTCAGCCTGTTCTACGGCGTGGCCGTGGTGCTGACAGGTCTTGCCGGCCGCATGGCAGGGTTTCCACCGCTGTTTTTCGGTGGACTTTTGCTGGTGACTTTGCATCTATTCAGCCAGGTCGCGCGCATGCGACTCGAAGACGGCCCGCGCGCGCTCAAGCTGTTCAAGGCCAACCGCACCACAGGCCTGTTATGGGTGATGAGCCTGCTTCTGGTGCACGTACCGATGCACGGATAATTCAAGCCACGGAGGGGATGATGGGGGTCCGAAACACAACCGCACTTGTCGCAGCCGCGGCGCTGACGCTCAACGCCTGCGACCACAAGCCGAAGCCGCAGACGGCCGACAATGGCAAGCCACCCGCCACCGTGGCGCCGCTGGCCTTCGCCAAGACCGACGCCGACGCGGCCGTGACGCTTTCGCTGCCTGAACCGATCAAGCTTTATCCGGAACTGCACAGCCGCCTTTACGCCGAAGGCGAAAAGGAACTGACCGACTTCCTGGCGGATGCGCACAAGGACCGCGCCCAGCAGTCGGCCGACGGCATCGAAGTCCCGGCCTATTCGCACACCATCGCATGGAAGATTTCGGCCCAGACGCCCAAGCTGGTGTCCGTATTCGCCCAGGAGGACGATTTCCGCGGCGGCGCCCACCCTAACAGCACCTTCCAAGCCGTGCTGTGGGACAGGGCCAAAAAGCAGGAAGTGCCCGCCTCAAGCCTGTTCGCGCCCGGCGCGGACATGAAGGCGGTCGACGCCTATGTCTGCCACCAGATCGAGGCCGAGCGCTCCAAGCGCCTCGGCGAGCCGACCACCCAGGCCGGCACCGGCTTCTCCTGCCCCAGCCTGGCGGCCAGCCGCCTGGTCCTGGTGCCGTCGACGATCAGGGACAAGGCCGGCGCCGTCGATGCCCTGTTCGCGCCGTATGAGGTCGGTCCCTATGTGGAGGGACCTTACGAGATTCGCGTGCCCCAGGCCCAGTTGGCCGGCGTCCTCAATCCCGACTATGCCGACCAGTTCGCCGGCGAGCCGGTAAAGGACGCGGCCCTGGCCGATCCCAATCAATAAGGTGGCCGACCACGGCGCCTTTATCCGGGCCAATACGACGCCCCTTCCGGTTCCGTCCGTACCCTTGATTCGCCTGTGGCAGGCCAGCGAAGTCACGCCCATCTGGGAAATGACCGAGGCCGATCTGGCGCGCCGGCAACTGCCGCCCCCCTTCTGGGCGTTTCCCTGGGCCGGCGGCCAGGCCCTGGCGCGCTATCTGCTCGACAATCCCGGCACGGTGCGCGGCAAAACCGTCGTCGACATCGCTTCCGGATCGGGTCTGGTCGCCATTGCCGCGGCGCTGGCCGGCGCGGCCCGCGTTGTGGCCAACGACATCGATCCCTATTCGGCGGCGGCCATCGCCCTCAATGCCGAATTGAACGGCGTCTCCGTCACGGTCGAGGCTGGCGACCTGCTGGCCGGACCGCCCATGCCCGCCGATCTCTACCTGGCCGGCGACATCGCTTACGAAAAGAGCATGAGCGCGGCCATGCTGTCATTTTTTCGCCGTGCTGCCGCGCAAGGCTCGTCCGTCCTCATCGGCGACCCGCACCGCTCCTATTTCCCGGAGGGCTTAAGGCGCGTCGCCGATTATGATATCGTCACCGTAGCCGATATCGAGGACAGCGGCGTCAAGTCCGCTGCCGTTTGGGCGCTTGGGCAGGATAGATGAGCAAGAATCACCACAGCATTGATTATGTTGAATTTCCGGGCACCGATCTGAGCGCGGTCAAGGCCTTCTACGGCAAGGCCTTCGGCTGGGCCTTCACCGATTATGGCCCCGACTACACCGCGCCGGTCAATGCCGGGCTCGACGGCGGCTTCCAGGCCGATCCCGCCGAGGCGCCGAAAAAGCCGCTGATCATCATCTACAGTCTCGACCTGGAACATACGCTCGAGGCCGTCGAGGCCAATGGCGGGACGATCACCCATCCGATCTTCGAATTCCCCGGCGGCCGCCGCTTTCACTTCACCGATCCCTCGGGCAACGAGCTGGCCGTATGGTCCGATCAGTAGTTCCCGCCCTTGCCGGCCTGGCCATTCTGCTATGCGGACAGGCATTCGCCGCCGAAAAGATTTCCGACGCCGATGCCTTCGCCGAACTGAAGGCGCGCGCCCAGCGCGGCGACGCCATTTCGCAGTGGGCGGTGTCCCAGGCCTATGCATCCGGGCACTACGGCCTCAAGGCGGACAAGACCGAGGCCTTCAAATGGGCATCCAAGGCGGCCGACGGTGGAATCGCCGATGCCGCGCTGAGCGTCGCCCACGCCTATGAAAAGGGGGAAGGCATTACCGCCGATCCGGCCCAGGCGGCCGACTGGCTGCAAAAGGCCGCCAATGCCGGCAGCGCGCCGGCCGCGGTCGAACTGGGCCAGCTCTACGACAAGGGCCAGGACGGGCTGGCGCGCAATCCCGCCCAGGCAGACGCCCTTTACCAGACGGCCTCCAATCTCGGCGACCGCGATGTCTGGTCACGGCTGTGCGACGCCGATACGACGGGTGACACCGCCGACTGGTCGCGCGCCGTCACGCACTGCCCGAAGGCCGGCCAGGCCGGCGACGACGGTGCCTGGCTGACCATGGCCAACGCCTATGCCAACGGAACGGGCGTCACCTCCGATCCGGCGAAGGCGCTCGATGCCTACCGCGCCGCCGCCAACGGCGGCAACCTGCCCGCCATGGAAGCCCTGGCGCGGATCTACCATGACGGCACGCTGGCGCCGAAGGACGAGGCCCAGGCCCTGACCTGGCAAAGGAATGCCGCCCGTTACGGCTCGATGCCGGCCGTCGCGGCCCTGGCCAGGGCCTATGACAGCGGCGACGGCGTCGAGGCCGACCCAAAGGAGGCGGCGCGCCTTTACGAAATCCTGGCGCGCGGGGGCGATGCCGAAGCCAGGGCGTGGTTTGCCGCCCATCCCAAACTCAGCCAGGCCGAGGTCGCCCGCAATGTCGTGACGCCCTCCGGGATGCCGTCGGGCCAGATCCTCTACGCCGTCGACAGCGACGATCCGCGCTTCCAGACGCTCGACCTCGCCCACTATTATCAGCAGCTGGTCGACACGACCTATCCGCAACGCGCCCTGCAGGACCACAAGCAAGGCACCGCGACGGTCGAATGCCGGTTTACGGCGCACGGCGACCTCGACGACTGCGTCCTGGTCGAGGAAAGTCCGAAGGGATACGGCTTCGGTCCTGCCCTGGCGCGAATCGCCGATCGCCTCGGCGATTCCGGCAACAAGGCTCTTTGGGCCGACCGTTATGCGGGCAAGACGCTGCGGCTCAGCGCGCGGTGGAAACCTTAGATTCTACTTGAAATCCGGTCGAAAAACCTCTGGACTATATCCAAAATCCCGCGTCGCGGGCGCATGGTCGAACCACAGGTCGCGGTTCATGCGTAAGACCATGTCGAGGTTCTGCTTAAGGTCGCGATGGGGCTGCAAGGTCTTGAGCACGCCGAAAACAAACCGCCACAGGCTTTCCGGCACCGCGACAATGGCCGGCCTGCGCCCCATGGCTTCGAAAATGCGCGCCACCATCGCCCGGTAGGTCAGGCTTTCCCCGCCGGACAAATTATAGGCCTGCCCCTGGGCGGCCTCCGACCGCAGCGCCTGCAGCGCCGCCATGGCCAAGTCGCGGGCATGGACAGGCTGGCGCAGCCCCGAGGCCGGCGGACAGACCGGAAAGAAGCCGAGCTTGCGGATGGTCGAATATATGCGGCTGATATTCTCGTCCTGACCTTCGTCATAGATCAGGGTCGGCCGCAGAATGGTCCAGGCGACACCGGCGCCTTCACAAAAATCAATCGTTGATTTTTCTCCGTCGAGCAGTTGCCGGACGACATCGCGTTCGGCTTCGTTGCCCGATGTCTCCTTGGTGAACAGGCTGGTCGAGGAAAAGGCCACAAGCCGCTGCATGCCCAGCGAATGGAGGTGCCGGAACAGCCGTTCGCTGCCCAGCCACACCGGCGTGCAGAAGACGACGTTTTCGAACCTCATGCCAGGCTGGAAGACTTCCGGATTTTGAAAGTCGAGCACCAGCGACTGATTGGCCAGTTGCTGGCGCGAGGTGAAGCGGACCTCGCCTTTCCAGCCCTCGGGCCCCGTGACGGCGTCGCGCAGGCGCCGCCCGACCAGCGAACGGGCGCCTACGACCAGCAGGTTGCCTTGATCCGATTCCATGCGCCAAACCGTAGCAGGTTATCCGCCCCTCACAAGTTGCCTTGAGACTCAAAGCGGCCTATGTCAACTCCAGCAAAGAGACCCTTATGACCGCTTACAAATCCCTGCGCGATTTCATCGCCAAACTGGAAGCCGCCGGCGAACTGGTCCGCGTGACGACGCCGGTATCGACCCACCTCGAAATGACCGAAATCCAGACCCGGCTGCTGGCGGAAAAGGGCCCGGCCGTGCTGTTCGAAAACGTCGTCCTGCCCGATGGCTCGGCCTCCCCCATGCCGGTTCTGGTCAACCTGTTCGGCACGGTCAAGCGCGTCGCCATGGGCGTCACGCTCGACGGCAAGGACAGGACCTTGCCGACGGATCTTCGCGAAGTGGGCGAACTTCTGGCGTTCCTGCGCCAGCCGGAGCCCCCGCGCGGATTTAAGGATGCA
The DNA here is from genome assembly GCA_936940865.1 of uncultured Asticcacaulis sp. Lineage (GTDB taxonomy): Bacteria > Pseudomonadota > Alphaproteobacteria > Caulobacterales > Caulobacteraceae > Asticcacaulis. Next base: position 22,255 of record CAKZJB010000069.1, on the reverse strand, counting down.
CTTGAACTTCTGCCGCTGGCCAAGACGGTCATGGGCATGCGACCCAAGACGGTTAAAAGCGCGCCCGTTCAAGAGGTTGTGCTGACAGGTGAAGATATAGACTTAACGAAGCTGCCGGTCCAGGGCTGCTGGCCGGGAGAGCCTGCGCCCCTGATCACCTGGCCGCTGATCGTCACCAGGGGGCCGTCCGAATCGCGTGAAGACGACTATAATCTCGGCATATACCGCATGCAGGTCCTGGACAAGAACCGGACCATCATGCGCTGGCTGGCGCATCGCGGCGGCGCCCAGCACCACCGCCGCTGGAAGGCCGGGGGCAAGCGCGAGCCCCTGCCCGCCTGTGCCGTCCTGGGCGCCGATCCCGGCCTGATCCTGGCCGCCGTGACGCCCGTACCCGATACCCTGTCGGAATACCAGTTCGCGGGCCTGCTGCGCGGCCAGAAGGCCGAGCTGGTGCCGGCCAGGACCGTGCCGTTGCTGGTGCCCGCCAATGCCGAAATCGTGCTGGAAGGCCATGTCCTGCTCGACGACTATGCCGACGAAGGCCCCTACGGCGACCACACCGGCTATTACAACAGCGTCGAGAAGTTCCCGGTCTTCCAGGTGACCGCCGTCACCATGCGGAGAGACCCGATCTATCTGTCGACCTTCACCGGCCGTCCGCCCGATGAGCCCAGCGTGCTGGGCGAAGCGCTCAACGAGGTCTTCATTCCCCTGATCCGCCAGCAGTTCCCGGAAATCGTCGACTTCTGGCTGCCGCCGGAGGGCTGCTCGTATCGCATCGCCGTCATCTCGATGAAGAAGGCCTATCCCGGCCATGCCAAGCGCGTGATGATGGGCGCCTGGTCCTATCTGCGCCAGTTCATGTATACCAAGTGGATCATCGTGGTGGACGACGATGTCAATGCGCGCGACTGGAAGGACGTCATGTGGGCCCTGTCGACGCGCATGGACCCGGCGCGCGACATCACGGTCGTCGAAAACACCCCGATCGACTATCTCGACTTCGCCTCGCCGGAAAGCGGTCTCGGCTCGAAGATCGGGCTCGACGCCACCAACAAGTGGCCGCCGGAAACGCACCGCGAATGGGGGGAAAAGCTCTACATGGAGCAGGACGTCATCGACCGCGTGTCGCAGAAATGGGCCGAAATGGGTCTTCCCGGATCGGGCAAGCCCATCTGGTAGCTCTTTTCGGCTTAATCGCCGCCTGGCTCGCCGCATAAGCGGCGGCGCGCGGTCGCCGTTGGTATTACTGCGCCACCGCGATCATCCGGCCGCTCTCGTCGTCGAGATAGGCTATGACCGCATCCGCCGGCATGGGGCGGGCGAACAGATAGCCCTGGATATAGCGCGCCTTGACGGGCATAAGCTTGGCCAGTTCGGCGGTCGTCTCGACGCCCTCGATGACGCAGTCCAGATGCAGGTTGCGGCACAGGTCGACGATGGTCTTGATGATCTTGACCGCCGAGCTGTGCTTGACCAGTTGCGTGACGAAGCTGCGGTCGATCTTGATCTTGTCGACCGGCAACTGGTGGATATAGCTGAAGCTGGAATAGCCCGAACCGAAGTCGTCGATGGCGATGCGGCAGCCCAGCCGCTTAAGCACCATCAGCGCGTCACACGCCTGGGCAAAATCGGTCAGCATGGCGGTTTCGGTAATCTCGAACTCGATGCGCGCCGGGTCGATGCCGCTGTTGCGCACCGCCGTGCAGATATTGTTGAGCGAGATGGCCGAACGCAGGTCCCGCGCCGACAGGTTGAACGACACGCGGATGTCTTGCGGCCAGTCGGCGATCTGTTCCAGAGTCTTGTTGAGCAGCCTGAGCGTGATGTCGGTGATCAGGCCCGAACGCTCTGCCGCCTTGATGAAGACGTCCGGACGCACGGCGCCGAGCTTCGCGCTGTTCCAGCGCGCCAGGGCCTCGAAGCCGACCGTGCGGTTTTCGGTGACGTCGACCTGCGGCTGGAAGACGATCGACAGTTCCTTGTCGAGGTCGGATGAGCGCAGGGTCTGGTCGACCTGGTTGAAGTCGCGCATCTCGTTTTCGTGCCGCGCATTGAAGACGACCGGTGCGCCGCGCAGGTTCTGCTTGGCGAAATAGAGCGCATAGTCGGCGCGTTCCAGCAGTTGCGACACCGTCAGGCCGTCGGCATGGCGGACGAAGCCGACCGAGGCCGAAATGCTGGCTGCCACCGTGCCCAGCAGGTAGATTTCGCGCAAGGATTCGCACAGGGCATCACCAAAGGCCTCGAGGCGCTCGTCATCGAAGTCGCCGTCAAGGATGATGGCGAACTCGTCACCGCCCATGCGCGCCGGAAAGCCCGCCGCGCCGCAAACCGCGCGCAAACGCACGGCCACGGCGATCAACAGTTCGTCGCCGACGCTGTGGCCGTAGGTGTCGTTGACCGGCTTGAAGCCGTCGAGGTCGATCAGGGCCAGGGCAAAGGGCCGGCCCTCCCGCGCCCCTGCAATGGCCGTATCGGCGGCGCGGAAGAAACTGCGGCGGTTGGCCAGTCCCGTCAAGGCGTCGCAGTCCGCCAGGGTCTGGGCTTCCGCGCGCAGGATTTCGGCTGTAACGCGAGCCTGCACCGCCTGAAACAGGCTGTGGCGGACTCCGGCGGCCGTGGCGACCAGAACCGGAATGACCAAAAGGCTGAAACTGGCCGAGTCGCGCGAAATGGCCTGATGGTGCGCGATCGCGATGGCCGTACCGGATATAAGCGCCGCCACCACGCTCGGGACAATGACACGCAGGCGCACGCCGGTGACCGCGAAGATCATGGCGAGGAAGTAGAAATAGAGAAGCCTGCCCGGCGTGAAGTGCAGAAGCTGGAAGGCGACCGGATTGGCCAGAAGCATCAGGTTCACCGTCAACATGACGGCGGGGGCTCGCGCGCCGGCGGCCTTTCCCTTCAGGTAGAAGGTATTGAACAGGAAACACGCCGCCATGTTGACGACGGACAGCAGCGCGAGGATCAGGAGCGCATGGCCGGTCTCCGCGCGGAATCTCTGCACGATGACGAAGAGATAATATACGCCGATGACGAGGCAGTACCGCCGGGCGATCGGCAGCATGACAGCGTCTTCCGCCTCTTTCAGGTGGATTCCCCGGGCGTCATCCGCGACGGAACCCGCGCGAACGGCGCGTCGCAGGAGGGATGAAAAGCGGGAAAAGACAGGCGGAACGCTGACCGTCACTGCGTTGCTATCCTTGATAAAGCAAGCCTCGACACGTACGCAACTCGTTGCGCCTCACCGTAGCCGCAAGATTTGAAGAAAGCGCTAATCCGCTACCGCGGCGCATACATTTTGCGCAAAAAGGACGGGCTACTCGGCGGCAAGCGCCCGGGGCATCTCCGTCTCGAGATAGGGCAGGACCGCCTCGGCCGGCATCGGGCGGGCAAACAGATAGCCCTGAACGTAGCGGGCCCTGACCTGCATCAGCTTGTTGAGTTCCGCCCGGGTCTCCACGCCTTCGATGACGCAGTCGAGTTCCAGGTTACGGCACAGGTCGATGATCGTCTTGATGATTTTTATCGCCGAACCGTGCCGGACCAGTTGGGTGACGAAGGTGCGGTCTATCTTGATCTTGTCGACCGGCAGACGGTGAATATAGCCGAAGCTGGAATAGCCTTCGCCGAAATCGTCGATCGCGACGCGGCACCCAAGGGCCTTGAGCACGCCCAGGGCCTCGCAGGCCTGGTCGAAGTCCGTCAGCATGGCGGTTTCGGTGATTTCCAGCTCGATGCGGCGCGGATCGACGCCGCTGTCGCGGATGGCGGCGCAGATATTATGGATCGACAGGGCCGAGCGCAGGTCGCGCGCCGACAGGTTGAAGGAGACGCGGACATGTTCGGGCCAGGCCGCCATATGCTTCAGGGTCTTCCTCAGCAGTTTCAGGGTGATGTCGGTGATCAGGCCCGAGCGCTCGGCGGCGCGGATGAAGATGTCCGGCGCGACGTCCCCCAATGCGGCGCCATGCCAGCGCGCCAGGGCCTCGAAGGCGACCGTGCGATTCTGGACGACGTCGACCTGAGGCTGAAATACGATCGACAGCTCGCGGTCGAGATCGGCGGCGCGCAGCGTGTGGTCGACCAGGCTGAAGTTGCTCATCTCGGTCTCGTGGCGCGCACTGAAGATGACCGGGGCGCCGCGAAGGTTCTGCTTGGCGAAGTAGAGCGCATAGTCGGCGCGTTCGAGACACTGCGAAACGGTAAGTCCGGCGTCCCCGCGCACGAAGCCGACAGAGGCCGAGATGGTGGTCGCGACCGGTCCCAGGACATAGGTCTCGTTCAGGCTCTGGCACAGGCGCGCGCCGAAGGCGTGCAAAGCCGCGTCGTCGCACGCGCCGGTCAGCACGATGGCGAATTCGTCGCCGCCCATGCGCGCGGGGAAACCGTCGTCGCCGCAAACCTCGCGCAAGCGCTCGGCCACCACGACCAGCAGGTCATCCCCGACGCCGTGGCCATAGGTGTCGTTGACCGGCTTGAACCCGTCGAGATCGATCAGGGCCAGGGCGAACGGCGTTTCAGCCGCCAGGACGGCCTCGGCGTGGCGGAAAAAGCTTCGGCGGTTGGCCAGACCCGTCAGGGCATCGCAGTCGGCCAGCCTCTGCGCCTGCTGCCGGTGGCATTCGGTGGTGACCTGGGCGCGCACCACCCGCAGCAGGGCGGCCCGCAGGATGCCGCCGATCGACAGTCCGGTCAGCAGCGCGGTTCCCCCAACCCACACATAGTCCCCGAACCGCGCCCCTTCATGCCGCCAGGCGAAGACCAGAAACAGGATCATCGATGCGACGCTTCCGGGCGCGGCAACGCGCATGCGTGCGCCCGAAGCGGCGAAAATCGGCAACAGCAGGGCAAAATAGAGCAGCTTGATGCTGTTGTACTGCAGGTGGATGTCCACCAGCGTGTCGATCACCAGCATGAGGTTCAGGGCGTGGCCGGCCAGGTCGAGGCGCCGCAGGTCGCGCGCCCCGCGCGTCAGGCGGAACAGCCACCCGCACAGCACGACGGTCGCGAAAGAAGACGCCGGTACGAATCCGGGATCGCCAGGCACGCGGTAGAACAGGGTTTCGAAGGCGAAGTAGGCGGCGACGATGACGAGATAGCCGTGGACGACGGGCCTCAGCCCCTCCGCCGTTTCGGCCCGAAGATGGACCGCGCGGGCGTCGGCGGACGACAAGGCCTTCCGATGCTCCGTCAGGCGGCTCAATGCGGCGCGAAACGCCTTAAGGCCGACAGGGATACTCCGGAACACCAACGCTTACGCCTTTACTCACGCGGCGCCGGACATGCCGGCGCGGGAACGATACCGAGCGCTCAAAATAACGGCGGTCCGTGAATGCAATCCTAAGGGACATGGTTAAGCGGCTCGGACTTGCCGCCCGCTCTCGGCACCTTCCTGTCAGGAAATTGTCACGGGAGTGACTTGCGGACGCCCGGGGGCACGCCTATAGATTCACTATGCTGCAAACGCGAAACAAGTCTGAAGCCACGACGCCTTACGACCGTCTCGAAGCCCTGCTCAAGGCCGCCAGGGCCGCGGGCGCAGATGCCGCCGAAGCGGTCTTTGCCGAAAGCCGCTCTTTGAGCGTCGGCGTTCGCAAGGGCGCACTGGAGGCGGTGGAACGCGACGAAACCGCCGACCTGGGCCTGCGCGTCTTCGTCGGCCGCAAACAGGCCGTCGTTTCGGTCTCCGAATTCTCGCAGGCGACGCTCGACCGGACGGTGGAACGCGCCGTCGCCATGGCGAGGCTGGCGCCGGACGATCCCTATGCCGACCTGGCCGATCCGGCCCTGCTGTGGCGCGGCGGCGAGGAAACCGCGCTCGACCTTTTTGACGGCAGCACCATCGCCGCCGAAGACTTGCAACGCCGGGCGCTCGCCATCGAAGAGGCCGGCCTGGCGGTCGACCCGCGCCTGCAGAGCGATGCCGCCAATACGGGCTATTCGCAGAACTGCTGGCACATGATGACCACCGGCGGCTTCCGGGGACAGCACCACACCAGCCTGTTCTTCCAGTCGGGCCGCTTCATCGCCACGGGCGAAGACGGCGCGATGGAACGCGACGGCGAAGGCCGTTCGACGCGCCACCTTTGCGACCTGCCCGCCCTCGAGGAAACCGCCAGATGCGCCGCCGAACGCGCCGTCGCGGCCCTGGGGGCTCGCAAGCTGGCCACCCGGAAGGCCCCGGTCGTCTTCGACAAGCGTATCGCCAAATCGCTGATAGGGCAGTTCCTGGGCGCCATTTCCGGCACCGCCATCGCGCGCGGATCCAGCTTCCTGAAGAATAAGCTGGGGGAACAGCTGTTCCCGCCCTCCGTCTCGATCGTCGACGATCCCTTGCGCGTGCGCGGCCTGGGCTCCTGCCTGTTCGACGACGAAGGCGTGGCCGCGAAGCGCACCGCGCTGATCGACAACGGCGTCCTGACCACCTGGCTGCTCAACACCGCCTCGGCGAAGCAACTGGGCATGACATCGACCGGCCACGCGTCGCGCGGCCTGGCCAGCCCTCCGGGGGTCGGCGCCCACAATGTCACGCTGTCGCCCGGGCTCCCGTCGTTCGAGGACCTGCTGAAAGACGCGGGCTCTGGCCTGGTCGTCACCTCGATGTTCGGCCCCAGCGTCAATTCGGATACCGGCGACTGGTCGGCCGGCGCCTCGGGCTTCTGGTTCGAAGACGGCGCCATTGCCTATCCGGTCAACGAAATTACGGTCGCCGGCAACCTGATCGACATGTATGCCCGCCTGATCCCGGGAAGTGACCTGGAAATCCGCGGCACGCTCGATACGCCCAGCTTCCTTATCGATGCCTTGAGCGTGGGCGGAAAATGATGGCCAGCGCCGGGCACGCCAGCGATCTCGATCTGATTGTCGACAAGGTGCGCCGGGCCGGCGCCCTGGCCCAGCACCTGAAGGCGCACGGCCTGATCACCAGCTTCAAGGCCGACGGCTCCATCGTCACCAATGCCGACACCGAGGTCAATCTCTGGCTCAGGGAAGCCTTGCTGGACGCCCGCCCGGACTATGGCTGGCAGAGCGAGGAATCGCCCGACAATGCCGAACGCCTCGACGCGCGCCGCACCTTCGTGCTCGATCCTATCGACGGCACCATGGGCCTGTCGAAAGGCAGCCCGTACTGGACCATCGCCCTCGCGGTCATCGAAGCCAATCGCCCGGTGGCGGCCGTGGTTTATGCGCCCGATGCCGGCGAACTCTATGCCGCCGAAGCCGGAAAGGGCGCGCGCCTCAACGAAGCTGTAATCCGTGTCACCGGCACCAGCCAGCTCGAATCGGCCGAGGTCGTCGGTGATTCGCGCCTGTTCGGCCGCGACATCTGGCCCGAGCCCTGGCCGCGCCTCAATGTCGTGTCGCGCCCGTCGGTCGCCTACCGCATGTGCGTGGTGGCCGCCGGACGCGCCGATTTCACCATGGCGCTGACGCCCAAGCGCGACTGGGACGTGGCGGCCGCCAGCCTGATCGCCCAGGAAGCCGGCGCCGTGGTGTCCGACCACTTAGGCAATCCTTATGGATTCAATGCCAGGGATAGCCTGAAACCCAGCCTGATCTGTTCGGGCCCCGCATTGTTTCCGGAAATCATCCGGCGCTGCGCTCACCTGCTGACCCTGGAAAATCCCTGACCGGGCCGCAACCGGTTGCCTTTGCGGCGGCCGCGCGCTAAAGCCCCCCGACTATCTGTTACGAGCGAAACTATGAGCGACAAACAACTTCTGCACCTGGTCATCGGCGGCGAACTGGCCGACATCAACGGCACGACCTTCAAGGACCTGAAGGCGATCGAATTCGTCGGCGCCTATCCGAACAATGCCGAGGCCGTGCGCGCCTGGCGCGCGAAGGCGCAGTCTACCGTCGACAACGCGCTGATGCGCTACTTCGTCATACACGCCCACAAGCTGATCGATCCGGATTCGGACGACGGCCACTCGCACTAAGATATACCTCCCCGTTTTCGAAGAAAATGGGGAGGGGGACCGCACGACTGAGCGTTGCGAAAGCAACGGCGAAGGAGATGTGGTGGTGGGGTGTCTTGCTTACTTTCCCACGGCCTGTGCTTCAAAAGTAAGCAAGAAACCCCACCACCACCCTTCGCTAACGCTACGGGCGGTCCCCCTCCCCATTCGTTCCGAACGGGGAGGTACATCTCGCTACTCCCGCCGCAGGATCTTGTCGGTCAGCATCTTGCCCCACCAGCTGGCCTTGAAGTCGGCTTTGAGCTTGACCGGGTCGTAATCCGGGCTCTGCACCCAGTCGAGGAAACTGATGCCTTTCGGCTCGACCTCCGTCAGATAGACCTCGAACATGTAGTCGAGCACGCCGGTATGTCCGGCCTTCATGTGCAGGTATTTGAAGCTCAGCTGTTCCCTGGCTTCGGCGATCGGCTGACCGAGATGCAGGTGCGAATAGAGCACGCTCATCATTCCCGCCCGGTCGGCGCCCGACTTGCAATGGAGCATGGCGGGATATTCGATGCGATCGAACAGGGCCTTGGCCGCCAGGATGTCGTCCTTGGTCGGCAGACTGCGCGAAGTAAGGCCGAAGTTTTCGAGCTTCAGGCCCAGCCGTTCGCAGGCATAGGCTTCGAGATAGTAGAACGAACTGGCGCCGCCGCGCAGGTTTATGACGGTCTTTACCCCCTGCTCCTTCCACTTCTTCAGCTGAAAGGGCCACGGCTGGTTGGTCCGCAGCATCTTCTCGTCGATCCAGTGGGCATTGGTGAAACCCAGGCGCAGATAGGCGTGGTCCGCCCACAGGAAATGCATCCGCGTCTTGAAACGGTCCCATCGGGTGGCCGTCGGGAACGGCGGCCGATTCATCTTCTTCTTTACGAGCTTCAAGGCGTCCTCAGTACTCGGTCGTCACGGGGTGCGCGCCATTAACACATAAAATGGCGACAGGCTTTCCGAAATCACGCATAAGCCTATATAAAGCCGAAGATAGTTTTCACCACACCGCTCATGCCGCTTTCCCCCAAGCCCCTGCCCGCCGAACAGAGCTCCAAGGCTCTGATGGCGCGCGTCTGGCGGCAATACCTCAAGCCACGCCGGGCGCAGCTGGGGACGGCGCTGCTGTGTGCGGCCGTGGTCGCCCTGACGACCGTGATTCTGGTCGGATGGCTGGCCTCGGCGGTCAATCTCCTGTTCCATAGCGCAGGCCAGGATTTCATTACCCGCAACCTTCCCGCCTTCATCAAGGCCGATCCGCTGTTGTGGGTGCCGCTGATCTTCATCGTCGCGACTCTGGTCCGCTTCGCCGCCCAGCGCGGCCTGACCGTCACGCTCAACCAGATCGGCAACGAACTGGTGGGCCAGATCCAGTCGCAGCTGTTCGGCCGCCTGGTCCACGCCGATCTCGGCCGGCTGCAATCGACCCATTCGGGCGGACACCTGTCGTCCGTCCTCTACGACGCCGACCTGGTGCGCGAGGCGGCCTCGGCCAGCCTGGTGCAATATGTCCAGGCCCTGCTCATCATCATCGGCAGTCTGGCCAACATGGTCGGCATGGACTGGTCCATGACCATCGCCGTGCTGGTCGTGGCGCCGCTGATCGCCGCGGTCATGGGCCGCTATCTCAAGCTGACCCGCAAGGCGGCGCAGGGCGCGATGGCCGAAACCTCGACGCTTTCCACCGCCATCATGGAAAGCCTCGACGGCATCAAGATCGTCAAGATCAGCAACCGCGAGGCCGACGAAGAGGCGCGCGTCGGCGAGGTCATCGAACGCCGCCAGCGCTTCCTGATCAAGGGCGCCAATGCGCGCTCCATGGCGGCGCCGGCGACCGAGGTGCTGACCGGCCTGTTCCTGGCCGGCCTGATCGCCTATGCCGGCTGGCGCGGCGCCGACGGCCACCTGACGGCGGGCGCCCTCCTCTCCTTCCTGCTGGCGCTCGGCACGGCCAGCCAATCCTTGCGCCAGCTGGCCGGTCTGCAGGGCAATTTCAGCCAGGGCCTGGCCGCCGCCCGCCGCCTGTTCGCCGCGCTCGACGTCGAGCCCGAGATCGTCAACCGCGCCGACGCCAGGCCCCTGCCGCGCGATTTCAAGGCGATTGCCTTCGATCATGCCGCCTTCGGCTACGATCCGGCGCAACCGGTGCTGAAGGATGTCGACTTCACTGTCCGGGCCGGCGAGACGGTGGCCCTGGTCGGACCGTCGGGCTCAGGCAAGTCGACCCTGCTCAACCTCATTCCGCGCTTCTTCGACCTGACATCCGGCGATATCCGCTTCGACTCTTTAAGCCATCGCGATATCGGGCTCCGCTCCTTACGCGACCGCATCGCGCTGGTGACCCAGGATCCCTTCCTGTTCGACGACACCATCCGCGCCAATATCGCCTATGGCCGGCCCGACGCCGGCGACGCCGAAATCGAACGCGCCGCACGCGACGCCGCGGCACACGATTTCATCATGGAGTTGCCGCATGGCTACGCCACCCGCGCCGGCGAAGCCGGTTCGCGCCTGTCGGGCGGCCAGAAGCAGCGCATCGCCATCGCGCGAGCCTTTCTCAAGGACGCCCCCCTTTTGCTGCTCGACGAAGCGACGTCGGCCCTTGACACCCAGTCCGAAATCAAGGTTCAGCAGGCGCTCGAGCGGCTGATGACCGGCCGCACCACTTTCGTCGTCGCCCACCGCCTGTCGACCGTCCGCCACGCCGACCACATCCTTGTCCTCGACAAGGGCGAGATCGTCGAACGCGGCAATCACGACAGCCTCATGCGGGCGGGCGGCCTTTATGCCCGCCTGGCCGCCACACAGTTCGCGGCCCAGCCCCAGGAGGCGTCATGAAGGATATACTGAACGCCGGGTGGCTCCAGAGCCTCATCGGCACCCTGATCGCCTGGTATCTCAAATTCTGCTATGCCACGACGCGCTGGCAGAGCGAAGGCCGCGACGAGGTTGAAAAGGTCTGGCAGGGCAAGGGGCCGGTCGTGCTGATGTTCTGGCACGAGCGGCTGCATCTCGGCCACGCCAGCTGGCCGCTGGGGATCGCCCAGCCCGTGGCGGTGCTGAGTTCGACCTCCAAGTTCGGCGACATCATCGTCCGCGTCACCGACAGCTTCGGCCGCCATTCGATTCGTGGTTCCTCCGCCAAGAAAACCAATCTCGCCAAGGACAAACGCGGCGCGCAGGCTTTTCGCGACATGCTGCGCTGGATCCGCGACGGCAAATGCGCCGCCACGACGCCGGATGGACCGCGCGGACCTTCGCGCGTCATGACCGACGGCAGCCTGAAACTGTCGCAGATGACCGGCGCGCAACTGGTCTGCCTGGGGCAGTCGACGCGTCGTTATCTCGAGTTCAACACCTGGGACCGTATGCGCCTGCCCCTGCCCTTCACGCGCGGCGCCATGGTGTGGAAAGTTCTGCCGCCCGTACCGGCCGACCTTGCCCCCGAGGCCTTCGAACTGCGCCGCAAGGAGGCCGAAGACGTGCTTTCGGCCGCCACCGACCGGGCCGACCACCTGGTCGGGGCGCCCAAGGGGATCGCCGGCGGTGCCCATACGGGCTGGGAAGACCGTTACGGCCCGGAAAGCGCCGGCGAGACCGTGCAATGACAGCGGCATTGAAGGCCTATCACGGCCTCGCCCGACTGTTCCACGGCCTCGCGCCCGGATTGCTGAAAAAGCGCGTTACGCAAGGCAAGGAGGATCCCGAACGTTTTACCGAACGACTGGGGATCACCGCGACCGTCCGGCCGCAAGAACCGCTCGTCTGGTTCCACGGCGTCAGCGTCGGCGAGAGCCTTTCGGCCATTCCGGTCATCGAACGTCTTCGGGCCAGGCGTCCGGGCATCGCCGTCCTGATCACCACAGCGACCACGACCTCGGCGGAAATCCTCGCCCGCCGGCTGCCGGCGGGCGTTATCCACCAGTTCGCGCCGATCGACACGCCGCAGGCGGTAACAGCCTTTCTCGACCACTGGCGGCCGGACCTGGCCGTCTTCATCGAAAGCGACATCTGGCCGAACCTGCTGCGGACCCTCTCGGCGCGCAATATCCCGCACGTCCTGCTGAGCGCGCGCATTACCGAAAAGACGTTTCGCGGCTGGCAGGCCTTTCGCGGCGCGATGCGGCAGTTGCTGGGCGGCTATCGTCTGATCATGGCCCAGGACGATGCGTCGGACGCACGGCTCAAGGCCATGGACGTCGCGACCGGTCCACACGCCAATCTGAAAGTGCTGGGCGCGCCGCTCAAGGTCGATACCGAGGCTCTGACGGCGCTCTCGGCCCTCGTCGACGGCCGCCGTGTCATCCTGGCCGCCAGCACCCATTATGGCGAGGACAGTCTGATTGCCCGCGCGCTCGAGCCATGGATCCGCGACGGCGACCTGCTGGTCCTTGTGCCGCGCCATCCGATCAAGGCCGCCGATATTCGCCTCGATATCGAAGCGCTCGGCCTGCATGTCGCCCAGCGCTCGCGGAAAGAGGCGATCTCGCCACTGATTCACGTATATCTCGCCGACACGCTTGGCGAACTCGGTCTGTTCTTCAGCCTGGCCGATCTCGTCATCATGGGCGGCAGCTTCCTCACCGGCATCGGCGGCCATAACCCGCTGGAGGCCGCGCGCCTCGGCAAGGCGGTGATCACCGGTCCGGACATCGGCAACTGGGAAGGCATCTTCGAGTCGCTTGTCACGACCGGCGGCGCCTGGGAGGTCGCGGGACCGCGCGAACTGGCCTTTCTGGTCGAACAGTTGCGCACTGCGCCCGCCGCTATCCGCGCCGCGGATGCCTCGGCCCTTGCCGTATCGAAGGAAGAAGCCGGGACGCTGGATCGCGTGTGGACGGCGCTGGAACCTCTGGTGCCGCCATGCCCTTGAAAACACCGCGGTGGTGGTATCGCAGGGACGCCGCGGGGGCGCCGTGGTGGCGGCCCGCCCTCAAGCCGCTGGCGGCGCTGTGGCTCGCGGTCAACGAAAACAAGCGCCGCAAGGCCATGCCCTATCGGTCTTCGCTGTTTGTCATCAGCGTCGGGAACCTGACGCTCGGCGGTTCGGGAAAGACCCCCATCGCCGCCGAGTTGTTGCGCCTGCTGGCCGGCCGTAAGGTCGCTGGCCTTTCGCGCGGTTATGGCGGATCCCTGGAACACCCTGCCCTGGTCGACCCCGAACGGCACACGGCGGCGGAGGTCGGCGACGAACCCCTGATGCTGGCGCGGCGCGGGCCGATGATGGTGGCGCGCGACCGTGCCGAAGGCCTTAAGGCGCTGGAACGCGAAGGTTTCGAAATCGCCGTCGTCGACGATGCCCATCAGAACCTGACGATCGCCAAGGACCTGCATATCCTCGTGGTCGACGGCGATACCCAAGACGGAGCCTGGCCGTTCGGCGACGGCGGCATCTGTCCGGACGGCCCCCTGCGTGAGCCGCTGGAGGAAGGGCTGGCGCGCGCGGGCCTGGTTGTTCTGTGGATGCCGGATGCCGTGTCGCAACCTGCCCCGGACCTGCTGGCCCTGTTCGCGCACAAGCCCGTCTTCGTCGCCCGGCTCTTTGCGGAAATACCGGCCGAAACCGGCCCCGTCATCGGCTTCGCCGGGATCGCCAAACCCTGGAAGTTCGATGCGACCCTGCGCGCCGCCGGTTTCAATGTGCTGGGCTTCGAAGCCTTCGCCGATCACGCCGAAATCCCCCTGGCGCGGCTGCAGGCGATGGCGGCCGAGGCCGAACGCCACGATGCCCGCCTGATCACCACGGAAAAGGACTGGGTGCGTTTGTCGCATTCGTGGCAGTCGCGCGTCGCCGTCCTGCCAATTTCGGCGCGATTCGACGACGAGGCCGAACTGCTGCGTGTAATAATCCGTGCTCGTCCCACGGCTTGACAACTGTGGGCTAGTGTTTAGGTATATCAAAAAGAATAAATATCGGGGAGACCATGATGTCCATCTGCTACCGGCATACCGCCCACCGGCCAGGTGTGTAGTCCGTCGACCTTGTCCTCGGGATGATGGATCGCCGCCCAGCCACCAAGGCGATCCGCACTTAACGGAGTTCGCACCAGATGATCAGTCTGAACACTATCCTGAAAACCGGGTTCACCCTGCTGGCGTTTGCCGCAACCCCGGCTTTCGCCCAGAGCAACGCGCCCACCAATCCCGCTGTCGGGGATGCCGCCCACGTCACCTACGGCCGTGATTCGGACATGGCCCAGGACCAGATCAAGAGCTACAACGCGTTTGCCGGCGGTGAAAAGTACGTCGAAATCTCGCCCGAAGCCCAGGTTGCCCAGATGGGCGCCGGCATCAATATCGCCGCCGGCTGGGACGGGTACTGGAGCGGCGGTCAGACCAGCTTCAAGCTTTCGCAGATCAACAAGATCAAGGAAGCGGGTTTCAAGACTATCCGCGTTCCGATCACTACGTTCAAGCATATGGTCATCTCGATCCCGCACTGCTGCGCAAGTTGGACGACATCGTCGAGGCGGCCATCCGCAACAAGCTCAACGTCATAATCGATGAGCATGACTTTGACGACTGCGCCAAGGACGCCGATGCCTGCGCGGTCATCCTGCCGAATGTCTGGTATGAGTTGTCCGAGCACTACAAGAATGCGCCGAACAATGTCATTTTCGAACTCCTCAATGAGCCGCACGACAAGGTCGACGACAAAATCTGGAACGCCTGGCTGCCCGACCTGATTGCGATCGTCCGCGAAACCAACCCTACGCGCAACATCATCGTCGGTCCGACGCACTGGAACAGCCTTAACGACCTGCCGCTGCTCAAGCTGCCGGAAAAGGACATCATCGTGACCTTCCACTACTATGATCCGTTCCACTTCACCCACCAGGGTGCAAGCTGGGCCGGCGCGGAAGTGGCGGCGCTGCATGACATTGAATGGAAGGGCACGCCGGAAGAGGTCGGCAAGATCAACGGCGACTTTGACAAGGTCGCCGCCTGGAGCAAGGCCAACAATCGCCCGATCTTCCTCGGCGAATACGGCACGTACGGCAAGGCCAACCCGCGTATGGACGAGCGCGCGGCGTGGACGCGCGCCGTCTCGAAGGCCGCCGACGATCGCGGCTTCGCGCGCGCCTTCTGGTACTTCAGCGAAGGTCCCGACGGTTTCACAGCCTACGACACGGCCAAGAACCAGTGGGTGGAGCCCATCCGGGATGCCCTGCTGAGCAAGTAGGCCTTCCACGGAAAGCTGACATATCGACAACGGGCGGGATGTCCTGACGGACATCCCGCCCTTTCCATTTTGTGGTAATGTTTGCGCATGGATACCAGAACCGTACTGATCGTCGACGACGACGCCGCGCTGTCGCGGGACGTCGCGCTCTATCTGGAAGACTATGGCCTGAACGTGCTCACCGCGCCCGACGGCAAAGCCATGGATAAAATTCTTGCCGCCCATGCGGTCGACGTCATAGTCCTTGACCTGTCCATGCCGGGCGAGGACGGATTGTCGATCTGCCGACGCCTGATACGGCCGAACCGTCCGTATATCCTGATGGCCAGCGTCACCGGCACCGAGACCGACCGCATCCGCGGTCTCGACACCGGCGCCGACGACTATATCGCCAAGCCCTTCGGGCCCCGCGAACTGCTGGCGCGCGTCCGCGCCTTGATCCGGCTGCGCGACCAGTCTGCGGCGACCGGCATCCGCCGCGGCCAGCGCTACGCGTTCATGGGTTTCGTCTACGATCCCGGCAAGCGTCAGATCATCGCTCCGTCGGGCGACACCATCCTGCTGACGGGCGGCGAGGTCTCGCTTCTCAATATCCTGCTGGCCAGTCCGGGCGTGGCCCACTCGCGTGACGACCTCAACGGTGCCGATCCGACCGGGCTCGGCCGCGGCGCCGACATTACGGTCAGCCGCCTGCGCAAGAAACTGGAGGCGCATGGTGGCGGCGATATCATCAAGACGGAATGGGGCGCGGGCTACATGATCGACGGCGCCGTCTCGCGGCAATGAGCAAAAAGCGCGACGCGTCCCCGTCCCTCAGCGTACAGGTGTTGATCCTGACCCTGGCGGCGATTGTCGTCGCCCAGAGCATGACGCTGATCGCCATCCGTTTCGCCCCGGTGCTGCCGCCCCCGCATCACCGGTTCGAACAGGTCGTGGCCGCCTTCCGCGGGCAGGCCTTCGCCGATACCGACCGCCGCCCGCTGACGCGCCGTGTGGCGCCCCGGTTGCCGCAAACCTTCCGGACCGGCGGCCAGCCCGAAATGGCGCGCGCCCTGGCGGCGGCGCTCGGCGCGCGGTTCGCCGATGTGCGTGTCGTCCGGCACGGGCCGCCGGCCATGATCGTCGCCACCTCGGGCGGAACGACACCCGATAGCGGACGACAGGGTCTGCTGCCGCCACCGGGTTTTTCATCATCGGGACCACCCGGCAACTACGATGAGTTCGCCGCCGCCCTGCGCCTGTCCGACGGGCGCTGGCTGGTGGTTCAGCCGGCGCCGGAATGGGAATGGCTGCGCCGCATCGCCATCTGGATTGCCGGCAGCCTCCTGGTCATGGCGCCGGTGGCCTGGTGGCTGGCGCGACGCATCACCCTTCCGATTCGCCGTTTTGCCGAGGCCGCCGACGCCTTGGGCCAGAACCCGAAGGCGCCCCAGGTCGCGCTTGACGGTCCGGCCGAGATCGGTGCGGCCGCGCGCGCCTTCAACCAGATGCGCACGCGTATCCAGACCTATGTCTCCGACCGCATGGCCATGGTCGGGGCTATTTCCCACGATGTCGGCTCGCCCCTGGCCCGCCTGTGCTTTCGCATAGAACGCCTTGAGCCTGGGGTCCGCGCCCGGCTCATGCCCGACGCCGACCAGATGCGCGTCATGCTGAAGGGGGTGCTGTCCTTTCTCAAGGATATCGAGACCGATGCGCCGCGTATCCGTCTCGACCTGACCTCGCTGGTAGCCTGTGCGGTGGACGACCGTCTGGCGGCCGGCGATCAGGTCGCCATGGACGACGAGGCCCCCAGTGTCATCGTCGACGGCGATGCCGTGGCGCTGCGCACCTTGGTCGACAACCTCCTCGACAATGCCATCCGTTTCGGGAGCGAGGCCCGCGTGACCGTCACCGCGACGCCGGACCAAGCGGTCGTTTCCGTGACCGACGATGGCCCGGGCCTGCCGGACAGCGAGCGCGAGGCGGTGTTCCAGCCCTTCTATCGCTATGCCGATCCTGGCCCGGCCCGCATGGGGCTGGGCCTGACGGCGGCGCGGACCGTCGCCCGCGCCCACGGCGGCGATGTTCGCCTGAAGCCCGGCGCAAGGGGCCTTGTGGCGGAAGTCACCCTGCCGTTGGCGCCTCGGCAGGGCGGACAGGCGCTTTCCGCCAGAAGGTCAGCCCGATAGCCGCGATGGCAAGGGCAAGAATGCCCCAGATCGCATGATCCAGCAGACCCGCCACGGCCGTCGACACGAAATTCGGCTTTCCCGTCACCCGCTCCAGCATCCAGGCCATGGAGGCGACAGCCGCAAGCCCCGCGCCGCAGAGACGGAAGGTCCGGTAGCGGCCCGCCCTTGCAAGCAGGATGAGCCAGGGAACGACCAGGCACACGACGATGAGTTGCATGGCCTCGATGCCGAGGTTGAAGCTCAGGATCGCCGCCGCCTTCTGCCAGACGTCGACGCCGACCGCCGAGATGACCGTGGCGAAGGACAGGCCGTGGATCAGACCGAAGCCCGCCGCGATCCAGGGTTCGCGGCCGCGGAAGACCGGCCGCCAGGCATGGACGGCGGAAAACAGGATCGAGCAGGCGATCAGCGCCTCGACCGGCTTCTGCGGCACCGTCCAGCCGCCGAAGGCCCCCAGGATGAGGGTCAGGGAGTGGCCGACCGTAAAGGCGGTGACGATCTTGAGCAGGCTGCGCACCGTGTGCCGGGCGCCGCCATACCCGCCCCAGTGCCTGCCGGCCGCCAGCAAGGGCGCCGGCAACAGAAGCGCCAGCAGGAACAGCAGGTGATCGGTGCCTTCGGCGATATGGCGCATGCCCAGCGTGAAGACGTCCCCGAGACCGGTGAACATCCCGCCCTTGGCCCGGTCGATGCGCAAGGTGCGCACGTCCGCCCTGAGCGCCCCGATGATATGCGGAGCCTGCGGCTGCACGCCGCGATACCAGTCGCTGTCCAGCGAGACGACGGCCGAATGGGTCGCGATCTCACGGACGATGACGTCGTAGTCGAGGACCAGCGTCTGCGGCGATGTGCCGGCGGGGGGCGTCAGGTCGACATCGACCCGCCATTCATCGACCTTGCCCCGAGGCGGCTGGACGGCCACCACCTTTTCGCCCCAGCCGCCGCCGTCCGCCGAACGGGCGGCGATACGGTCGAGGACATAGGTGCCGACCTGCCCGGCCGTCGGTACGGGAAGGGCCGTATAGCCCGGCCCGGGATCGGGCAACAGGCCGGCCTGCACGAAGGCGACGGACAGCCGGTCGCCCGGCAGCCGCAGGGCCAGATGCCAGTTCCGGGGCTCTGCCCGAACACTGACAAAGGATTGGGGCATGGGGTGAGCCATGGCCGGCGCGACAATACTCGCCACCCCGGCCACGACCATCAGCACAAGCGCCCGGATCGCCGCGCCGATGCCTGACTTAGAAAGTGAAATTGCCGCCATAGTCCGTGCTCTTGTCGCGCCAGATGCTGTGATAGTGGTTCGCGCTGAAGACGATGCCGCTCTGGACGATGAATTCGATCCAGACGCGCGGGCCGTCGATGCGGACGTAGGAGCCCTTGGTCGAAAGGTCCGAATAGGAGGCCCACGAGATATAGGTGCTGGCCAGCGCCGTATCGGTGACATAGGCGTCGTACTGGCCGGTGCCGTTGGCGTCGCTGGCGTAGCTGGCGATGGCCGCCTTGACCAGGGCCTGCTGGCT
Source organism: uncultured Asticcacaulis sp. (assembly GCA_936940865.1). Lineage (GTDB taxonomy): Bacteria > Pseudomonadota > Alphaproteobacteria > Caulobacterales > Caulobacteraceae > Asticcacaulis. Next base: position 3,414 of record CAKZJB010000069.1, on the reverse strand, counting down.
GGAGCTGAGGCTCGATACCTGAATGCCGGACGCGGTCGATGGGAAGGTGCCGTCCTTTTGAGGTCCGACCAGGACGTCGTCATAGGCCTGGGACAGCTTGGCCGAGGCCAGTTGCGTCGAACTTAAGCCGTTGAGCATGGCCAGCAGGGCGTCGTGGCGCGTCCCCATGGGCGTATGGGTGGTGCCGTTGCTGGTCCAGGTCACGGGCTCGACGCCCACGAAGTTCGGCGTCATGGAAACGTAGCTGCCGTTGACGCTGGCCAGGAAGGTATAGTGGTGGCCGGTAAATTCCAGGATCCACGGGCTGCTTGTCGAGGGCGTGCCGAGGAACGAGATATAGTAAAGACCGGACCCATAGCCCGACGCCGAGGTCGCCAGCTGGTCGTCGGCCGCCAGCAGTTCGGTCATGGTCGTTTGCCCCGAACTGGTCAGGGCCGCGTTGAGCAGCGACATGGCCGCCGCTTTCTGCGTTGTGCTTAGGCTGCCCAGGGTCAGGCCATGCCGCGTGACAAGGGTCGTCGGCAGGTTGGACCAGTAGCCCGTCGCATTGGATGAGGTCAGGCTGTACTGCACCGACGACTGCTGGCTGGTGCTGAGCGTCGAGATGAAGTTGTTCGCCAGACAGGTCAGCATGGGCCCCTGGCTGGTCTGGCTGCTGCAATCGGTCGACGACGCGCTCGCACTCGAGCTGCTGCTCGACGAGGACGAACTGCTGCTCGAACTGGAGCTGCTTGACGATGAGGTCGTCACCGTCGTGGTCGATGATGACGAGGTTGACGACGAACCGCCGCCACATGCCGCAAGGATGGCGCAGAGGGCGACACTGCCGAGGGCGAGGAGTTTGGGTGTTTCCCGCATAACCGTCTCCGAATGTGAATTCGGACCGAGAGATCGGGATTCAATCGGGCATTTTTTTGAATGAAAACAACGAAGTTGTTTCGTTCAGAAACAGAGGCCGAAAAAAGTTCAAAGCTTGCTCAAGTCTCGGCGCTGGCGAATCTGACCGACACCTTTGAGGCGAATAGTCGCGGGTGAGCGCGTACGGGTCGACCAAAGATGAAGAATCAGAGAGCGCGCCAGCCGATGTCGGAGCGGTAGAATCCTCCCGGCCAGTCGATGCGAGAAATGGCCTCATAGGCGCGGTCGCGAGCCTCCTGAATGGTCTTGCCCCGCGCGCAGACATTGAGCACGCGCCCGCCGGCCGCGCGAAGGCTGCCGTCCTCGCCGCGCGACGTGCCGGCGTGGAAGACGGTGACGTCCGGGCCGAAATCCTGCTCCGTCCCCCAGATGACCGAGCCGGTCAACGGGCTGTCGGGGTAGCCCTTGGCGGCGAAGACGACACAGACGGCCGCCTCGTCGCGCCATGTCGGCGCCGGCAGGTCTTTCAGCCCCCCCTTGGCCGCGGCCAGCAGGTAGGGCACGATGTCGCTTTCGAGCCGCAGCATCAGAACCTGGCATTCCGGATCGCCGAAGCGCGCATTGTATTCGACCAGACGCGGCTTGCCGTCCTCGATCATCAGGCCGGCATACAGCACGCCCGTATAGGCGTTGCCCTCGGCCTTCATGCCCTTCATGGTCGGTTCCAGGATATCGCGGCGCGTGACGTCGAGCAGGTCCGGCGTCACGATCGGCGCCGGCGAATAGGTGCCCATGCCGCCCGTGTTCGGCCCGGTGTCGCCGTCGAAGGCGCGCTTGTGGTCCTGCGCCCATCCGAAGACCAGTGCGGTCTCGCCGTCGCACAGGGCGAAGACCGAAGCCTCCTCGCCCGTCATGAACTCTTCGATGACGATGTAACGGCTGGCCTCGCCGTAGCGCCCGCCCAGCATGGCCTCGACCTCGGCCACCGCGTCCTGGTAGTCGGGCGAAATCGCCACGCCCTTGCCGGCCGCCAGGCCATCGGCCTTGATGACGTAGGGCGGCTGGTAGGTTTTCAGGAACTCGCGCGCCTCGGCGACGGTGTCGAAGGTTTCGGACGCCGCCGTCGGGATGTTGTGGCGCTTGCAGAAATCCTTGGTGAAGGCCTTGGACGATTCGAGCTGCGCGGCGCGCTTCTTCGGTCCGAAACAGGGAATGCCCGCCAGGGCGCAGACATCGGCGATCCCTTCGGCCAACGCGCTTTCCGGACCGACGACGACCAGGTCGGCGGCGATCTCGCGCGCGATGGCGATCAGGCCCTCGACGTCGGTCGCCTTGACCGGGCGGCATTCGCCAAGCGCTTCCATGCCGGGATTGCCCGGCGCGATGACAAGGCGGTCGCACAGGGGCGACTGGCGGATTTTCCATGCCAGGGCGTGTTCACGGCCGCCCGAACCGATCAGCAGGATGTTCATGGGCGACCCGCATGTCGCATGCGCCCATGAAGGTCAAGAGATTTTAGGAAGCGAGCCTGACTGCAAGGTCGCCTTCGAGGTGGCGATGGACCGTGCCGAAGAACTGGGGCAGATCGATCGGCTTGGTCAGCACGTCGGAAAAACCGAGGCGATTGAGGTCGTCCGGCAACTTTTCCGCGGCGGCCGTAAGCGCCACGATGGCCGCCGGGCGATTTGCGCCGCGCCGTCCGGTGATGGTGCGGGTGGCCTGCAGGCCGTCGAGCACCGGCATCTGGATGTCCATGAACACCAGGTCGAAGCGCGTCCGGGCGCACATCTCGACGGCCTCGGCGCCGTCGCGCGCCTCGTATAGGTCGAGGCCATAATCCTTGAGCAACAGGCGGATCAGTTCGCGATTGACCGGATGGTCGTCGACGATAAGCACCTTGCGGTCTTCCAGGAAGACCGGGCGCATGTCCTCGCCGGCGGCCGGCATCGGCGCGGCGGCGGCCACCGCCGGTATTTCAAACCACAGGCAGTTGCCGTGCGCGCCGGGGCTGCGCACGCCGATGCGGCCCGACATCAGACCGACCAGTTCGTGACTGATGGCCAGGCCCAGGCTGGACATGCCGCGGCGCCCGCCCTCAGGCGAAACCAGGTGGCTGAACAGGCCGGCGCGCTGCGCGGACGACAAGGGCGGGGCGGAGTCGCGGACCTCGACGCGCAGCCGGCGGGCATTGCGGCGGCCGACGATTTCGGCGCTGACCAGGACCGTCCCCTGCTGGGTCTGGCGGCAGGCGTGGGTGACGAGGTTCGACAAAAGCTGGCGCAGGCGCGCGTCGTCGCACATCAGCCAGATCGGTTCGTCGGGCGTACACTGCATGCCGAGTGTAATATGGCGGCTGTCGGTCTGCGACGCCAGCTGGTCGAGTACGTCGCCCATGAGCGCGCGCACATCGGTGGCCTGCGGTTCCAGTTCGACCTGGCGGGCTTCCAGGCGCGACAGGTCGAGAATATCCATGATCAGGCCGCGCAGGGTCTCACCGGCCCGGGCGATGCGGCCGGCATAGTGGCGGGCGTCCTTCGGCAGATCGTCAAGGCCGTT
>CAKZJB010000068.1 GCA_936940865.1 uncultured Asticcacaulis sp. | reverse complement strand
CCGCCGCCTTGTCCTCAAGGAGCGAAGCGTCAGGACAAAGCTTCGTGGTCCTCAAGGAGCGAAGCGTCAGGACGAAGCTTCGTGGTCCTTAAGGAGCGAAGCGTCAGGACAAAGTCGTGGTCGGCGAGCCATGCGGCGTTTGAGCTGAAAGAACGGATGCCAACGGTCATTCTTTATGACCGTTGGTATCAGTCCAGTTTGGCATAGGCGGGCACGGTGAGGAAGTCGGCGCATTGCGGGGCGGTGGCGAGGTCCGTGAACAGGGCGCGCGCCTCGGCGAAGCGGCCGCCGGCGAAGGCCTGCATCTCGTCGTCGATCAGGCCTGTCACCATGTCCCGCGTCACGATGCGGCCGTCGTCGAGGGCGGCGCCATGGCGGATCCACTGCCAGACCTGGGTGCGCGAGATTTCGGCAGTGGCCGCATCCTCCATCAGGTTGTAGAGCGGCACGGCGCCGCGGCCGCGTAGCCAGGCCTCGATATACTGGATGCCGACGCGGATGTTTTCGCGCAGCCCCTTTTCGGTGCGCGTGCCGTCGTGGACCTTCAGCAGGGCCTCGCGCGTCGTTTCGACGTCCTCGCGCAGGCGCGACACCTGGTTCGGGCCCGGCATCATACGGTCGAAGACCGCCATGGCCACGGGCACGAGGTCGGGGTGGGCGACCCAGGTGCCGTCGTGGCCGTCGCCGGCCTCGCGCTCCTTGTCGGCACGGACGCGAGCGAAGGCCGCGTCGTTGGCCGCCGGATCGTTCTTCACCGGGATCTGCGCCGCCATGCCGCCCATGGCGAAGGCGTTGCGGCGGTGGCAGGTCCGGATCAACTCCAGCGAATAGGCGCGCAGGAAGGCCTCGCCCATGACCATTTTCGAGCGGTCCGGCGTGACGAAGCGCGGGTTTTCGGCAAAGGTCTTGATGAAGCTGAAAATATAATCCCAGCGCCCGCAGTTGAGCCCGGCCATGTGGTCGCGCAATTCATAGAGGATTTCGTCCATCTCGAACGCCGCCGGCAAGGTCTCGATCAGGGCCGTGACCTTGACCGTACCCCGGGGGATGCCGAGATAGTCCTGCGCGAACACGATGACGTCGTTCCACAGCCGCGCCTCGAGGTGCGATTCCATCTTGGGCAGGTAGAAATAGGGGCCGGAGCCCTGCGCGATCGCCGCATGCGCGCAATGGAACATGTAAAGTCCGAAGTCGAACAGGGCGCCCGACATGACCTGGCCGCCGACCGCGGCGTGGCGTTCGTCCAGCCGCCAGCCGCGCGGCGGATCTTCAGCACGGCGACCGCGTCGTTCAGCCGGTAGGCCTTGCCGGTCGCCGGATCGTCGTATGACAGGGTACCGGCCCAGCGGTCCTTGAGGTTCAACTGGCCGTCGATGCAGTTGGAAAAGGTCGGCGAATTGGCGTCTTCGAAATCGGCCATGAAGACCTTTGCGCCGGAATTAAGCGCGTTGATGATCATCTTGCGGTCGACCGGGCCGGTGATCTCGACGCGGCGATCCAGAAGGTCGGCCGGAATCGGCGCGACCGTCCAGTCGTCGCGGCGAATGTCCGCGGTTTCAGTGAGAAAATCGGGCAGGGCGCCGGCGTCGAATTCGGCCTGGCGCGTACGCCTGGCCATCAAACGCGCCTGGCGCTGGGGTTCGAAGCGATGGTGCAGTTCCGCCAGAAAGGTCAACGCTTCGGGCGTAAGGATTTCGCCCATGCGGCCGGTGACGGGAACGGCGATATCGACGGTTCTTGGCATGGTGGTGTCCAGGGGCATGGGAAGTGTCCTTTACCGCATGGGGATCAGTGATGGAAAGGTGCGCCCTTCCGCCGGATGGGGTTAACGGCGGAAGGGCGCGTGTCGGCGGCTATTTTTAGGCGAGCGTTTCCCGGCTTCCTTTTTCGCTGCCGCCGTGTGGGAATCTTCCTCTCCCCACTTGAGTGGAGAGGACGGGAGCGGAACGCGAACGGGTGAGGGGTAACGTCAGCAGATGCGCGCGCCGACGGTGTGGTACACCCCTCATCCGGCCCTTCGGGCCACCTTCTCCCCTTGAAAGGGGAGAAGGGAAGCGGTCCGGTGTCTCAGGTTACTCGTACCCGAACGCGGCCTCGTTGATGACAAGCGACGGCATCTTCGAGAAGTCGACGGAAACCGGCTGCTGGATCTTCGACTGGAAGGTCTTGATCACGTGTTCCATGCGGCGGGCGACTTCCTGGGCGGCATCGGATTGCGGATCGAGCTTGAGCGGGGCCAGGCAGAATTCGATGATGGCCTGGGGACGGGTCATGGGTTCCATAGCAGTACTCCTCAAGCGCATTCCGAAAAGTGTGAAGCGGTTTTCGGATAAAATGCGCGTCAAAAAATGACTTCCGTTATTCCGCCGCGACCGTGAACTGGGCGGTTTCGGTGGATTCCTTCATGGCCGTCGTCGACGACTGGCCGTTGGTGATGGTTTCGGCAACCTTGTCGAAATAGCCGGTGCCGACTTCGCGCTGGTGGCGGGTGGCTGTATAGCCCAGCGCCTCATTGCCGAATTCGCGCTGCTGCAGCTCCGAATAGGCGGCCATGCCGCGGTCGCGGTAGCCTTCGGCCAGCTCGAACATCGAGTTGTTGAGCGCGTGGAAGCCGGCCAGCGTCACGAACTGGAACTTGTAGCCCATGGCGCCCAGCTCGCGCTGGAACCTGGCGATCGTGGCCTCGTCGAGCTTGGCCTTCCAGTTGAAGGATGGCGAGCAGTTATAGGCCAGGAGCTTGCCGGGATAGACCTTGTGCACGGCCTCGGCGAAGCGGCGCGCGTCGTCGAGGTCGGGGTGCGAGGTTTCCCACCACAACAGATCGGCGTACTTGGCGTACGACAGGCCGCGCGCGATGCAATGGTCGAGGCCGGTGCCGGGCTTGAGCCGGTAGAAGCCTTCGACGGTGCGGTTTTCGCGCTCGATGAACGGATGGTCGCGTTCATCGACGTCCGAGGTGATGAGCTGCGCCGACTCGGCGTCGGTGCGGGCGACGGTGAGGGTAGGCACACCCATGACATCGGCCGCCAGGCGCGCCGAGATCAGGTTGCGTTCGTGCGCCTGGGTGGGGATGAGGACCTTGCCGCCCAGATGGCCGCACTTCTTTTCCGAAGCGAGCTGGTCTTCGAAGTGGACGCCCGAGGCGCCGGCTTCGATAAAGGCCTTCATGATCTCGAAGCTGTTGAGCGGGCCGCCGAAGCCGGCTTCGGCGTCGGCGACGATCGGCGCGAACCAGTCGCGTTTCGCCCCGCCTTCCGAATGCTCGATCTGGTCGGCGCGTTGCAGGGTGCGGTTGATGCGGCGGCACAGTTCCGGGGCGGCATTGGCGGGATAGAGCGACTGGTCGGGATACATGCTGGACGCCGTATTGCTGTCGGCGGCGACCTGCCAGCCCGACAGGTAAATGGCCTTCAGGCCTGCGCGCACCATCTGCATCGCCTGGTTGCCGGTCATGGCGCCCAGGCTGTTGATGAAGGGCTCGGTGTGCAGGAGTTCCCACAGGCGGTTGGCGCCGCGTTCGGCAAGGGTGTGGCTTATCGGGAAGGAGCCGCGCAGCTGCAGGACGTCTTCGGGCGAATAGGGGCGCTCTATGCCGTCGAAGCGGCCGGGAGGGGCGGAGGGGACGAGGTCCTGGAAGGTGGTCATGGGGTGACTCGCAGCATGAAGACGAAATGGGGAGGAGGCCGGGTGACGAAGCGAAGTCAATTTGTCATAAATTGTCATTTCGGGTTCGCCACCCATGCCCGGGTCGACATCGCCATGAAGCACCTTTTTTACCGCCGAGGGAAGATTTGTGCGCCGCAAAACCGCGTCATCTGGGAAAAGACGACACTTGATGTTTTGTAAAAATATGACAGAGTGACGGCATGGCCGATCTCGATCGCAAACTCTATCTGGGCGGGCGCCTGAAGCGCCTGCGTTACGATTTCAATCTCAGCCAGACCAAGATGGCCGAGGATCTCGGCGTGTCGCCTTCCTACCTGAATCATCTGGAGCGCAACCAGCGTCCGGTAACGGCGCAGATCCTGCTCAAGCTGGCGTCGACCTACGATATCGACCTGCGCAGCTTCACCGACGAATCGGAGCCGGCGGGCGAGGCGGCGCTGACCGAGATTTTCGCCGATCCCCTGTTCAAGGATCTTAAACTGCCGCGGCGCGAGATCGCCGACCTTGTCGCGACCTCGCCCATGGCGGCCGAAGCCGTGACCCTGCTCTATCGCGCCTATACGGAACGCAGGAAGCGCGACGCGCTCGAGGCCCGTCCGCCCGAGGACGATCTCGAATCGCCCGCCGACTGGGTGCGCGACCAGATTCAGGGGCATCATAATTTTTTCCCCGAACTCGACGATCTGGGCGAAAGGCTCTTCGAGCGGCTCGGCGCCGACCCGCATATGCTTGAAGAGGCCGCGGGGCGCCGCCTGCGCGAACAGCACCGTATCGACATCCGCCTGATGCCGGCCAATGTCATGATGATGTACCAGCGCCGTTTCGACCCGCACCGGCGCCGCCTGATGATTTCCGAAATCCTGGGCGTGTCGTCGCGGCGCTTCGCGGTTATTTACCAACTGGCCCTCGCGGAACACGGCGCGGAGATCAAGACCCTGGCCGAGAAGGCCAAGGCGCCCGACGTCGCGTCGGCGCGGCTCTACAAGATCGCGCTGATCAACTATCTGACCGCGGCGATCCTGATGCCGTACGGGCGGTTTCTCGAGGCTGCCGAAAGCAACGCCTACGATATCGAACTTCTGCGCGCGCCGTTCGAAGTGTCTTTCGAACAGGCGGCGCAGCGCCTGACGACCCTGTCGCGGCCGGGTCATCGTGGCGTGCCCTTTTTCCTGGTTCGGATCGACAGCGCGGGTAACATTTCGAAACGCTTCTCGGCCGGGTCTTTTCCGTTCTCGCGCTATGGCGGCACCTGCCCGCGCTGGAACATCCATCAGGCCTTCCAGACGCCTGGCCGCATCGTCACCCAGGTCATCGAAACGCCCGGCGGCCAGAGATTTTTTACCCTGGCGCGCACGCTCGACAGGGGCCTGCGCGCCTATGCCGACGGCGCATGGTCGGAGCAGGCGGTGGGGTTGGGCTGCGAGCTGAAGCATGCCGACAGGCTGGTCTATGCGCGCGGTATCGACCTTGCCCATCCCAACGCCGTCGAGACCGGTCCCATGTGCCGGCTATGCGAACGGCCCAATTGCCGGGAGCGCGCCGCGCCTCCCGCAGTCAAGGCGCTTCAGGTGGATGAGTGGATCAAGGCGGTCACGGCCTTTCCATTCTGATGGCGGGCGGTGCAAGTCTTTGGATACTGTTGCGGCCATTTAATCAGATTAAATTTAATCTGCTCGCCTCCTGTTGATTGTTTGCCCGGATAGGATGTGAATTGTAACATACTTGTGACAACTGCCCTGTAATTGCCGTTTGCGGAAACTAACTGTCGTTGCTATAGTTACATCACGCGCCGCTTTTCACCCCCCCCCCTCGAACTGCGGCGGCGAGATGGGCACCTACACCCCCCCCCTCGTCGGTGCCCATCATTCCCTCTTCGGCAATTCCCTTTTTAGCGATCCTATCGGCCGCTCGGCGTCACGCCGAAGGTCTGGCGATAGCGCCGGGCAAAATGCGAGCGTGAGGCATAGCCTGCGGCTTCCGCCGCGGCCAGGCTTGTTGCGCCGTTGTCCAGCATGCGCCGGGCAGTCTTGAGGCGCGCTTGGCGCACCAGGGCGCGGAATGAATGCCCTTCGGCCGCCAGGCGCCGCCGCAGGGTCGAGGCGCCGATCCGCAACGCTTCGGCCGCACGCTTGACCGTCCACGTTTCCGCCGGCGCGTGACTGACCAGCCAGGAGACATCGTCTTCAAGGGTGCGGCGGAACAGGGGGCGTGCCGCGGGAACGCCGCGCAGCAGGGTCAAGACCTCGGTCAGTCGCAGCGTCTTCAGTACATCGGCCGAAGCATCGTCGGCGATCGCCGTGGCGGCATGGATCAGCGCCTGGCAGAGGTCCGGCGTCAGGGGTACGCGAAAGGCGGCTCCGGCCCGTTCCGTTCGTTCCGAAGGCGTCAATGGCGGCACCCCGTCCGGCAGGACCGCAACTTCGATCAGCAGGGATTCGTAGAGGCCGGCCGGTCCGGGAATATTCACGACATCGAGCGGCACCCCGCCTGGCAGGACGAAGACGCCGCCCGCACTCACCTGCGTCACGGCCTCGCCCAGCCAGATTTCCTTCATGCCGTGCAGGACGATCGCGATGACTGAATGCGGCATGCGGATCGAGGCCAGCCGTTCGCGATCGAGCGTGCAGTAGGAAAAAAGGTGATGGCCGCGGCCATTCATGCCGGGGCGGCCCGCCGCGATCGGCCGCAGCCGGTGCAGCAGGCCGGCGCGCAAATGCTCGCTGGCGGAAGTGGAGGTGTCCATGACGGCAGTTTATCACGGCCGGGCCTGCCGAAAAATGCGCAAGCGAGCGTTTCGGGCTCGAAAACGGGCGCAGACGGGCCGGGCGTCGTGCCTTCGACCGCTAGGACGGCTCCGTATCCAGGAGATATTGCCATGAAAGCCCTTTTGACCACCGTCATCGCCGCCGCCTTCGCCCTCAAGGCCCAAGCGGCCCCGGCCCCCAAGCCCGATGTCGAGCTGTGGCGGCTCGATTGCGGACGGATAGCGATCCGGAACCTGAGCGTCTTTTCCGACACCGGCCGCTACGCCGGCCAGCACAAGACCCTGACCGACAGCTGTTACCTGATCCGGCATGGCGACGAGTACATGATGTGGGACACCGGCCTGCCGGCCGCCTTGCTGGGGGCGAAGATCGATCCGGCGGCTGCCTTTTCTCCGACACTCGATCGCGACCTGCCGTCACAGTTGAAGGTCATCGGGATCACGCCCGATCGCATCAAATGGCTCGGCATCAGCCATGACCATTTCGACCATATGGGCCAGATGTCGAGCTTTCCAGGGGCGACCCTGCTGATCGGCAAGGCCGACTTCGAGGCGCTGAAGGCGGGCGTGCAGGGCTTCGGCTTCGACCCGTCGCTGGCCGCGCCGTGGCTGAAAGGGGAGGGCAAGGCCGATCCAGTCACAGGCGACCGCGACGTTTTCGGGGACGGCAGCGTCGTCATCCTGGCCATGCCGGGGCATACGGCGGGCGAAACGGCGCTGCTGGTGCGGTTGCCGAAAGCCGGTCCCGTCCTGTTGTCCGGCGATGTGGCGCATTTCGAAGCCCAGGTCGCGAACAATGGCGTGCCGCCGTTCAACGCCGACCGCGCCGACAGCCTGGCCTCGCTCGACCGCCTGAAAACCACGGCGGCAATACTGCACGCCACCCTGGTCGTCCAGCATGACGCCGACGACATTGCGAAGCTGCCGCCCTTCCCGAAAAGTGCGAAATAGGGTTTGGTGTTTCCACACCAAATCTGGAGGGATTCGTGGACTTCGAAAAACTGGCGGATGCCTGGTACGCGGCCTGGAACAGCCGCGATCTTGAGGCGATCATGGCGCTCTATGCCGACGATGTGCGCTTTACATCGCCCTATATCCGCACGCTCGGGTTCGCCGGGGACGGGACCCTGACCAACAAGGCCGATCTCGAGCGCTATTTCGAACGGGGCCTGTCGACGATTCCCGACCTGCATTTCACGCCTGTCGCCAACTGCATAAGCGTCGGCGGCCACACCATGGTCTATCGCAACCAGTCGGGCGCCTGGGTCACCGAGATGCACGAATATGATGCGGGCGGCCTGATCGCGCGCGTCGTGGCGTCCTACGCCGGATCGCCGGCGTGACGTCGCAAGCCGAAGCCGCGCCGCTGCCCGAGCCGGAGAGGGTAATGATCGAGGGCCTGGCGGTCAGCCTCTACGGCCGACCGGCCGGCATTCCCGTCATTCTTTCGCCGGGCCTCGACGGGCAGGGGGCCTGCTGGCGGCCGCAGGTGCGGGCGCTGATGAACCGCTACCGCGTCATCCTCTATGACCATCGCGGTGCGGGCATGAGCGACCGTACGGCCCTGCCGGACGGCTACGCCGTATCGCACATGGCCGGAGACATCTGCGCCATCCTCGACGGTCTCGATTACGAAGCGGCGCACATCGTCGGGCACGGGGCCGGCGCCCTGGCGGCACTGCAACTGGCGCTCGACCGGCCGGAACGTGTTTTAAGCGTTTCGGCCATCAATGGCTGGGCGGTGATCGAGCCCTACACCACGCGCTGTTTCGACATCCAGACGGGTATCTGCCGGGCAGGCGGGCCCCAGGCCTGGCTCAAGGCGCAGCCCCTGTTCCTGTTCCCGGCCGAATGGATTGCCGACCATCTCGACGACCTTGACGCGCTGGCCACGCGCCAGGCGGCGGGCCTGCAGTCCGGACGGACGCTCGCCGCGCGCATGGAGGCGCTGTCGGGCTTCGATGTCCGCGGGCGGCTGCCGGACATCGCCTGCCCGGTACTGGTCATGGGCAGCCTCGACGACATGCTGGTGCCGGTGCGCGCTTCGGCCAGCCTGGCCGAAGGCCTGCCCAATGCGCAGTTCATTGCCGTCCCGTGGGGCGGCCATGCCGTCAACATTACCGTACCGGAAGAGTTCGACCGCTATCTGCTCGCCTTCCTGAGAGAACTGTAGGCCCTTGGCGCGTCGTTCGCGACGGAAGTCTTGCCAAAAAGCGTGCAACAGACAATGAAGTGATCATTGTCGATCACAAGCGCGCATCCTGCATCGGGGGCATCATGGCCAGGGCCGTATCTTTCGCCGTAATCGCGGGCCTTCTGGCCTGCCTCGCTTCACCGGCCCTTGCCGCGCCTGGGCCGGGCGCGGTGACGGTCACCGACAACGGCCAGTTCTGGACGCTCGACAACGGCATCGTCACGGCGACGATCGCCAAGGACAGCGGGCTGATGCCGTCATTGAAGTATCACGGCACCGAGGTCCTGGGGGGCAATGGCGGCAGCTGGGAACATACGCCCGAGGGCGCGCCGCATATGGCCAACACCGTCACCATCGATCCCGGCGCGAACGGCGGCGAACGCGCCGAGGTCTCGATCAAGGGCGTGACCGGCGGAACCTTTACGCTGAGCCCCAATGCGCCGGGCGGCGGCGCCCAGGCCGACATGGAGATCCGTTATGCCCTGGGACGCGGCGACAGCGGCATCTATGTCTACGCCATCTACGATCATCCCGCGTCCTACCCCGCGGGCGGCACGGGCGCGGAAGACCGCTTCATCACGCGCCTGTCGCGCACCTTCGACTGGATCACGGTCGACAAGGATCGCAACATGCTGGAAGCCTCACCCGGGGACTGGGGCGCGGGCGTCGTCGTCCACGCCAAGGAACAGCGCATCCTGTCGACGGGGGTCTACAAAAACTCGGTCGAGCACAAATACACCTATTCGGGCATGCAGTACCGTACACCGGCCTATGGCTGGTCGAGTACCCGCGACCATATCGGTGTCTGGTTCATCAATCCGACGGTCGAATACCTGAGCGGCGGACCGTTCCGCATCGATCTCGACGCGCACTTCGACGCCAATGACGATCCCGACCCGATCATCCTCGACTACTGGCACAGCGGCCACTACGCCGGCGCCTCGACGCCGCTCCAGGCGGGTGAAGCCTGGCACAAGGTCATCGGGCCGATCTTCGTCTACGTCAATAAACTCGACAGTCCGCGGGTGACGACCGACGCCGAGCTGAAGATGCTTGAGCAGACGGCGGGCAACCCGACGGTGCCGCAAAGCTGGACCGACAATGCCGACGCCCTGTGGAGGGACGCATTGAAGCAGGCCAAGACCGAAAACGCCAAGTGGCCGTTCGACTGGGTCAAGGACGAAGGCTATACGCCGGCCGCCCAGCGCGGCACGGTGACCGGCAGGCTGATGCTCGACGACCCGCAAAGTCCGTCGAAAAAGCTGCCGCACCTCATTGTCGGCCTGACGGTGCCGTCGGTGGCGACGGCGCCCGCCGGCACGGACCCGCGCAAGGCGGCCTTTTTCGGCGGCCCCGACAGCTGGATGCACGACGCCCGTGGCTACCAGTTCTTCAACGACGGTTCCGACGACGGCAGCTTTACGATCACCAAGGTTCGGCCGGGCACCTATACGCTGCACGCCTGGGCCGACGGCGTGCTCGGCGAATACGCCCAGGCTGACGTCACGGTCGAGCCCGGCAAGACGCTCGACCTGGGCACCATCAAATGGACGCCCGTGCGCCACGGCCGCCAGGTCTGGGAGATCGGCTATCCCGACCGCAGTGCGGGCGAATTCTTCAAGGGCGACGGCAGGAATGTGTGGCTGTGGGGCTGGAACCTGCGCTACGCACTGCTCTTTCCCGACGACGTTACCTATACGGTCGGCAAGAGCGATTGGCATAAGGACTGGTTCTTCGAACAGGTGCCGCACGCCACGAACCTAAGCTTCGTCAATCCGGATACGAAAGACCCCGCCAACCAGCGCTATGGCTGGGTCAGGGCCGAATCCCTGGAGCAATATCCGCACACGGACCAGACCGGTCCGTGGCGCGTCTACGGCCAGGGCAGGGCGTCGGTATGGACGGTGAAATTCACCCTGCCCGAGGCGCCGCGCGGCAAGGCCTATTTGCGCGTCGCCCTGGCCGGCGAGGACGGTATGGGCGGCGTGCTGCCCGTGGCGGTCAATGGCGAAAGCGTCGGCGCGATCGGCGACGGGAGCAATCCCGACAATGCCCGCATGATCCCGTCGAACGCCATCCGCTACAATACCGACAAGGGCTTCTGGCAGCAGCGGACGCTGGCTTTCGACGCGGGTGTGTTGAAGGCCGGCGAGAACACGATGACCTTCACCGTGCCCGGGGGGACGCTCCAAAGCGGCGTCGTCTGGGACTATCTCCGCCTTGAGGTGGACGATACGGCGAAGTAGTTCCGACGGCCCCGATGACGCGCCGGCCTGCCATGCGGGCCGGCTTTTTCGATGACAGCCTACTTTACGCCGGCGATCGATCTGTTATTACTCAGACATAAAGACGCGCCCGGGCAAGGGCCAGGATCATCGCAAGGGAGACAATCATGCGCACTCTGACCGCTGCCGCGGCATTCATCATGGCCGCCACCGCGAGTGTTAGCGCTAACGCCGCCGGTGCGCCCGTCCAGGTGACGCTGGATGCGTCGAAGCCCGGCCCGGTCATCGATCGCCATATCTTCGGCCAGTTCGCCGAGCATCTGGGCACCGGCATCTATGGCGGCATCTGGGTCGGCAAGGATTCGACCATCCCCAATACGCGCGGCATCCGCAACGACGTCGTCGCGGCGCTGAAGGCATTGAAGGTTCCGGACGTGCGCTGGCCGGGCGGCTGCTTCGCCGACGAATACAACTGGCGCCGCGGCGTCGGGCCTGAGCGCAAGCCGGCGGTCAACACCAACTGGGGCGGCGTGGTCGAGCCCAACACCTTCGGCACCGACGAATTCATGGACTTCGCCCAGCAGATCGGCACAGAGGCCTACGTCTCGGTCAATGTCGGCTCGGGCACGCCCCAGGAGGCGGCCGAATGGGTCGAATACATGACGTCTTCGACCGACGACGCCATGGGCCAGGAGCGCGCCCGGAACGGCCACCCGGATCAGTACAAGGTCGCGATCTTAGGCCTCGGTAACGAGTCGTGGGACTGCGGCGGCGCCATGACGCCTGATTTCTACATCAGCGAGATGAAGCGCTACGCACGCTTCGTGCATAATTACAATCCCGCCCAGCCCATGAAGCGCGTCGCGGTCGGACCGAACGGCGGCGACACCAGCTATACCGAAGCCGTCATGAAGGCGTGGAAGGGCCATTCGTGGGCCTGGGATATCGAGGGCCTGTCGCTGCACTCCTACTCGACGGGCGGCTGGCCGCCGCACCTG
Source organism: uncultured Asticcacaulis sp. (assembly GCA_936940865.1). Classification (GTDB taxonomy): domain Bacteria; phylum Pseudomonadota; class Alphaproteobacteria; order Caulobacterales; family Caulobacteraceae; genus Asticcacaulis. Next base: position 17,769 of record CAKZJB010000068.1, on the reverse strand, counting down.
CCGGCGACCGGCTTCGACGAGAAGGACTATGCCATCCTGCTCAAGGAAACGCTGGGCATGGAGGACCTGGTCAAGACCCATTCGGCGATCATGGACAGGTACGATCCCGAAAAGAAGGTCGCGCTGGTCGTCGACGAATGGGGCGCGTGGCTGGCGCCGACGCCGGGTACGCACGAGGGCTTCCTGGTGCAGCAGAACAGCCAGCGCGACGCCGTGCTGGCCGCGCTCAATATCAACATCTTCGCCCGCCATGCCGACCGGGTTCGCATGGCCAATATCGCGCAGATGATCAACGTCCTGCAGGCCATGATCCTGACCGACAAGGACAAGATGCTGCTGACGCCGACCTACCACGTCTTCCACATGTACGTGCCGTTCCAGGACGCGACCTTCGTGCCGCTCGGCTTCGACGCCGGCAGCTATACGACCAATGGCATCACCCTGCCGCGCGTCGATGCGGTGGCGGCCAGGGACAAGGCCGGCAAGGTGTGGATCGCCATCACCAATGTCGATCCCAAGTCGCCCGTGACCTTCAGCGTCACCATCAATGGCGTGAAGGCGACCAAGGCGTCAGGGCAGACCTTGGCCGCGCCGAAGATCGACAGCGTGAATACGTTCGAAGCGCCCAACACCGTCGCGCCCAAGGCCATCTCGGCCAAGGTGGCGAATGGCAAGCTCTCGATCACCGTCGCGCCGGCGTCGGTGACGGTCATCGGGCTGGATTAGGACCAGTGGCGATCGACTTGGATCGCCACAAGCCGGCGACTGCCGGCCGCGCACGTTTGCGCGAGCCATGCGGCGTCTGAGCTAGTCTGCCTTGCGGTAGGGCGCAAGGTCCGGCTGGTTGGCCACCAGAAGATCGGCGACCATCTTTCCGAAGAAGGTGGCGCCGGTCGTCTGGTTGAGGTGCGTATAGTCGAAGGGCTGCGCGCCGTTGCCGGCCGTCTGCGAGGCGTCGCGCTCGATTTTCGGCGGGACCGATGTCCCCGACGCTTCGGTGTCGAGCACGTTCTGCGGCACCGGCTGGCCGGCAAGGAGGTGGTTGGCCTTGACCGGCCCCATGGCCTGGACAGCCTTCTGGCTTTCGGCGAACAGATCGATCAGCGGCAGGTGGTCGGTGATGGCGACATTGTGCATGGACGCGGCGAAGGGCGCCACTCGGTCCGGCAAGAGCCGCCCGTCGACGAAGTCGCGCATGCTGAGCGGCGTCACCAGGATGAAGACCGCGCCGGTCGCCCTGGCCTCTTTCGCGTAGGCCGACAGGTTGGCGGGATATTCCCACAGCACGTCGGTATGGCGTTCGGGCCTGGGCGAGCCGTCATTATGCCCGAACTGCATCAGCACATAGGTCCTGGCGTAGGGCGTGCCGTCGGGCGCATTGGGCTTCTGCAACTCGGGCAGGATGTCCTTGTCCCAGATGCCGTCGCTGCGATAGTTGCGCGTCGATCGTCCGCCGCGTCCGCCGTTGATGCAGGTCACCTCGGAGCGAAACTGCGCGCAGAAGGCGTCGCCATAGCCGCTCTTGTGCGCCTGGGTCGAGTCTCCGACCAGAACGATGCGGACCGGCGGCAGGGGCGCGGCCCGGGCGGTGGCGGCCGTCAGAATGCCGGCCGCCGCCAGGGCAAAAATCCAGGTGCGCATGTCGTATCTCCGTCTCGGGATATTCAACGCGGCCCGCGGCCGCTTCCGTTGGCCGTCGTGAGCTATTGCAGGACCAGCCCTTCGATTTTGAGCGCGTAAGCATGCCGGCCCACGGGTTGTGCGGGCAGGGTCACGCTCAGCCCCTGGTCGCTCTGGCTGAAAGCGACCGTGAGGTCCGGGCCCAGGAGCGAAACCTTCGACACCCGGCCCGCCGACAAAGGCAGGCTGGGCAGGACCAGCGGTCCCGCCGGCCAGGCCAGCGTCGTGGCGTAGAGCGTATTGCCTTTGCGCGTATAGAAGGCGGTGCCGTCGGCGTCGGTCGTCCATGGCCGCGTGCCGTAGATGGCGTCGCCATTGACGCGCAGCCAGTCGCCGATCTCCAGCAGCGTTTTTTGCTGCGCCTCCGGGATGGTGCCGTCGGACATGGGCGAGATGTTCAGGATATAGGTGCCGCCGCGCGCCACGTCCTGCACGATCCGCTGGATGATGGTGTCGGCGCCCATCAGTCCCATGCCCTCGACGTAGCCGAACTTGTCTCCGATCGGATCGTCGACCGACCAGATATTGGCCTGCGCGGTCTTCGGCGCGCGGCCCTGGCGTTCATAGTCGGTGACCGTGCCCGCAAGATAGGCGTCGGACTTGGTATTGATCGTCACCGCCTTGCCCCAGCGGGCGGCGGAATTGTAATAGTAGGCGGCGAAACGCAGCTTCCACGGATCGAGACGGCGCGGGTTCACGCCGTTGTCGAAATAGACGATGTCGGGCTGGTATTTGTCGACGATCTCTTCGTTGCGCGCCAGCCATTCTTCCAGGAAGGCGTCGCTTTGCGGCGCGCGCGGATCGGACACCATTTCGCCGGCTGGCGCCGCCGTCCCGGACCGGCTTTGGGCGTGCGGCTGCGGCGGGCCGTAAAAATCGGCATATTTCGGGTCGAACAGGTCGGTCTTCAAGCCCGCCGCCGGATACATGAAGTCCCAGTTTTCCATGCGATGGTTGGAGATGCCGAACTTCATCCCGCGCGCCCGCACCGATTTCGCCAGGTCGCCGATGATGTCGCGGTGCGGCCCCATCTGCTTGGCGTTCCAGCGGGTAAGCGCGCTGTCGTACATGGCGAAGCCGTCATGGTGCTCGGCCGTCGGGATGACGAAGCGGGCGCCGGCGCGGACAAACAGGTCGGCCCATTGGTTGGAATCGAACTTTTCCGCCTTGAACAGGGGGATCAGGTCCTTGTATCCGACCTTGTCCTGCGGGCCGAAATGTTCCGCATGCCAGGCGATGACGCCCGGATTGCTGTACATATGGCGCGGGTACCATTCGGACGCATGGGCTGCCACCGTATAGACGCCGAAGTGGATGAAGATGCCGAACTTGGCATCCTTGTACCAGTCGGGCGTGCTGTAATGGGCCTTTATCGAATCCCAGGCCGGCTGATAGGGGCCGGGCGGCGGCGCCTTGGCTTTGCCGCCGGGAAGCGCGATGGTCTGGCGCGGCGGCGTCGGCTGCGGATTGGGGCCGTCCATGGGTGGCGTTTGGCCCCAGGCGGCCGAAGCGGCCCAAAGCGGGCTGGTCAGAAGAAGGACAAGGCTGGCCGGACGCATATGTTTCCCCGATTCTGCCGGTCAATGCGCCGGCTTTTGATCGAAGATGCATCAAGATGATCGAAATGTCACGCAAACTTTTATATTGGCGACTTTCTGCTATATGTGAACCTTGCCTCAGGCCGCCAGCCAGGCCACCGCATTGATCAGGCAGCGCGTCCGTCGGCGTCGCGTTCAGTTGCTTTTTCACGGCGTCGAGATTGGGCGCGTCTTTCAACGCCGGTTCGGCATGGGTGCCAACCTTACTGATGCGGCGGGTAGAGGTCTTCGACGAGATCCTTACGCAGGTCCGGCACGACGCGCGCCAGTTCGACCGCGACCATCTTCGAGAAATAATCGGCGCCCTTCGGCCCCAGGTGCGTGTAATCGAAAACGACGGTCGGGTGGCCCTGCGGCTTTTCCAGAACCTCGGTGCTGGTCGCCGGGGCAGCGGCCGCCGTGTTCGGCTTCGGCGCGCCGATCGTCGTGCCGGTCTTTGCGGCTGCGATGACCTCGGGCGGCGGCATGGTTTCGGCCAATGAGATCGCTTCGACGGGCCCCATCTGCTGCACTGCGGCGACCGACAGGGCGTGCAGGTCGACCACGGGTACGTCCATCTCTTTCGCGACGGCTTTGACGGCGTCGGCCCACGGCGCAAGGTCGTCCTGCAACGAGCCGCCTTTGAAGGCGCGGCGCGTCAGCGGCGTCACCAGCACGGGGATGGCGCCTGCCGCGCGCGCCTCGGTGACGTAGCGTTTCAGGTTGGCCGGATATTCGGTTGCAAGGTCGGTCGAACGCCCGGGCTTGCCCGGCTGGTCGTTGTGGCCGAACTGGATCAGCACATAGACCTGGGCGTAGCCCGGCGCCTTCATCTCGCTGAGCGCTATGTCCCACGAGCCTTCGGCGCGGTAGTCGAACGTGCCGCGTCCGCCGCGCGCCAGGTTCACGCAGCTGACGAACGAGGTCAGGTGGTTGGCGCAGAACGATCCGCCCCAGCCGCTGCCGACCTGGGTGGTCGAATCGCCGACCAGCACGATCTTCTTCGGGACGATGTGCTTGATGGCGGCGCGCTGGGCCGCGTCGGTGACGGCCGGCGGCTGCGCCACGACCGGCGCCGGAACAATCGTCGGCTGGATCTGCGCTGCCGCGGGCACGGCGACGGCCAAAGTCACGGCAAGACCGGCCGCCAGGATCAGGAGGGCCTTTTTCATTTCGCTTCCCTTTTCGTTTCTTGGTGTATCCAGGCGGTATCGCCCTTGAAGAAGGCGTCCAGCCGCCACGAGGCGGCCTGGGCGTCGGTCAGTTGCAGGCTGTAGGGCTCGCGGCCCGTCGGATTGGCGCCGGGGCCGGTCGACCTGTATTCGGCGTAATAGGCGAACGGCAGGGTATTGGTTTTGCCGGGCGTCCATTCGCGCCAGCCGGCCTTGATGATATTGGCCTGCATGTCGGTATCGAGGAAGATGACGGTGGCGTAGGGCCGCCAGGCGCGGCCGAGCGCGATATCCTGCGCCCCGGCTTCGGCCGTCAGGGTGCAGTGGTCGAAGACATAGGCGCTGTCTTCGGTGGGGGAATTCTTGCTTTGTGCCGTATACATGACCGACTGATGCGCCAGGCCGTGGATATGGCAGTTTTTGAAGTAGGCCTTGGCGTTGCCGAAGATGAAGTCGACATGGCCCTCGATGTAGCAGTCCGAAAAATACTGCCGGCTCATGCGGCCAGCTGTTCCCTTGTTGGCGTAGAGCGTGTCCTGGTGGCCGAGCAGCCGCACGTGCGTCAGCACGGCGCGGTCGCCGGTCAGGTTCAGCGCCACGGCCTGCGACGGCTTGTTGTCGGGATTGAGCCAATAGTCGTTCTGGATCGTCAGGTTGGAGGCCGAGAAATCGTCGCCCGAGGCCAGCACGCTGTACGACTTGAAGGTGCCGCCGGCATTCGACGCGCCGTCGCCATAGACCAGCACAGTATCGTCGGGCTTCGCGCCCGTGCCGTGCAGGTGGACGCCGTTTTTGGCGACGACGATCTTTTCGCGATAGGTGCCGGGCGCGATGTCGATATCGCCGCCGGTGTCGGGCAGGGCATCGACCGCCGCCTGGACCGTGTGGTAGGCGGCCGGATCGGAAGCCGAAACTTTCAGCGTGCCGGCTACGGCCGGCGAGGTCATAAGCATGCCGGCCAATAGTCCGCCACGAAGCGTTCTGGACATCATGGGTATTCCTCTCGTCATGTCTTCCTCCCGGGCGTGTGGCGCGCCCGCCGGTCGTTAGCGGCAACACTGACACCGGTATCATTGGCATGAACAGAAGGGCGCTTCAAGAGCGCTTTCACAGGATCCGCAGTCTGTCGTCGGCAAACCCCACCAGTTTTGCCTGACCGGCCTTGAGATCGAGTATCAGCCGAACACGCGCCTCAGCAGGTTCGATCCGGTCTTGCCGGGATCGCGGCGGATCGCCGTTTCTTCCACGCCGATATAGTGGAACAGGCCGTTCAGCGCCAAACCGACCGCGTATTTGCTGAGATAGGTCCTGGCGTCGCCGTGGACGATGCCTGAAAGTTTGTTGCGTTTGACCGCCGCGTCGAGCGACTGCACACAGCCCGTGCTTTGCAGCGCGTCCTCCATCGGCGGGGTAAAGGCCGAGGTCAGGCGGGGCGTCGTCGTCCTTTGCAGGTATTCGGTGCCCGAGGTCGGGCCGCCCCTGACGATGCCGATGGCGTCCTTGATCGTCATGCCGCGGATGGCGTCGAGGAACAGGTCTCGGGCCAGCGGCGCCGCGGCTTCCGCCGCACGGTTCATGCGCAGGTGGACGTCGTCGAGCGCGCCGGACATGCCCAGCGGCCTGGCGATCGCCTGGATCCTGGCCAGGGTCTTGGGCAGCGGGATGCGGATGACGCTGTCGCCCCAGTAGCCATCGACCTTAGACACCCGCGTCACGGCGCTGAGCGTCCCGTCTGTCAGGGTTTCGCGTAGCGCGCCGTCGGCGTCGTTGCTGCTTGCGCCCTTCCTGGATGTCGCCTTGTCGATCAGCGACTTCAGGTCCGTAGCTTGTGCATCCCATGCTGCGCCCGCGCCCAAGAGCGCCAGAAAAATCCGCCGGTCCATGAAAAGCCCTCCCAAGCCGTCACGGCATTAACCATTCGGACCGGCGAATTGTCGAGTCGAAAGTCCGGCGCTTGCGCTCCCGGGACGGTGTGCGCATGATGGGTAAAATCGTGCGCAGGGAGAAAAGCATGAGACGCAGGGACATGATCGGCGCCGGACTATCACTGGGAGCCGTCGCGGTCCTGCCGGCACGGGCTCAGACATCGGCCGGCCTGGTGCGCATCAGAATGACGACGGGCAAGGGCGCCATCGTCCTCGATCTCGACGCCGGGCACGCCCCGCTGACCGTCAGGAATTTCCTGCGCTATGTCGACCTGAAGAAGCTCGACAACACCGTTTTTTACCGCGCCATGCCGAATGGCAATGGCGCCGACGGCAATCCGCGCGGCCTGATCCAGGGCGGCGACAGCCGTCGCGCCCTGGCGCCCGTGGCGCACGAACCGACCAGCCAGACGGGGCTCAGCCACACCGACGGCACCATCTCGCTGGTGCGCGGCTCCCAGCTTCCCAGCGGGCGCGGCGACTTTTTCATCTGTGTCGGCGACATGACCTTCCTCGATGCGGGCGGCGGCGGGACCGCCGACAACCTGGGCTTTGCCGCCTTCGGCAAGGTCGTCGAAGGCATGGACGTGGTACGCGCCATCTTCACCGCGCCGGTGTCCGCGACCGAAGGCGAGGGCGCCATGAAGGGCCAGATGCTGTCGCCGCGCGTATCGATCGTGACCACCCGCCGCGTCTGAAACGGATCGCCATGACCGGCGCCACGATCTGCCGGCGGTATGATCCCGACGCCGAAGGGGCGGCGCTTCCATGCCGAACCCTTTTCCGACGGCCGTGTCGTCGCCATTTCCCGCGCATCGTCCGATTATCCGGGCGGCAGATCGGGCGATGTCCTGACGGTGGACTTCACGGTGTGCGGTGTGGCCTGCCTCGGGCTCGACGGCGGGATGTCTTCCGGCACAGCGAAGCCTTCTCTTTCCAGGTCGCCGCGGACGACCCGGCCTAGACCGTTCGTGGAAGCGCGCGGTAGGTGAAGTCCTTCAGGCGGATGCTGCCGCTGCCCGCGCTGTAGAAGCCGATCTTGAGGCTCAGGAAGCCGCCGAAGACGTTGTGGTGGAGGCCCGACACCTCGTTGCGCAGGCCCTGCCGGATCCATGCCTTGCCGTCGTCGAGCGAATAGTACCAGGTGACGATATTTTCGTCGTTCGTCACGCGCAGGCGGATCCGGGACGTATCGATATCGGCGCCGGCCCAGGTTTGTTCTTCGTTCCAGATGAAGGCCTTGATCCTTTTGGGCGTGCAGCCCAGGCCGACAAAGGCCTTGTTGTTGTAAAACAGCAGCAGGCCGCCTTCGGCCTGGCCGTCGAGTTCGATCGTCACCTCGGCCTCATACGACCGGTCGCCGACGCCGCAAACCAGCGGCGAGCTGTCCGCAGGCGAGGTGCCGCGCCCGGCGATGCGTAAAGACCGGTCTTCGTATGTGACGCGCTGCATTTCGCCGGGCCTGGGGTCGTGGAAGCACCACTGGATGCCGAAGCGGTTCTTGGAGAAGTCGTCCGACAGGGCATGGCCGGCCGGGCTGGTCTTGCCGCCTTTGGGCTTGGCCAGCGGCTTCGACAGGTCGCCGCCCCTGGCGCGGAACCAGCCGTCCCTGGTCCACTCGGCGGGCTCGAGCAGGGTCTGGCGACCAAGCGTGCGGAAGCCGTTTTCATAGCCGTGATAGACCAGCCACCAGTCGCCGGCCGGACCTTCAACGAGAGACGCATGGCCGCGCGACCACCACGGTTCGGCGGCGCTCTTCGTGCGCACGATCGGGTTATGCGGGCAGTGTTCCCACGGGCCGTGGATCGACTTCGAGCGTGCGGCGATGACCATGTGTCCGGTCGGCGGGCCCGACGTGCCGCCGACGGCGGTAATCAGGTAGAAATAATCACCGTGGCGCAAGAGCTTTGGACCTTCCGGCGAGAAGCCTTCGACGATCCAGTCGTCGGGATAGTGCCAGGGGGCATAGGCCGGTTCGATTTCGCCGTCCGTGGCCAGGCCGTCGTCGCTCAAACGAATCTTGCGGATGCCATTGACGAACAGGTAGCGCCTGCCGTCCTCGCCGACGGCGTGGCCGGGGTCGATGCAGCCATGGATGTTGAGGTCGACGGGATCGCTCCACGGGCCTTCGATATGGTCCGCCCAGATGGCATAGATCGACCAGGTACTGCCGTCGGGCGCCGCCGGAATATAGATGAAATAGCGGCCGTCATGCTTGCACAGGTCGACGGCCCATATGGTGCCGAGCGGCTTTTGCAGCGCCGGGCCGACCGGCGCCCAGTTCACCAGGTCGGTCGAATGCCAGATGACCAGGCCGGGATAGGAAAAGAACGACGAAAACGTCATGTAGTAGTCGCCGCCATCCTTCAGGATGGTCGGGTCCGGATGGTCGCCGGCGATGATCGGATTGAGATAGGTTCCGTTGCCGAGGTCGGCGCGGCGGCTGCCTTCGATACCCGCCGGCCAGGTAACCTTTTTGGAGGGGGCGGCGGTCGCGGACGCCGCCGGCACCGCTGTGGCAGCGGCGCCGGCGACAAGGCCGTGGAAGAGATTACGGCGGGACGGTCCGGTCATGATCCGACTTTACGACTTCGGCGAGAGCTTGACCAGGACGAGGTCGTTGCTGTGCATCGGTACGGTGACGCTGGCCGCGCCGTTCGCCCCGACCGTTACGGCGCGGTCGCTCTCGGGCAGGTCGCGCGTCAGGTCCTGCAGCTTCTGCTTCTGGGCGGCCGTCAAGGTGTTGGGCGAGCCCATCTCGATGTAGGCGCTGTAGGCGTCGTTGACCTTGTAGCCGGTGCGCGAAACCGTCACGCGGTAATGGCCGGGCTTAAGGCCGGCGAACTTCAGCGTGACGGGCGCCGACGGGGCGTTCGGCACCAGCTTCGAGAAGAAGGTGCCGTTGCTGCCCTTCTGCGCCGGCTGCTCGAAGTCCCAGACCACGGCGGACACGGCCTTGCCGTCGGTGGCCGCCCAGACTTGCGCGTCCGACGACGGGATTTCGTTACCCTTGAGCGCGTTGAGGTACTTGTAGGCGAACCACGAGGCCTTGCGGATGCCGTCCGGCGTCATCAGGCCGAAGCCGCCCTGGAAGGGCTTGGTCTGCGGGCCGGGCTCTTCGAACAGGTCGGAATAGACCCAGTAGCTCATGCCCTGGGCGATGCCCTGCACCGAGCGCAGCTTTTGCACGATATAGGGGGCCGCAATGTAGGAGTCGTGGCTGAGGTCGCGCGGATTGTAGCTGGTGCTCCATTCCGAGAAGTAGAGCGGCAGGCCGGGGAAGCCCGAGGCCTCGATTTCGCCGCGCACCTTCTTGACGTCGCCGGTGATGGCGTTGGGGTTCTTCGACAGCTGGAGGTCCATCTTGCCCTCCTCGTCGAGATAGCCGTAGTCGACGCCGTAGGTATGGGTGGTGATGAAGTCGACCGGCGAATTGGTCTGTTTCGCATAGGTCAGGAATTCCGGCACCCAGGCGGCGCCGGCCGTCGACGGACCGCCGACGCGCAGCTTCGGGTCAACCGCTTTCAGGGTACGCGCCGTGACGTTATAAAGCGCGAAATAGCCTTCCTGGTCGGCATATTGCCAGAAGCCGTCGAGATTGGGTTCGTTCCACACCTCGAAATACCACGACCGGACCTCGTCTATGCCGTAGCGGTCGATCAGGTGGCGGCTGAACGCGTCGACCAGTTGCTTCCAGTCGTCGAGACGGGGGTGCGATGTATTGCCCTTCCAGTAGAAGATTTTCTGGTCCGACGTCTTGATGGCGTCCGGCGTGAAGCCGAGTTCAACGAACGGCTTGATGCCGGCCTTCAGCATGTGGTCGTAGAGGTAGTCGATCTTCGTCCAGTCGAAGACCAGCTTGTTGTCGACCCGCTTCACCGTGCCGAAATCGTCGGCGAAGATGTTGTGGAAGCGCATGTAGCGGAAGCCGAGCTCGTCCGACGCCGTCTTCATCTGGGCCAGATTGGCATCGCGGATGGTGGTCCCCGGAAAGTCCGCGCCGACCGACAGGTCGAAGAAGCGGTCGACGGGCTTGGTCGCGCGGGCGACGTCGAGGGTGACGTCGCGACCCTTGGGCGTTTCGGCTATGGCGCCGGAACACAGGGATATCGCCGTCAAAGCAAGGAGACCGGTGGCCATGCGCCGGGAAAAGGAAAGGGTCATGTTCGGATGCTCGACCTGTTGGGAATGGATTGGACCGTCCGGCCTGTTGGACGGCTGAGGACATTTGATAAGACGGTAGCGCTAACAATTTTCGTTGAAGAGGTAACGCATTGATTCTCCCGCCATTGTTTTGGCAATAGTAACAACAAAGGGAAGAAAAATCTAACTATATGAAATTAAACAAAATAAATATGTGCGCGGCCCGGGCGGCCGGCCCGATGTCCGAAATCGTACAGGCTTTTACGCCACTTGCCGGCGATTCTTGACCGCGCGATCCTTCTGCGCGCATAGTCGCCGCGACCACCTGGGGAACCGGAAATGCCTGTCAATGGAATCGGCGGTGTCTTCTTTCGCGCCAAGGCGCCCGACGCCCTGCGCGAATGGTATGAAAAGCACCTGGGCATCAGCCTGTCGTGGCGGGCCCCGTGGCAGCAGGCGGCGGGCCAGACCCTGATCGTGCCCTTTGCGGACGATACGGCCTATTTCCCGCCGGACAGGCAGTGGATGATCAATTTCCGGGTGTCGGACATCGACGGCCTGATCGCCAGTTTGAAAAGCGCCGGGATCGCGGTGCAGACCGATCCGGCCTGGGACAGCCCGGAAACGGGACGTTTCGCGCGTATTCACGATCCCGAAGGCAATGCCATCGAACTGTGGGAACCGCCGGCGGAGTAATAGCAACGGCGCTTGCGCTGAAAAACGCATACCAACGGTCATTCTTTATGACCGGTGGTATGAGGCTTCAGGCCGTCATGGCTTCCAGCTGCTTCCAGCGCAGCACGTCGACATGGCGTGTCGAAATCAGCCGGATTACGCCCTGGTCCCGCAACCGGGTAAAGACGCGCGACACGGTCTCGATCGTCAGGCCCAGATAGTCGGCGATGTCGAGCCGCGACATGGGCAGGTCGATCGAGTCGATATCACGGGTGCCCTGGCGTTCGGCGATCTCCAGCAGGAAGGCGGCGACCCGGCCGGCGGCGTCGTTGCGCCCGATGGTCATCAGGTGATCGTGGGCCTTGTCGAGCGAACCCAGGGCCAGTTTCAGAAGCTCGTGCGACAGCGCGACTTCGCTGCCCGGACGCAGCAGCTTGAGGCCGACCGTATTGACGGCGTCGGCGAAGAAGTGGCGCTGGGCGCCCGCCTCGAAGCCGAAGATTTCGCCCGGCATGTGGAAGGCGCAGATTTGCCGCCGGCCGTCGGCCAGCAGCCGGTAGACCCGAACGGCCCCGAAGGCCACCTGATAGAGCGCGCCGGCCTTGTCGCCCTCGGCATAGATCTCCTCGCCGGGAGAGAAGGTCGATATCGGCCCCGTCAGCAGGGCGTCGATCGCCGCCGGGCGGGCTTGCGATTGCGGGGATCGGCTTGTGGCCAGGGGAGCAGCGTCGAACATGGTCGCCTCCGTTTGGAATGGCGGCAGGATGCCGCAAAGGCCGGGGCGCCGAAATCCGGTTTTGTCCCTATGGGATTCTACTTATGGTGCGTCCGAAGTTTTCGGGCGGCCGTGGGTGGGTTGTTCGAAATCAATTGCTTGGCGTGAATTTCGTGAAACGGTCAGCTATTGCCACATCGGGGTCAATGCATGCTTACTCTCACCAGCCTCGGCGGCGCCGGTACGGTCACCGGCTCGAAACATCTTCTGGAGGCGGACGGCCAGGCGCTGCTGGTCGATTGCGGCCTGTTCCAGGGACAGAAGCATCTTCGGGAACGGAACTGGCAGCCCCTGCCGCTTCCGGCCGAGGCGGTCGACGCCGTTGTCCTGACCCACGCCCATCTCGACCATTCGGGATATCTGCCGCGTCTGGTGCGCGACGGCTACCGCGGGCCGGTCTACGCTACGGACGCGACCATCGATCTGTGCGAGATCCTGTTGCGCGACAGCGGCCACCTGCAGGAAAGCGACGCGGAATTCGCCAACCGGCATGGGTTTTCGAAGCACAGTCCGGCGCTGCCGCTCTATGGTGTCCGGGACGCGGAACGCTGTCTTTCGCATTTCCGGCCGATAGGGTTCGGCCGCTCGGCCGACCTGCCGCAAGGGGCCCGGCTGACCTTCCGCAGGGCCGGCCATATCCTGGGCGCGGCGACGGCGCAGATCGACTGGGCCGGAACCACCATTGTCTTTTCGGGCGACCTGGGACGATACCAGGATCCCTTTCTGTCCGCGCCCGAGCCGGTCGCGGAAGCGGATTACCTGGTGGTCGAGTCGACCTACGGCAACCGGAAACACGACCCCGCCGATCCGGCCGAGGTACTGGGCGACGTCATCGAGCGCACGACGGCGCGCGGAGGATCGGTGATCATTCCGGCCTTCGCCGTCGGGCGCGCCCAGTCCATTCTCTACCACCTCTGGAAGCTGAAGCGGGCCGGGCGGCTGCGTCTGGTGCCGGTCTATCTCGACAGCCCCATGGCGATCGACGCCAGCGATATCCTGGTCCGTCACCCCGACGACCAGACGCTGTCGCCGGAAATCTGCCGCGAGGTCTGCCACGTCGCCACCTATACGCGGGACGTCGAGGCGTCGAAGGCGATCACCTTCAATCGCGTTCCCAAGGTGATCATCTCGGCCAGCGGCATGGCCACGGGCGGCCGCGTGCTGCACCACATGAAGGCCTATGGTCCGGATCGCCGCAACACCATCCTGTTTTCCGGCTTTCAGGCGGCGGGCACCCGGGGGGCCGCGTTGCTGGGCGGCGCGACGGAGGTCAAGATTCACGGGGAGTGGATTCCCATCCGCGCCGAAATCGCCAACCTGTCCATGCTCTCGGCCCATGCCGACGCCGATGAAATCCTGCGCTGGCTTCAAGGGTTCCGGCGGCCGCCGAAAAAAACCTTCATCGTCCACGGAGAGCCCGATGCCTCCGAGACCCTGAGGACGCGCATCGAAGGCGAACTGCGCTGGCCGTGCGTCGTATCCGAGCCCATGCGGAGCTATGATCTATGACGGTCGACACCAGCGCGGACACTGGCGCGCCGGCCATCCGGGCGCGGCGCATGGGCCTGTTGAGCCAGCATGAAGCGATTATCCTTATGCGAAGCGATTGCCATGTGTGCCGGGCGGAAGGCTTGTACGCCCGGGCGCAGGTCGTCATCAGCGGCCCTGACGGGCGTCAGGCCTATGCCACGCTGTACCAGGTCGAGGACGACTGGCTGGCGCCGGGGGAGGCAGGCCTGTCGGAAGCCCTGTGGAACCGGCTGGGCGTGGCGGCGGGCACGCCGCTGCACATCCGCCATGCCCCGCCGCTCGAGTCGCTGTCCAGCGTGCGCCGCCGCGTCCACGGCCAGCGGCTGTCGGCGGAGGCCTATCGCGGGATTGTCGATGATGCGGCGGCCGGCCGGTACACCGACATTCACCTGGCGGCGTTTCTTACGGCATCGTCCGCCCTGCCGCTCGACCAGGACGAGGTCATCGCGCTGACCGAGGCCATGGTCGATGCCGGGGACCGGCTGGCCTGGCCGGCCGGCATCGTGGTCGACAAACATTGCGTCGGCGGGCTGCCGGGCAACCGTACGACGCCGATCGTCGTCGCCATCGCGGCGGCGTGCGGCCTGACCATGCCGAAGACGTCCTCGCGCGCCATCACCTCGCCGGCGGGCACGGCCGATACGATGGAGACGATGGCGCTGGTCGACCTCGACCTTAAGGGCATGCGCCGGGTGGTCGAACAGGAAGGCGGCTGCATCGTGTGGGGAAAGGCGGTCAATCTCAGTCCGGCCGACGACGTCTTCATCCGTGTCGAGCGCGTCCTCGACATCGATACCGAAGGCCAGCTGATCGCCTCGGTCCTGTCGAAGAAGATCGCCGCCGGCTCCAGCCACGTCGTTCTCGACATCCCCGTCGGCGCGACCGCCAAGGTCAGGACCGACGAGGCGGGTGAGGCTCTGGCCCGGGCGCTGGAAGGCGTCGCCGCGCATTTCGGCCTGACGACGCGCTGCATCCTGTCCGACGGCGCCCAGCCGGTGGGCCGCGGCATCGGTCCGGCGCTCGAGGCCCACGACGTGCTGGCGGTCCTGCAAAACGATCCGAACGCGCCGCAGGACCTGCGTCGGCGGGCCTGCCTCCTGGCAGGGGCGGCGCTGGAAATCGGCGGGGTCGCGCCTGCGGGGGAAGGGGCGCGCAAGGCGGAACAGGTCCTGGCCGGTGGACAGGCCTGGGCGAAATTCCAGGCGATCTGCCGGGCGCAGGGCGGCCTGCGCACACCAGGGGTTGCGTCGCAGCGCCGCCCCTTGCTTGCCACGCACGGCGGCCGGGTCACCCACATCAACAATCGCAAGATCGCGCGCCTGGCCAAGTTGGCCGGCGCCCCGGACGTCAAGGTGGCGGGTGTGCGGATGTTCGTGCGGCTGGGCGACGAGGTCCAGGCGGGCGCGCCGGTCCTGGACGTACACGCCGATTCCCCCGGCGAAATGGCCTATGCCATGGACTATGCCCATCACAATCCGGACCTCCTGGAGATCGAGGCGTGAGGCGGCTGGTGCTGGCCATGCCGGGCAACGAAGCGTTCGCGCAGCGCCTGGCGGCGTGTCTCGGCGCCGCGCCGGCGCGGCTGGAATGGCGCAGGTTTCCGGACGGAGAATCCTATGTCCGTCTTGTCGACGATGTCGCGGGCGCGCACGTCGTCGTCGTCTGCACCCTGGCCGATCCGGACCCGCAGATTCTCAGTCTGATCTATGCCGCCAGGACCGCGCGCGACCTGGGCGCCGTCCGGTTGACCCTGGTTGCGCCGTACCTGTCCTACATGCGTCAGGACAAGGCGTTCCGCAAAGGCGAAGCGGTGTCTTCGAAATATTTCGCCGAACTGATATCGGCGCATTTCGACGACCTGGTCACCGTCGATCCGCACCTGCACCGCTATAAGGACCTGTCGGACATCTACACGATCCCGGCCCGGGCACTGCGGGCCGCGCCGTTGATCGGCGCCTGGGTTTCCGGCAATGTCGCACAGCCGCTGATTGTCGGTCCCGACGAAGAGAGCGAGCAGTGGGCGTCGGAAATCGCCGACGGCTGCGATGCGCCGTTTGCCGTGCTCCGCAAACAGCGGTCCGGCGACCGGGAGGTCCGGGTCACCCTGCCCGACATGTCGCGCTGGCAGGGCCGCCAGCCTGTATTGGTCGACGATATCGCGTCGTCCGGGCGCACCCTGATCGAGGCGGCGCAGGTGCTGCGGGCGGCGGGCTTTCCACCGCCCGTCTGCATCGTCGTTCATGCCGTTTTTGCGCCGGGGGCCTGTCGGGACCTTTCCCAGGTCGCGGCCCGCATCGCTTCGACCGACACCATAGCGCATGACTCGAACGAGATCAGCGTCGCACCGCTGATCCGCGAGGGTTTGATGACGGCGCCGGAAAAATAAACCGATAAATTACAATGATATGTCGCCAATCTCAAAGAATTTCGCGATTGACCGCTAAACGGATTCCGTAAACCGCCGATTGACTCTCTGAGGCACGAAAAGGTCCGGGGTGGACCTTCAGGTTTAGGGGGATCTCAATGGTCGCGATCGTCACGGGCAGCGGGCAGGGGCTGGTTAAATCGTCGCTGGCGGCCTTGGGCAGTCAGGGAGAGATCGGGACTTCGAAGCTGGGGCAGAACGGCAGCGACGTGACGGTCAACGCCGCCAACGGCAACCTGATCGTGCAGAGCCAGGACGAGATGCTGTTCGGCCTCGGGCTCGACGATGCGGTCGTCAATAGCTACAACAGCCAGGGTGCGGCGAACGGCTGGCAGGAAAATTACCAGCGCAAGGTCGGCGGCCTGACGGGCACGGTCAACACGGCCGGCAGCACGATCACCCACACGACGGCGGACGGCAGCACGATCGTCTATACCTACAGCACTTCGCTCGGCAAATATGTCGGCAACGAGATGGGCGGAGCCTATGACACGCTGTCGTTCAACAGTTCGACCAACCAATGGACCTGGACGGAAGGCAAGACCCGGGCCATCGACGTCTACGACAATGCCAACAGCGGCCGCCTGGTCAAGTCGACCGACGCCAGCGGCAATTCTCTGACCTATGCCTATCCCGGTTCGCAGCTGACGACGATTACGACAGCCAACAACGACTACACCACTCTTGTCTATACCGGCTCGCTGCTGACCTCGCTCGTCACCAGCTACAGCAACGCGTCCCAAGTGAAGACGGTAACGCGTACCTACTACGGTTACGACGCCTCGAACCGCCTGACGACCGTCACGACCGACCTTTCGCCGGAAGACAGCTCGATCAGCGACGGCAAGACCTATGTCACGACCTATGCCTACAGTGGTACCAGCAAACTGATCAGCACGATTACGCAGAGCGACGGCACCAGCCTGAGCTTCGGCTATGACGGTTCCAGCCGCGTAACGAGCATCACACAGACCGTCTCGACCGGCGTCAGCACCATGACGAGTTTCGTGTACGGGGCGAACCGGACGACGATGATCGATCCTCAGGGCGATATGACGACCCTGGTCTACGATTCGGCGGGCCAACTGACTCAGCTGATCTCGCCTCCCGCGACCGCCGGCGGTCAGTCTCAGATCTCGGCTTTCGCTTACGATGCCAATGGCAATGTGATTTACAGCGGCTCGGCGGGTGATCCCAACTTTGCGAGCATCGCCACCAACTGGAATGACCTGGGCGTAAGTGCCTCGGGCGTGACGACGACGCAGACGGTCGAGACCGACGGGGGGGTGAGCGTCTATCGCCGCCAGACCGCGTCGGTTCCGACGTCCGGCTGGACCATGAACCTGGGGCAGACCGGCGCCGGCCTCACCGCCGTATCCGCCGGCCAGACGGTCCAGCTGAGCGTCTATGCCGCCAGTTCCGGCGTAAGCAATCTGAACCTGTATGCCAAATGGTTCGATGCCAGCGGCAATGCGCTGTCGACCACGCTGGTCAACGCCATCCCCACGGGCGGCGTTCTGGGCGTCAGCGGCGTCGCCCTGGCGAACAATGGCCGTGGATATGCCACGGCGGTGGCGAACGCGGCCTATGTCGAACTTCTGGTTCAGGCGACGGCCAGCGGCAGCGGGCCGATGAGCGTCGCGATCGCCCAGCCGTCCGTGACCTATGTGACGAACGTGGTCTGGGACCCGCAGTTCGCCGCGCTGGCGACCAACTGGGCGGACCAGTGGCAGTCGGATGCCAGCATCAATACGACGCAGACCGTCGATACCGACAGCGGGATCGACGTCTATCGCCGCCAGACGACGACCACGCCTCCGGCGGGTTTCTCCATGAGCCTGGGGCAGGGGTCGTTCCCGGCCAACCT
>CAKZJB010000067.1 GCA_936940865.1 uncultured Asticcacaulis sp. | reverse complement strand
AAGTCGATACGTTTTTCTCCTCCCTACGCGTAGCGTGGGGAGGGGGACCGCGAAGCGGTGGAGGGGTCCTTTCACAGGCTCCCATGTCCAAATATTCCCCCGATCCGCGCCTTTTGAACTCCGGCCTCGCCCTGTTCGACGAGGTTGAGGCCGCCGAGTTTCCGCAAACCGTGCTGCGCTATCGCAATGACCAGGCAGCAGCGTCGATCGGGCTCGACCATTTGTCCGACGAAGACTGGACCCAGCACTTCGGCGGCTTTCATCCCCTCCCCGACAACCAGCCCAAACCCCTCGCCCTGCGCTATCACGGCCACCAGTTCCGCCAGTACAATCCCGACCTCGGCGATGGGCGCGGCTTCCTGTTCGCCCAGGTGCGCGACGACCGCGAACGCCTGCTGGACCTCGGCACCAAGGGCTCGGGCCGGACGCCCTATTCGCGCGGCGGCGACGGCCGGCTGACGCTTAAGGGCGGCGTGCGCGAGGTGCTGGCCACCGCCATGCTGGAGGCGCTGGGCGTACCGACCTCGAAAAGCCTGTCGCTGATCGAGACCGGCGAACAGCTGGTGCGCGGCGACGAGCCCTCGCCTACCCGCTCCTCGGTCCTGGTTCGCCTGAGCCACAGCCATATCCGCTTCGGCACCTTCGAACGCCTGGCCTATACGGGCGACACCGAAACCATGAAGGGCTTGATCGACTATATCGTGGCGCACTTCTACCCCGACGCCAAAGATGCCGCGGGGGTCTTCGCGGCAACGCTCAAGGCCTCGGCGAAACTGGCGGCGCGGTGGATGGCGGCGGGCTTCGTCCATGGCGTGCTCAATACCGACAACATGAACATTACGGGCGAAAGCTTCGATTACGGTCCCTATCGCTTCCTGCCGCGCTTCGATCCGAACTTCACCGCCGCCTATTTTGATCATTCAGGCCTCTACGCCTATGGCCGCCAACCCGACACGGTCGGCTGGAACCTGGCCCGCCTGGGATCGTGCCTTACGCTGATCAGCCCCACCGAGCCGCTCAGCGCCACCATGGCCGAATACGACGCCCATTATCAGCGCGAACTGGGGCTTGCCATGTGTCAAAGGCTGAACCTTGCGCCGAAAGAAGACAACGAAGCGCTGGCCCGCGCCGTCCATGGCTTTTTGAAATCCGTGAGCTTCGATGGCAGCTTCGAAGCGCTGTTCTACGACTGGTTCGGCGGACGCTTAAGCGAAGCACGCGCCACGAACGGCCCGCGCGCCGATCACTATACCGGCGAAGCCTTCGACACCTTCCGCGCAGCCATCGCCGGCTACGAAACGGCCGATGCATCGAAACTCGGCCACCCGCGCTTTACCGAGCCCGATCCCGAAACCCTGCTCTACGACGAAATCGAAGCCATCTGGGCAGGAATCGCCGAACATGACGATTGGTCGGCCTTCAGGGAAAAGCTGGCGCGGATCAAGGCGTATGGGCAGGCGCTCAGCCTCGACGCCGACGGATAGCGTAGTCTTGGTGCCATTGCCCCGGATCGATATGGCTGAACAGACCGGTTTTCATCCCGGCCAGGGTCCGCATCATCTCGTCCTTCAGCCAGGGCGTGTAACACATGGGCGCGAAACACAGATCGCGTACGAACGGCGCGGCCTTGGAATCCGACTGGAAGAAGGGCGTCATCCACAGGCTGGCGCGATGATAGAAGCCGAGATGGTTCCGGCGCGCCCGCTGATAGTGATCGAGCGCCGCATCGATGTCGGGTGAACCATTGATCGCCTCGCCCAGCACGCAGGCATCGATCAGCCCGAGGTTGGCGCCCTGCCCCAGTTGCGGGCTCATGGCGTGGGCCGCGTCGCCGGCAAAGACCAGCCGGCCCTTCACCCGCGACCGCAGCGCCTTGTGGCCGTATTCCGCCCAGGTCAGGTCGTCGAAGGTTTCAAGCTGCGCGACGAACGGCGCCATGTCCGGCCAGTAATCCAGGACACGGGCTTTCCACGCATCCAGCCCTTCGGCGCGCACACGTTCCAGATCGCGCGCCGCCAGACTCCAGAAAAAGGCGATATGGTCGTCCTCGCTGCCCGGGCGCTTGCCGATGGCGAGCGTTCCGATCATGACCTTCGCCGCGTCGTAGCGTTGCTGCAGGCCGCCCCGGCCGAACACCTGCCCGGGATCGCGGCACACGCCCCAGAAGGCGCCGTACGGATAGGCGCGATTCATGCGGATATCGGCGTGGCGTTCGGCCAGTTTCGAATGCCGGCCGGTGCAGTCGACCACCAGGTCGAACGGCCCGAAATCGCCGCCTTTTGTCTTAAGCGACATCAGCCCGTCGGCGTGCGTCGTGACGCTTTCGGCCGCGCACGCCGTATGGATCTTCGCGCCCGCTGCCACCGCGTGGTCATACAGCACCTGGAACAGGCTGGCGCGGTGCACGCCGAGGCCGAAGATGTGCCGCCCCAGGATATCGTAGCTGAGGTCGAAGACGGTCCGCCCCGTATGCGTCCTGCCGTACAGCGTCTTGATGCGCGCGCTGCGGGCGATCAGGGCCTTGTCGACGCCCAGCCGCGCCATGACGGCCAGCCCGGTCGGCTGGATCAGCAGGCCCGCGCCGACTGGCGACGCCTTGTCGAAGCGCTCGAACAGGCTGACCTCATGCCCGCCCGCGCGTAAGAACCCGGCCAGGGCCAGCCCGGTCGTGCCGGCGCCCGCAATGGCGATACGATAGGTCAATGTCTTTCGGGAAGTCCCGCCCCAGTTTGCGGGCGACGATAAAGATCGATGCCTTAGTCGTCAAACAGCGTCCGCCAGTCGCGGGCGGCATGAAGAACGCGTATCAGCGTCACTACCCTTTTCTCACGGTCGATCTGGTAGATCAGCAGATAGCTTCCATAGGTCAGTATCCGGTGATCTTCCGATAGGTCCGGCGCAGGCCCTCCCTTTATCGGGAAATCCTTG
Source organism: uncultured Asticcacaulis sp. (assembly GCA_936940865.1). Classification (GTDB taxonomy): domain Bacteria; phylum Pseudomonadota; class Alphaproteobacteria; order Caulobacterales; family Caulobacteraceae; genus Asticcacaulis. The sequence continues at coordinate 26,869 of CAKZJB010000067.1, read as the reverse complement.
CGTAGCCTCGAAAGTCTCCGACAGCTTCAGAACGTGGCGGTCAGCGGCAGAAGGATTGTCGGCGGCGATGTAGGCCCAGATGTCGATCAGGTCAGCATCGGCCCGCCGTGAATACTTCAGTGTCCAATCCACGGATTAGAGTCCCGCCGCCTTGCGCGCCCGCGCGATGATGTCGGCCCCGCCCTTCCATTCGACCGTGCCGCTGGCGTGACCTTCGGCAACAAGACGCCGCAATTCTTCCAGCCTGGCCTGGCGCTCTTCGCGCTTGGCCTTCCAGTCACGCAGGGCATCGCGCACGACTTCGCTGGTCGAGGCGAACTCACCGCTGTCCACGGCGTCGCGGACCATGGCGGCCATATCATGCGTCAGGGCGATGCTGACCTTTTCCACGCGGGGCTTGCTTCCATCGGGCATTGACATACGCCTTGGTAGCAATTTTTACCACCAATCACAGCACCGAGCAATTGGTCAGCTGGCTGAAGTGCTCCAGCGCATAGGCGCCGACGACGCTGGTGCCGAAGCGGTCGAGCTCCGGCGCCCAGACGGCCACCGTGGCGTGGTCGGGGATGACGGCGACCAACCCGCCGCCGACGCCGCTTTTCGACGGCAGGCCGACGCGATAGGCGAACGACCCCACCGAGTCGTAGGTCCCGCAGGTCAGCAGCAGCGCGTTCAGCCGCCGTGTCAGGCGTTCCGGGAATATCGTCTCCTCGATCAGCGGCGAGAACCCGCGCGCCGCCAGAGGCAAGGCGGCCCGCGCCAACTGGCGGCACGTCACCGTCACGGCGCATTGCCGGCAATAGGCCTCGACCACGGCCTCGGCGTCATGCGTGATGGTGCCGAAGCTGCGCATCAGGTTGGCGATGGCGCGGTTCTTGTGCGCGGTCTCCAGTTCCGACACCGCGACCTCCTCGTCGATCGTCAGGTTGGCGACGCCCAACAGCCCCATGAAGTCGCGCACCAAAGCATCGGGCTCGCGCGTGATATTGAGCAGGATGTCGGTCACGGCCAGGGCTCCGGCATTGATGAAGGGATTGCGCGGAATGCCTTCCTCGTGCTCGAGCTGCGACAGGTAGTTGAACGGCGTGCCCGACGGCTCCTTGCCGACGCGGGTCCAGACCTCATCCCCAATACGATTGAGCGCCAGGCCGAGCGCGAACAGCTTGGTGATCGACTGGGCGGAAAACGGCACATCCGCGTCGCCGACGGCGTATTCATCGCCCTTGACCGTGCAGATGGCCATGCCGAACTGGTTGGGATCGACTGCCGCCAGTTGCGGGATGTACTGCGCTGTCCGCCCCTTGCCGAAATGCGGCCGCACGAGGACGGCGATTTCCGCCAGCACATCATCGAAAGATACCACCTGTTTCATGGCCCGACCAAAGCCTCGGAGGCCTTGAGTCGTCAAGCGATCGTGCAAGTGACCGAGCGAATTAAACGCGGCATCGGATTTGAAGGCAGATCGTCAATTAGGCAATTCTTGATCACATCTATTTCGGAATTTGATCAGGCCGTCACCAAAATTGCCATCTGCGACGGTGCCCTGAGGACTTGCCAATATAAACTGATCAATACAAATAGCATATCGGACAACGCGTCCCGTGCCGCTTTAAAGGAGGGGGGCTTTATGAATATCTTAACCCAAAACTTCATCCGCGCAGGTTTTGTCGCCGGGGTATTAATCGGGCTGACATCATGCGCTTTAAGACCGCAAGTCGAAAGCCTAAATGCAAGTCAGCCGGGCACCGACATCACTTTCATTAAAGGATATGCAGGTACAGGCTTGGGCGTGGCCTCGACTCAAATCTATTCTCTGAGCGCGGACGGAACTTGCGCCACGTTGAAGCTGGCTGCGGTGTTTGGCTCGCTCACAGCGAGAGAACAAATGCTCCGAATCACGGCGGGCAAGCCGGTCTACATTCACGCCGCGACTGTGTTTAGCTCGACCGCCAGCGTTTCAATGATCTACGGCGCGGGACCGGTGGCGAATGTGGCTCATAATTACTGCAGAATGGGCGCCGTGTTCGTTCCTGAAACAGGTCATTCCTATAGTGTGCGTCAACAGTCGCGCTTTGGTGTGGCCGAATGCCCGATTGAAATTGTTGATGATGCGACCGGAAGCATCGTTCCCGACGTCAAGCCTGCGCAGGAACTGAACACCTGCGGTGAGGGCAGAGCCGGTCCCCAGATTTCGGACGGGATGATAGTTGGATCAAATTAGGATCAAGGGGAAGAGATTTCGGTGACAGGTTGTCATTTGCACAATCTACGAGGAGGCTTGCCCGACGCGGCACCCTGGTTATGCTCCCAATTCCTCCAACAGCTCCCTCGGCACCTGCCCCCCTTCCCGCCCTGGCTTTTCGCCCCAGTAGGTGGGCCAGGCGTCATGCTCGCGCCAGAGCGACAGCATCAGATCAGGGGGACAGGAACACTGTTTCCGTCATTCCTATTGGACGGTAGAAGGAGCAAGAAATGTTGCTCCTGTCCCCATTTTCAACTGTCCCCATTTTCAATTTTCAGGCTCAGAACGTCCCCTTGACGACCAATTTGCAGACATCATCGAGGCGGCACAGTTCGCGCGCCCGGGCGACGGCAAGCGGAATCTTGTTTTCGTACATCAAGACGCCATCCGTCCGGTAGGTCGCGCCCATGGCGGAATAGACATAGATGCCCGCTTCGGGTTCCTGCGCGCTGTGCCCGGTGGCAATCCGGTACCAGGCTCCGGCTTCGATAGCCGAAGGCTCAACCCCGACGCCGGCTTCGTACATCTTGCCCAGCTGAAACTGCCCCTCGAAATAGCCCTGGTGCGCGGCCTTTTCGGTCCAGCTGAAGGCCTGGTCGCGGTCCTTGGGGCCGCAGGTGCCTCGGGCCAGGTCGTCGCCCAGCCGGGTCTGCGCCTCGGCATTGCCCTGGGCCGCAGATTTTTCCAGATAGGCACGCGCTTCGGTGCACGGTTGGGCGTCGATCAGGGCGAGGGCCAGTTCGACCTGAGCTTGGGCGTCGCCGCCGTCGGCCGGCTTGCGCAGCCAGGTCAGCCGCGTGGCGTTCGGGGTGTCGCTTCGGGTTATTTCGACCAGGCGCCAGCTGGCTTGGCGGCTTCCGGCGTCGGCGGCGCGTTCGTAATCGGGGATCAGCGCCGTGACTTCCTCTGGCGAAGCTGCCGCGATCTCCCTATGTCGTGTATCCAGATAGAGCGCGCGGCCGGGATCGTCTGCCCTGGCCGCCGTCCCGCCATTGCGCCGGATGTCGTCGGCCGCCTCCTGCTGCGGGTCGAACAGGGCTATGGCGCCGGCAACGCCGGCAACCGCAACGCCATCGTTCGCACCATGGCCGCATATGGTTTGCCACAGCACCAGTCCGGCGCTGCCTGGATACCCCGACTCGGTGCCGCCCGCCTTGTTAGCCTCGCCGATGGTCTCGCCCGACCTGGCGATCTGGGTCCGGCTGAGCCGCTCCATATTCGGCCGGTCGCCGGCGCAATTGATCGCAAAGGCCGAACGCTCGTATCTCGGCGCCCCGCTGAGGCCGGGGTCGCGCAGGACGGTAATAGTCCTGACCTGGACATTGTCGCTATGGCTGCGATCGACACTCGCCGGATCGATGAACATGCCTGCGCCGGACCTGAAATCCGCGCCGGCAAATTGTAGCGAAGCCTGGTCCAGCGCCGGATCGATCACCGGTGCAGGCGGACGTGGCGCCTCGGGCTTCGTCTTGGCGAAAGATCCTGACACGAGGACGGCCAATCCGATCGCAATCAGTCCCGCCGCCTTTGCCATCGTCGTGCGCATGCCCCCGTTCCCCTTGTCTGCCCGAGCCGGACGGCAGACTAGCCCAGCTTCGGCTTGGCCGGAAGGCGGATTTTAGCCTTTAAACGCAAACGTCGGCAGGCCGGTATGGCCACGTAGAGCCGATTTCGGCAGATCGAACGACGTACCGGCTAGGGATCGTCGGCATCGACCGGCGGCTGGGCGGCTGTGATCATGGGGACAGGAGCACTGTTTCCGTCGTTCCTATTGGACGGTAGAGGGAGCAAGGCATGTTGCTCTTGTACCCAGAAATACCGTCCGCCATCGTCAGATCTTCAGCACGTCCAGGTCCAGTTTGCCGTGTCGGCAATGACGGATCAGGGGGCAGGAGCACTACTCTTGTCTCTCCAGTTAAGCGATGGACGACGCGAGTAATGCTGCTCATACCCTCCGTTTGAAGGTTTGCAGTCAGATCGGGTAAGATGAACTTCACAAGGTTTCGGGGGCGCGTTATCCTTTCGTGAATCGCGTGGCGATATTGCGTTTTTGGGGGGAGCATCAAATGAAACGCCTGCTGGTACTTCTTGGGTCATGTCTGTTGGGTGGCTGCTCTAGCCTGGGCGTATACCCGTATCAGCAGCCGTCACTTGCCACGCCCTACCAAGCGGAGACAATTTTTACCCTTCGTGGTGGATATAGCGAGAAAAAGCTCTCCGAAGATCACTACTTCGTCACATTTAACGGCAACAGCGAAGTGCCGCGCAAAGCGGCTGAAGATTTCGCCCTGATGCGCGGCGCTCGGTTATGCCAGGCCGCCGGTTTCGATTACTTCAAAATGCTTTCCGGGACTATCTACACCGACCGGGTGGTAATGAATGGCATCCCGAGTTCCTCTCCGAGAGCGGTAGCCGAAATTCAGTGCAGCCACGAGGCGGCAGGCAACGGGCAATCAGTCTCGGAGTTTATCGCCAAGACGGAGGCAAGTTACCCGCTGATGTACCACCCCAATCGGCGTCCGAAGACCTAAGGCGACAAAGCAAAAACAAGCTGCGCGAAAGGTGTCGAAGGCTGTCAGTCCCGCATACCGAGGCAGTCGTCAGATTTTCAGAACATCCAGGGCCAGTTTTGCCGTGTCGGCGATGGCCGCCTCACGCCCGGCAGAATCGAGCGTTCCGCCGGAGGTATAGATCGCCATGAAGATCGGATCGCCATGGTCCGGCCAGATGACCGCGACATCGTTGGCGGCTCCGTTTTCGCCCGTGCCCGTCTTATCGCCCGCCGTCCAGCCGGCGGGCACGACCGAACGGATGCGCTTTTGCCCGGTCGAGGTCGCGACCATCCAGGCCTTGAGCTGATCGAGCGAGGCCGGCTTCAACGCCGTCCCGGTGAAAACGGTCCTGAGCAAGGCCGCCATGGCCTGCGGCGTCGTGGTGTCGCGGTCGTCGCCCTCGACATTGCTGTTGAGCGTGGGCTCGGTGCGGTCGAAGCGCGTCGTCGCATCCCCCAGTCCGCGCACGAACTGCGTCAGGCCCGCCGGTCCACCGACCAGCGGTAAAAGCAGGTTGGCCTCCGTATTGTCGCTAAGCTCGACCGCCGCCGCGCACAGATCGCCGATCGCCATCTTCCCGTCGCTGACATGCGCCTTCGTCACCGGCGCGTAGTCCAGCAGGTCCTTCGGTCCGTAAGCGACATCCTTCGCGAGGCTGAGCTTGCCCTGGTCGACCTGGCTCAGGACCGCCGCCGCCAGCACCCATTTGAAGGTCGAGCACATGGCGAAGCGCTGCCCGGAGTCGAGATTGACCGACTTCGTGCCCTGCAGCGCGGAAACACCGATGCGGCCGCCATGCCGTTTCTTGATCTCCAGCATCCGGTTGGCCATGTCCACGGCCTTGTTGACTTCGGACGAGCAGCCGGCCAGGCCGAAGGCGGCACCGGCAGCCAGCACATGGCGGCGGGAAATCGAAAGGGTCATGTCGCGCCTCATTCGGGATCACAGGAATGCCCTCCTCTCCCCTTTCAAGGGGAGAGGGGTTGGGGGTGAGGGGTAACCTGCCGGCGACACAGCTTTTGTCAGCGCCATTCCCCCTCATCCGGCCCAGCAAGCTGGGCCACCTTCTCCCCTTGAAAGGGGAGAAGAAGGTTCGTTACTTGCCGGCCTTGTCGCCGATATGACGGTCGAGCCAGTCGAACACGGTGGCATGCCACTTCAGCGAGTTCTGCGGCTTCAGCACCCAGTGGTTCTCATCCGGGAAGCGCAGGAACTCCGATTCGACATTGTTGGCCTGCAGCGCGGTGAACGCGCCGATGCCCTGCTCGACCGGAATGCGGTAATCGCGATCGGAGTGCACGACCAGCATCGGCACCGACCAATCCTTCGCGTGAAGCGCCGGGTTGAAGGTGTCGTACTTGGCGGGCTCGGTGAAGACGCTGCCGCCCTGCTCCCAGTTTTCGAACCACTCTTCCTCGGTCGAATAGCCCATCATGCGCGCGTCGAAGACGCCGTCGTGTGTCACGATGCACTTCCACGGTTCTTTCCAGTTGCCGGCGATCCAGTTGGTCATGAAGCCGCCATAGGACGCCCCCAGCGCACAGGCACGGTCACCATCGAGATAGCTGTATTTCGAAAGCGCCGCGGCCCAGCCCTTTTGCAGGTCTTCCAGCGGACGGTCGCCCCAATGCTGCGAAATCGCGTCCTCGAAGGCCTGGCCGTAGCCGGTCGAACCGTGGAAGTCGACCATGACGACGGCATAGCCCGCGCCGGCATAGGTTTCCGGGTTCCAGCGGAACGACCAATCGTCGCCGAACGATCCTTGTGGCCCGCCGTGGATCAGGAAGGCGACCGGGTATGTCTTGCCTTCGACATAGCCCGCCGGCTTCACGACGATGCCGTAGACCGTGTCGCCGTTCCAGCCCTTGAAGGTGAACTGCTCATAGGCGCCCATGGCGCGGTCGGCCAGCACGCTGTCGACTGCGGTCAGTTTCGTCGCGCCGTCGTCGATCATCGCCGCTTTCGGCTTCGACAGGAAGATCTGCGACGGATAGGCCAGGCTGTCCTTGAGATAGACGAAGCCTGCGCCGGTCTCGAAATAGGTCGTGACATGGCCGTCCTTCGACAACGGCGTCACCTTGCCCGACGCGATATCGACGCGGAACAGCTTTTCCATGCCGATATCGCCGGCGGTCACCAGCAGGCTCTTGCCGTCCTTGGCGAACTTGACGCCGTCGGCGCTGCGGTCCCAGGCGGGTGCGATCTCGCGCACCTTGCCCGAGGCGTCGCGGATCATCAGGCCGAAGCGGTCGGCTTCGAAGCCTGGGCGCTTCATGGCTTTGTAGACCAGGGTCTTGCCGTCCGGCGACACGATCGGCTGAGCGTCCCACGCCTTGTTGTCGGCCGTGAGATTGGTCGCGGCGCCCCCGGTCATCGGGACCGAGAAGACGTCGAAATTGGTGCTCCACGGCTCGGTCTTGCCGGCAACGCGGCCCGAGAAATAGAGCGTCTTGCTGTCGGGCGAAACGGTGAAATCGGCTTCGTCGCCAAACGGCTTGGACGGCACGTCGCCGTCGAAGCCGTCGGTCAGGGCCACAGGTGCCGCGCCATCGAAACCGACATAGAACAGGTGATTGCGCGTGCCGTCGGCCCATTCGTCCCAGTGACGCACGAAGACCTTGGTATAGACCGTGCCGCTCGACGGATCGTTGGTCTTCTTGTCGGCCTGCGTCTTGACCGTGCAGTCGATCTCATTGCCCTTGCATTCGGGATAGACGGCCAGGCTGACCACCAGCCCCTTGCCGTCGGGCGTCGGCTGATAGGCGCCGACATCCAGCGGCAGCTTCGTCACCTGGACGGCAGTCGCGCCGGTAATATCGGTCTTCCATACCTGCGAAGAGCCGCCGCGCGACGACAGGAAATAGATGGTCTTGCCGTCCGGGGCAAACTGCGCGTCGGCCGCGCCGCCTTCCGAGGCCGCCAGTTTGATTTCGGGCGCGGCGGGCTTCGACAGGTCCTTCAGCCAAAGCGTCGTGACGCCCTTGTTCTTGGCCAGGTCCGTGGCGCGCACCGGAAAGACCGCGTAATGGCCGCCGGCGTCGACGCTCAGGCCCCCGATGCGGTCGAGCGAAATCATGTCCTTGTAGGTAAAGGGCGCCTTGTCGGCAGCCTGCGCGCCGAGCGCGATCAGCGAAGCGGAAGCGGCGAGAATGAGGATTTTGCGCATGGAGGCCTCAAGGGCATTTTGTTACAATTGCCACATGTTAAAGACCGGATTGCCGGGAAAGTCGAGCGGCCGGAGCAAATATTAATGAAGTCCTGCACGCGCGAAGCGCAGTGAAAGGAAGGGGTCCACAGATTACACAGATTTCACAGATTTTTCAGAGCTATAGACCGATGCCCGTGTGCGTGAGCGTCGAAGGACGGCGCTTCGCGCACGAATAATCTGTGAAATCTGTGTAATCTGTGGACCGCCTTTATCTTCCTATCCACCTGCCGCCAGCATGGCCCTCATGCCTTCCATGGCCTCTTTCGTCTGCCTCGGCAGGCGCAGTTTGAACAAGGGCGCCAGAAGCTTGGCCAGCCAGTAGTGCGGCACGATCTCGACGCGGTGGAACAGACGCGTACCCGTTTCCGTCGGCTCCATGGAAAACTCGATGAACACCTGCATCAGCTTGTCGAAATAGCGGTAGGCCAGCCGCCGGTCGGGCTCATATCCCGTAATGATGCCGTCCATGATGCGATGCCGGCCGCCTTCAAAATAGGCATAGCGCAGCTTGTCGCCTTCGCGGTTCGGGCCCTGCCCGCACTTGGCCACGCCCTCGCAGCGCTTGAGCCACAAAGGCACCTTCTTGAAATCGTCGAGGAACACAAAGACCTCATGCGGGGTCTGCGGCAGGTCGATCGCATGCTCGAACACGATGGCCAAGGCCGCTTCCTTTCTCTTCACGCCGCGTGGGACTCAGGGTTCAAAAAACAGTAACATGGATGTCCTTCGATTCAAGGGTTTGGCGGCATGACGAATACGGGACGCGGACACAAGGGCGTGCTTGCGCTGCCGGTGGTCAGACACCTCAAGTATAAGCCGCGGCTGTTGATCGCGATCGTGCTGGGCCTGTCGGTTCTGTTCGGCACCATGGTTTTCACCCACCTTCGCCCGGTGACCGACAGCCTGCTGGCCTGGAATACAGGCACCCTCGCCTACCTGACCTTGAGCATCGAGACCATGATGAACGCCAGCGAGGATGTCATGCACCGCCGGGCGGCCCTCTACGACGACGGCGAGGTGACGATTCTCCTGCTGTCGATCCTGGCGGCGATCCTGTCGGTGGCGGCGATCGTCGGCGAGCTGGCTTCGGTCAAAACCGTCAGCGGTATCTTGCGAGGCGTCCATGTCGGTCTGTCGGTGCTGACCCTGATGACGTCCTGGGCCTTCATCCACACCGCCTTCGCTTTTCACTATGCGCACGGCTACTATTTCTCGGAACGTCACTGCGGCGACAAGGGGGAGCGCTGCCTGCTCTTTCCGGGAACCGACAAGCCGGACTATCTCGACTTCCTCTACTTCTCCTTCATCATCGGCACGTCCGGCCAGACCGCCGACGTATCGATCGTCGGGCGCCAGACCCGGCGTATCGGCACCATTCATTGCGTCGTTGCCTATGTCTTCAACGCCACCGTCCTGGCGCTGACCATCAATATCGCGGCCTCGCTGCTGAACTGATTTTTTTTGAGATAACCGTGTAACCGTTTCGTTCATCCCGTCGTACTCCCTTTCGAACAGGGAGAACGGCAGAATGTCGATCGGTTCCGACTATCCTCACCCGGTGACGGTCAACGGCTATACCTGCCGCAACTGCACCGATGTCGACTATGCGAAGAAGCACATCGATCCGGCGCACCCCAAGTCGGGCCCCTACGATGTCGACGCCGCCAGCGACCCGACGCGAAAGGCCGCCTTTATCCTCGACGGCAGGCTCAGCGCGGCGCAGGTGTCTTCCGTCACGCAGGCAGACCCCAACGCGCCCGGCCAGCGCCTGAACATCAGCGCATAAGAAAAGGGCCGGCAGTTCCCCGCCGGCCCTTCGCCCCCGTTTGTTCCTTATTTAAAACGCCTTGGTGAAACCGACAAATCCGCTCTGGTCGTTGCGGTTCTTGTCGCCAAAGGTGCCGCGATAGCTGGCCGCTACGTTCAGGCCGAGAAGCTTCGTCGTCACCCCGACACCCAGCAGCACGCCGGGATTGCCGACCTCGCCCATGTCGGTCGAGAAGGCTTGCGCGGTATTGCCGATCAACTGCCCCTTCAATGCGCCCTCCTTGCTGGAGAAGGCCGCCTCATAGCCGACGACGGCGTTGAGGCCGGTCGTGTCCGACAGCTTGCCGGCCGCGCGCAGTTCGACCGCGCCGTTGAAGGACGACACCTTGCGGTCGTCGAACTTGACGGCCGCGATGGTTCCCTGTTCGGAGAAGCCCTTCATGTCGGCCGAGATATAGGCCAGGCGCGCCACCGGCGTGATCGTCCAGGAGCCGGCGTGGTGATCGATTCCGCCCTGGATGCCCGCCGACATCGACGACACGTCGATCTGGTTGCGCGACTCCTGGAAGGCGCCGATCAGGGTCTGGCGGACATAGTCGCTGTATTGCCCGATGCTGCCGCCGACCTGCGCGGTGACGAAGGCCGGTCCGTGGCTCCAGTCGAAACCGGCGTCGATGCTGAGATCGGTCGGCTTGGCCGTGACCAGGAAGGCTTTCGATTCGCCGTTCAGCGCCGTAAACGCGATGCCGAAGGCGGTGTCGTCGCTGACGGCCGTGACCGCGCCGGCGCGGAAGCCGCCGACCGTGTAGTCATAGGCCTTCTGCGACGTGGTCGTGGCGGCGGCGCCGATCTGGCCCTGCTGCGACACGTCCTTGCTGCGCGACGCGCCCTGCCCGACCACCTGGACGAAGTAGCCGCGGCCGCCATGGAACAGGGCCGAGGTGTCCGACAGGTTCTGGCGGCGGGTATTGTAGGTCTCGTCCGCCATGGCGCCGGCGCCCTCAGCGAGGGTCGGCGTATAGAGATATTGCGCCGCCATCTGCGCCACCAGCTTGTGGCCCGTGGCCGTCGGGGGGACGCCGTCCCAGAAGAGATAGGTATTCTGCACCGAGGCCCCGCCCGTGACGCAGGACGTCACCGCGATGCAGGCCTGGGTGGAGTTGGCCAGTCCGAAGGCCTTTGGATTGGCAATGATGGCGTTGAAAGCCGACTTGACATCGACCTCGATGATGTTGCTGCCGGTCGCCGAAGCCGCAACAGTCGTCAGCCCCGAATGCAGCGCCGTATTGAAGGCGGTGGCGCTGACGGTCCCGAGCGCCGACGCCGAAGGATCGGTGTTGAACTGCGGCGTCTGGCCGAGATCCGGCAGGTTCAGCACCAGGATCGTCTTGGCCCCGTAGCCGGCCAGCGTGCCGACCTGGGTGGCGACATTGCCGGCGGCGGCAACCGACGTATTGGTCATGACGGTGGCCGCCGTCGACGGATTGCCGGCCGCTGTCGGCAGCATCTGGAAGATGTCGTTGGCGCCGGCCCACACGCTGGCCACATCGTTGGCGCCGAAGGTCCCGCCATGGGCATGGAAGGCGGCGATCTGCGTCACCGTGCCCGGCGGGTTGGCCACCAGGGCGTCGGTGCGCGCGCCGCCGAAGGCCGAGTTGAAATTGCCGGACGTGTACGAGGTTGCGGTGAAATACCCCTGCATCGAACCCGCCAGGTATTCGGCCCAGACCAGATCGTTGGTGAAGCGCTTGTTGTACGGCGCCGGCGGCGTGGTCCCGCCGGTGGCGGTGTACAGGTTGCCATTGTCGCTCAAGCTGTCGCCAAAGCTCACCAGGCGGTTGAAGGTTTGGGCATGGGCGGCCAGCGGCATCATCACCGCAACCGACGCCAGGAGCACCAGGCGAAGAGACTGTTTCATATGGGAACCCTGTAGACTTTTATGGTTTTTGCCTGCGGACGGCTCCGCAGAACTTGACGTGGACGTTATCCTGAACCTTCCGAAAGGCAAGGCTTCCCTCACGTAAAGCGCGAGCGGTTTAGCGTCCGCTGTTACAAAACTGCCGCATTTCCCAAGCGTCAGGCGGCGTCAGTCCGCCGCCGCCAGCGAAAAACGGAAGGTCGTGCCCACGGGCGACGACTCCGCGATCCACATATACCCGCCGTGCAGCGAAGCGATCTTGCGCGCCAGGGACAAACCCATGCCGACGCCGGGATATTGGCCTTCGGCGTGCAACTTCTGGAACGGCTTGAAGACGCGCGTCCAGTAGGTCTCCTCGATGCCCAGGCCGTTGTCGCGCACCGAGAATATCCACAGGTCGGCATCGCGCTGCGCCGTAATATGGATGTCGGGGGCCACGCCCGGCCGGGCAAACTTGATGGCGTTGTCGACCAGCAGGTTGAACAGCTGCATGATCTGGTCGGCATCGCCCTTCAGGCGCGGCAGGCCGGCGATGGCCAGCTTGCCGCCCGAACTCTTCAGCTTGTCCTGCATGACCAGGCGGCAGTGCTCGGCGATCTTCTGCGTATCGACCAGGATGTGCGGCGCCGCCAGCGTATTGAGCCGCGAAAAGGACAACAGGCCCTGCATCATCGAACGCAGCCGGTCGCCATTGTCCATGATTTCCTTGAGGAGGGCGCGGTCTTCCTCGTCGCCCTTTTCCGCCTGACGCTCATCCAGCAGGCGGGCGAATTCGACCATGAGGCGGACCGGCGTGCCCAGGTCGTGCGACACGATATAGGCGTAGTCGCGATACTCCTGGGCGAGGTCGGCGGGCTCCGCCTCGCGGATCTCGGCGGCTGCGGCGCGATGGGCGCGGGACTTTTCGGCGTGCATCGGAGGCGTCGAACCAGGCAGCGTTCGAGCTGGCGGAAGCGTAGCTCGCATCGGGCAGGACGGCGAGGAAGAAGAAGAACTGCTCGATCGTCGAGACGACGTCGCGGAACTTGTCGAGCGTCAGCGGCTTGACGACATAGGCGGTGGCGTGGAGCTGGTAGCTGCCGGATATGTCCTGCTCGCTTTCCGACGCCGACAGGACGATGACCGGCAGGTGCATCAGGCGCGGATCCTCCTTGATCGCGGCCAGCACTTCGCGCCCGCTCATCCTGGGCAGGTTGAGATCGAGCAGGACGATGTCGGGCAACCGGCGCGTCCGGTCGTGCAGGATATCCATGGCCTCTTCGCCCGTCGCCGCCACCGTCAGGTGATTGTCGATGCGGGCGTCCTTGAACGCCATGGCAGCCAGTTGCGCGTCTCCGCGATTGTCCTCGATCAGCAGGATTTCCGCGGTCCGTCCTTCGCGGATCAGCAGGTTGGAAGAGGGGTCAGGCTTCAGGTCAGACATGGGCGGCACTCCTTTCCGCGACGCCTTCGGGTTTGGGAATGGTAAAATGGAAAATGCTGCCTTCGCCGGGCTTCGACGTGGCCCAGATGCGCCCCCCGTGGCTGTCGATGATCTTGCGGCAAACGGCCAGGCCCAGGCCCGAACCGCGAATCGCCTCCCAGGTATGCAGCCGGCGGAACGGTTCGAAGACCTGGTTCACGAAGGCCGGGTCGATGCCCATGCCATTGTCGCGCACCGTAAAGTGCCAGTCCTGGCCTTCCGGCGTCACGCTGACATGGACGTGGGGCGTGTTGCCGGGCTTCTGGTACTTGATGGCGTTGGCGATCAGGTTCTGCAGCAGGCGCATGATCTGGACCGCGTTGCCCTCGACGAAGGGCAGCGGGTCCGCCGTGATGACCGCCTCGGAATCGCCGATCAGTTCCTTGAGGTTGGTCAGCACGTGGTTTAGCTCGACCTCCATGTCGACGTCGCTCATGCTCATGCCTTCGCGGCCGAGACGGGCGTATTCCAGCAGGTCCTGGACCATGTCGCGCATGCGCATGGCGCTGTCGCCGACGATGCGCAGATAGTCGCGTCCCTCCTCGTCCAGCACGTCGGCATAGTCGGCGGCGATGATCTGGCTGAAGTTCAGCACCATGCGCAGCGGCTCCTGCATGTCGTGCGACGCGACGTAGGCAAAGCGCTCTAGCTCGGTATTGGACTCCGTCAACCGGGCCAGCAGGCGCTGGCGCGCCTCGTGCTCCTGCCTGGCAACCGTGATGTCGCGCACGATACCGGTGAAATGGCGCTCTCCGTCTATGGTGAAGGCGCTGACCGAAAGGTCGATCGGAAACACGGTGCCGTCCTTGCGCCGCCCCTCGACCTCGCGGCCCGACGTCCCGATGATACGGGCCTCGCCTGTACGGACATAGCGGTCGAGATAGCCGTCGTGCGCGCTCTGGTACGGCTCAGGCATCAGCACGCGCACGTTCTGCCCGACGATTTCGGACGCGTCGTAGCCGAACAGGCGTTCGCCCGCCCGGTTGATGCTTTCGATCTTCCCGACCTCATCGATGGTTATAATGGCGTCGACCGCATTGTCGACGATGGCCGCCAGCGTCACCCGGCTGCGCTCCTGGCTGTCGGCATAGAGCTTCTCGAGCTTGGCATTGGCCTCGCGCAACTGGGCATTGGCTATGTCCATCTGGCTCGGGCTGGGAATGGCCAGGGCCTGCGGCATCAGGCGCACCGTCATGATCATGGTGCCGATGGAGGCTATGGCCGTCATCGCCTTGATGACGCCTTCCGTATAATAGCTGGGGTGCCACAATACCCAGATGCTCATGATGTGGGTCGTGCCGCACAGCAGGATGAAGGCCCCGAACAGCAGGAAGACCATCTGGAACGGTACGTCCTTGCGCGTCCGCACGAAATAGACCAGCGCCACCGGGATGCAGAAATAGGCGAGCGCGATGAAACCATCGGAAATGACATGCAGCCAAAGGACATCCGGCCGCCACAGGAAACAGAAGCCATGCGGCATGAAGCTGCCGCCCGAATCATGGGTCATGCCGTTCATTCAGCCGCCGCCCTCGCAATTAACCCGATAAGGGGCGCCTTCATGCGCCTTAGACCTGTCCGCCGATACGCTCGTCATAAATGAAATCTGTTCCGCAATGGATGCAATCCTTTGCGATTGCAATGAGTCAGAACTCTACTTTTGCAGGTACTCGCCGATCCGCGCAAGAGGCGAACCGCGCCAAAGCCTTCTATATCCGACCTGCGACTCTCATCGGTTTTCAACTTTGCGTATAGGTACCAGACAAGCCCGCCCTGTTTAACGGGGGGTGCGATGAATTCCTTGTGATTGACCCGCTCGGGCGCGGGCGAAAGGTCTTGCAGGGATTGAGAAAATCAGGGACAAGAACACAATGATAAACGCCGGGTATGGTCAGGTTCGGATCTGTTATGACGAAGCTCATTGAGCGGTCGCGCAACGCCCATGTTCTGTTGATCGAGGACAATCACGGTGACGCCGTATTGACTCGCAGGGCCTTCCGGCGCTCCAGGCTGGCCAACGACATCACGGTCGCCGAGACCGGTGAAAAGGGACTGAGCATCCTGCGCCGCGAGGGCGACTACGCCGGGGCGCCGCGTCCCGACATCATCCTGCTCGATCTCAACCTGCCGCACATGCACGGCCAGGAATTCCTGAGCGTCGTCAAGACCGACCCCGAACTGCGCCGTATTCCCGTGATCGTGCTGTCGAGCTCCAGCGCCGATTCGGACGTCTCGGGCTGCTACGACCGCCACGCCAACGGCTACATCACCAAGCCCGTCACGACCGACACCTATGACGACATCGTGTCCAAGATCGAGCAATACTGGTTCAGCCTGATGCAGATGCCGCCCGACGAGGTTCCCGGGCGACTGAACTAAAGCGCCCGTCTCAGCGTCAGATTTAGCCGTTGCCGCCCAAGCACCGGATGCACGCCGTCCTTCAGCGGCGCAATGCCATGATAATTCAATCGCGCCGGCCCGCCCCACACCACGACGTCGCCGTGTTCGAGCGTCAGTTTGACCTGGGGGTCGGACCGCTTCGCCCCGCCGAACAGGAAGGTCGCCGGCAGTCCGAACGACGCCGACACGATCGGCTGAGAGCGGTCGCGTTCGTCGCGGTCCTGGTGCAGTCCCATCCGCGCTCCCGGCTCATAACGGTTGATCAGGCAGGCATCGGGCCGGAACGCGGCAAACCCGGCGGTCGCGGCCGCATCCTGAGCCAGCCGGAAAATCGCTTCCGGCATGGCCGGCCAGGGCTGCGCCGTCAGGGGATCGATCGAAGAATAGCGATAGCCGGACGTGTCGGTCACCCACCCGGCCTGGCCGCAATTGCTCATGGCCACCGACATGGTGCCGCCGCCCGGCACCTGCATGTGGCGGAACGGCGCGGCCGCGCTCACCGCCTCGACCGCCGCCAGCACCGCGCCGGCGGCATCGAGCGCGAACCCCGGCAGGTGCATCACCCCCGCCGGGAGACCGATATTGCCGAACAGGTCGGGCTGGGCCACGCTCAGGCGCCCTCGCGCGCCAGCAGGTCGCGCTTGCGGTCCACGCCCCAGCGGTAACCGCTGAGCGAGCCGTCGGTCCGGATGACCCGGTGGCACGGGATCAGCACGGCCAGGCTGTTGGCGGCGCAGGCGCCCGCCACCGCCCGCACGGCTTTCGGATCGCCGATCCTTTCCGCCAGTTCGGCATAGGTGACCGTCTCACCCGGCGGAATGCGGCGCAGGGCGGCCCACACGCGCTGCTGGAAAACCGTGCCGCGGATGTCGAGCGGCAGATCCATGCCGGTGCCGGGCTTTTCGACAGCCCCCACGACCCGGGCCACGCGCGCCTCGAAGGCCGTGTCGCCGCCGATCAGCCGCGCCCTCGGGAAGCGGTCCTGAAGCTCGCGCACAAGACCGTCCGGATCGTCGCCCAGCGTCACCGCCACGATGCCGCGATCGCTTTCGGCCACCAGGATGGGGCCCAGGGTCGTCTCGCCGACGGCAAAACGGATTTCGGTATCGGCGCCGCCCGCCTTGAAACGCTTCGGCGTCATCCCCAGCATGGCGTCGGTTTCGGCATAGAACCGGCCGTTCGACCCGAAGCCGGCATCGTACAGGGCCGCGGTGACCGTGCCGCCCTTGCCCAGTTCCTCGCGCACCCGCCTGCGGCGGTGCGCCTTGGCGTAGGCCTTGGGCGTCAGGCCGGTCGCCGCCTTGAACACCCGGTGAAAATGGAAAGGACTGAGCCCCGCCGTGCGCGCCAGGTCGTCGAGCTGGGGTTCTTCCCCGGCGGTTTCGATGGCGCGGCAGGCGGCGGCGATCATTCCGGCCCGCCCATCGCCTTCAGGTTTGCAACGGCGGCAGGCCCGGAAGCCCGCCTTCACGGCGTCTCCGCCGCCGGCGAAAAAGCGCACATTTTCCGGCCGCGGCGTCCGCGCCGCGCAGGACGGCCGGCAATAGACGCCCGTGGTCGTCACGGCATAGACGAAACGGCCGTCGGCGTCCCGCCGGCGGTGCACCACGGCGTCCCAGCGGGCATCGGTATCGGTTGTCATCATCGCATGCATTTTAACACCTCATCGGCTTCACGATGAGGACAATTTGCCGGAAGGACCGGCGTTTCGCGCTTCGCTTCTTGCGGTTGAATTCGATATAGGAACAAACAGACGCCATTGCGCCTCAATCACGTCATTTTTTCCGTGTTTGCCGCAGAAAAACCGCGGACTCGAACCTTAGCTTCCATATGGATTTTTTGCAGAGTGTTAACGTCCCTGACCTAAACCGTGCACGGCGCAGCCCGCCGTGGCACCTGTGAGAGGGCGAATCCACATTCCGAAGATGACGGCCAGTCAGGATCACTCCCACGGACCGGCGCGGCTGGCCCGTTTTCTGGTCGCGCCCGCCGCAGCCGCCGCCATCGGCGTCCTGTCGCCCGCCCTCGCCCAGACCGGCACGCCAGCGTCTTCCGCTGCGCAGACGTCTTCATCCTCGTCTTCGTCGTCTTCCATGCCGGCCGCCGTCGTACAGACCCTGCCGAAACCGCAGCCGCAGGAAGAGCCCCCGCCCGACCGCTCGGCCGATCCGAACAAGCCGATCATTTCGGACAGCGACTTCAATGCCGCCCTGCCCGCCCTTACCGACACGGACACGGCGGCCGCGCCGGCCACGCAACCCCGGCAGCCCCTGGCCCCGGTCACGACGCCGGACGATCCCGAACTCGGCGCCGCCCTGTCTCCGCTCGACGGCTATGACGTCCAGGCGGTCCAGAATACCGGCCCCGCCCCGGCCGTCCCGCCGCAGATCGACTATCACATCTCGGTCGACGGCCTGGCCGAGATCGGCCAGTACGAGCGCTTCCGCGCGCTTTCCGCCCTGCATGCCGCAAAAGGCAAGGCCGCCAACATCGCCATGATCCGCGCCCGCGCCAACGAGGATCAGGCCCTGGCGCTCAGGCTGATGAAATCGGCCGGCTATTTCGACGGCACGGTGTCGGCCACGATCGCCACGCCCGCCCAGGACAGCCAGCCGGTCGAGGTGACCATCACCGCCGTGCCGGGCAAGCCCTACAAGCTGGGTCTCATCGCCGTCGACGCCCAGCCGACCCTTCCGGCCGACCTGATCCGCGCGAACCTTCCCCTGCGTCCCGGCGACATCATCGTGGCCGACCAGGTCCTGGCCGCCGAGGCCAATGTCAGCCTGGTCCTGCCCGAGCAAGGCTATCCGTTCGCCAAGGTGGAAGGCCGCGACATCGCGCTCGACGCCAAAACCTTTGTCGGCGACTACACGCTCAAGGTCGACACCGGCAACCGTTCGAAATTCGGCGGCTTCACCACCGACGGCAAGCTGGCTTTCAACGCAAAGCACGTCGCCGTGCTCAAGCGTTTCGAAACCGGCGACCTCTACGACAGCCGCAAGGTCGACGACCTGCGCCAGGCGCTGATCTCGACCGGCCTGTTCCGCACGGTCAGCGTCGAGCCCGTCCGCACCGGCAAGATCGACGCGGACGGCAACGAAACCGTCGACCTGGCCGTCCACCAGCAGGCCGGCCCTTCCCGGACGCTGTCGGCCGAAGGCGGCTATTCGACCGGCGAAGGCCTGACAATCTCGGGCACCTGGACAAGCCGAAACCTCTTCCCGCCGGAAGGCGCGCTGATCGTTTCGAGCGCGCTGGGCACCCAGGAACAAAGCCTGGGCGTCACCTTCCGGCGCTCCAATGACGGCGAACGCGACCGCACCCTGTCTTTCGGCGCATCCGGCGCGCACACGGTCTACAAGTCGTACGAAGCCTTCACCTCCGGCTTCACGGGTTCGGTCGCGCGTGTATCGACCCCCATCTGGCAAAAAGTCTGGACCTGGTCCTACGGCGCGGAACTGCTGAATTCCCGCGAACGGGCGACCGTCCCCGGCACGACCCTGTCGCAGTTCGAAACCTACTACCTGGCCAACATCCCCCTGTCGCTCGGCTACGACCGGTCGGACGATCTGCTCAACCCGTCGAAGGGCTATCGCCTCAGCGCCCAGGGCGGTCCGCAATTCTCGTTGTCGGGCGCGGGCGCCTCTTCGCTGCGCGCCGTCTTCGACGCCAGCTATTACTATCCGCTGAACTCCAGGACCGTCATCGCGGCGCGGGCCCGGATCGGCTCGCTGCTCGGCGGCAGCGTCGCCACCATCGCGCCGTCGCGCCGGCTCTATGCCGGCGGTGGCGGATCGGTGCGCGGCTTCGCCTATCAGGCGCTGGGACCGCTCGACGCCACGGGCCGGCCGACCGGCGGCACCTCGCTGTTCGAAGCCTCGGTCGAGGCGCGCTATCGCCTGGGCGATCTCGGCATCGTGCCCTTCATCGACATGGGCCAGGTCTACGCGTCCGACCTGCCGAACCTTTCGAACCTGCGCGTCGGCGTGGGCGTCGGCGCGCGCCTGTACACCAATTTCGGTCCCATCCGCCTCGACGTCGCCACACCGCTGATCCGCCAGGCCAACGATCCGCTGATCGCCCTCTATGTCGGCATAGGGCAGGCCTTCTGACATGAGCGCGAACCTGCCCGAACCCGAAACCAGACCCCGCCCCTCCGTTCCGGCGCGCATCCGGCAGGCGGCCAGGACGGCCTATGTTCGCACGCATCTCGATCGCGTCGACTGGTCGAAACTGCGCTGGAAGACGATCGGGCTCTACACGGCCGGCATCGCGGCCGGCGTCCTGCTGCTGGTGGTCGCGGCGGGACTCGGCATCAATACCGATCCGGGCCGCCGCCTGCTGGTCAACATCCTGAACGGCATCACGCTCGACAGCGGTCTCAAGGTCCAGATCCGGGCCATAGACGGCTCGATCTACGGCGACATGACCCTGCGCGACGTGCGCGTGCGCGACGCCTATGGTCTGGTCGCCACCTCGCCGAAAATTCACGTCGACTGGCGCCCGATCGCCTGGTTCGACAAACACGTCGATATCCGCGACCTGTCGACGCCGCGCATCGACATCTACCGTGCGCCGAACCTCAAGCCACCGGCGCAACCCGCCCCCCAGGGTTCACCGCTGCCCGACCTTCGCATCGACCTCAATCGCCTGCAGGCCGACGCTATCGTGCTGCATGCCGGAGTTGCCGGCGCCGATACACGCACCCTGGTCCTGTCCGGCACCGCCCACCTGGTCAACAAGCGCGTCCTGGCCACGCTCAACAGCCTCAGCGACAAGGGCGACGAACTGAGCCTGCGTCTCGATGCCGTGCCCGACGCCAACCGTCTCAACATCGCCGCCCACCTGAGCGCGCCGGAGGACGGCGTCGTGGCCGAGCTCAGCGGCCTGAAGCGCCAGATCCGCGTCACGCTCGACGGCGACGGCACCTGGACCAGCTGGAGGGGCGGCCTCAACGCCACGCTCGATGACGACAGCCTGGCGGACCTTGCGATCAGCGCCGAAAACGGTCGCTTCCGCGTTACCGGCCCGACCCGCCCGGACCTCGTCCTCAGCGGTGAATCCGCGGCCTTGCTGGCGCCCAATGTCAGTGTCGATCTCGACACCACCCTGCAAAGACGCCGGCTCGACGTCGCCCTGGCGCTCGACTCGCAGGTCGCCAGCGTGCGCGCCAAGGGGCTTCTCGACCTTGCCTACAACCGCTTCGGCCATGTCGAGGTCCATGTCCGCCTGCTGGAGCCTCAGCGCCTTGACAAAAGCTTCACGGGTAAGGACCTGCATGCCGACCTGCGCTTCGACGGCGCCTTCGCGACGCCGCGCATCGACTACGACGTCCAGGCGACGCGTTTCGGACTGGGCGATATCGTGCTGTCCGGCCTCGATGCCCAGGGCAAGAGCCATATCGAGCGTGACGGCCGCATCGTCGTGCCGGTAAATGCCCGTCTCGACGGCTTCAAGGGACTGGGCGACACGGTCGATCCCCTGCTCCAGGGCCTGCGCCTCGACGGCGACCTGCTGCTGGAACGCGACGTCCTGTCGAGCAGCAATCTCCATGTCAAAAGCGACCGCGCCGAAGCGCGCGCCACGCTGAACGGCAACCTGGCCAGCGGCGCCATGACCAGCGACCTCAAGGCCTGGCTCAAGGGGTATCGCATCGAAAAGCTGGGCACGCTCGACCTCGACACCACGGCCCGCCTCGCACGGACAAAGACCGGCGCCCTCAGCCTGGCCGGACAGTTCACGGCCCGGTCGACCCGGTGGGAAAACGAGGGACTGGCCAATTTCCTCGGCGGCAACGCGCATCTGACCGGCGGTTACGGCCTGGCGCCGGGCGGACGCGTTTTCGTCCAGCATCTCACCGGCGCCGCCCCCGCCTTCAAATTGCTGGCGGCCGACGGCGCCTTCGGCCCCAAGGACGCGCTCCTGGCCAAGCTGCACGCCGAATCCAGGACGTATGGCCCCATCGAGGCCGTCGTCACCGGAACGCTTTCCGCGCCCGTGGCGCAGATCAAGGCTGCCCACCCCGGCCTCGGCATGCAGGTCGCCGACGTGGTGGCGACCCTGTCCACCTCGCCGGAAGGCTATGCCGTCAAGGCCAGCGGCGGATCGGCCTACGGCCCCTTCGACGCCGACACGCTGATCGTGGCCAAGGACGGCCCGCTGACGGTCGACGTCAAGAGCGGTCATTTCGCCGGAGTCGCCATGGCCGGACGCATCCGGCAGACGGAGGCCGGTCCGTTCTCGGGCCAGTTGTCGCTCAACGGCTCGGGCCTTAACGGCACGGCGACCCTGATGGCCGACGGCCACGACCAGGCGGCCGGCATCACCGCTGTCGGCACCGACCTGGTCCTGCCCGGCGACATGAAGGTCGCCATCGGCCGGACCATCATCAGTGCCCATGCCGTGCTGCGAAAGGAGATCGCGGTCGACGGCGACGTGCAGTTCGCCGACGTCACCAATGGCGGCTTTACCCTGTCGACCGGCCGCGCCAAGGTGGCCCTGCGGGGTGAAAACGGCACCGTCCAGGCGGTCGCCCACGGCCAGAAGGGCATTCCCTTCGACCTGGCGGTCAACGGCCAGATCGCACCGAACCTGTATACGGTGGCCCTGAAGGGCAAGGTCCAGGGCGCCGAATTCCATCTGGCGCATCCTGCCCGCATCCATCAACTCGGGTCGTCGTGGACGCTCGATTCCACGACCGTGGTTTCCGGCAGCGGCAGGCTCGACATAGCCGGCACCTTCGGCGGCGGCTATCGCGTCCAGGCCCGCCTCGACGATTTCGACCTGACCCTGGTCAACGTGTTCGCCCCCGATGCCGGCGTCTCCGGCCGGGCGGACGGCGCCGTCGACTTTACGCAAACAGGCGGCCAGTACCCGACCGCGCACGCCAACCTGAAGATCGGCAACTTTACGCGTTCCAGCGCCGCCGTCGTATCGACGCCTGTCGATCTGGTCATCGACGGGGCGCTCGATCCCTCGCTGTCGCCGCAAAAGAACTATGCCCGCGCCGTGGTCCGCGAGGGCGCCGCCGTCGTCGGCCGCATGCAGCTGGCCCTGGCGCCGTCGGGCGACGGCAACTGGATGCACAACCTACAGACAGCCGGCGTATCGGGCGGCATCCGCTACAATGGCCCGGCCGCGGTCCTGTTCTCCCTGTCGGGCCAGGGCGGTCAGCAGCTCAATGGCCCCATTGCCGTGGCGGCCGACATTTCGGGCCGCCTCGACGCCCCGAGACTGACCGGCCTGGTCAAGGCCAGGTCGCTCACCTATGACAATGACAGTTTCGGCACGCGCATCAGCAACCTGGCGCTCGACGGCCATTTCAACAACGACAAGCTGGAACTGACCAGCTTCTCCGGGACCGCCGGCAGCGGCACGGTCAAGGGCTCGGGCTGGCTCAGCCTGTCGGCGGCCGACAGGTTCCCGCTGCAGCTCCATGTCGACCTGCGCGATGCCCGCCTGGCGCGTTCGGACCAGATCGATTCCACCGTGTCGGGCACGCTGGACCTCACCAATTCCAAGGCAGACGGCGCCTGGATCAAGGGCGACCTGCGCCTGCCGGCCCTGCGTTATACCGTGGTCCGCCAGGGCGCCGCCGAGGTCAACCAGCTCGACGGCGTGCGCCACAAGGGGTATCGCCCGGTCACGGCGGTGGCCGCGGCCGACGGCCCGGCGCCCAGGCTGTGGAACCTCGACATCCGCGCCCGCGCCGACAATCAGGTCTTCATCTCTGGCATGGGCCTCGATTCCGAATGGCGGATGAACCTGCACCTGGTCGGGACGACGCTGGATCCGCGCGTCGAGGGCGAGATGGAGTCCGTGCGCGGCTTCTATGAATTCGCCGGCCGCGAATTCGATATCGACACCGGCACGATCCGCTTCAACGGCGGCGCCCTGACCAACCCCGAAATCAGCCTGACGGCCTCGGGCACCGTCAAGGACGTCACCGGCATCATCACGGTCAGCGGGTCGGCGCAGCGTCCGGATATCAGCTTCTCTTCGACCCCGTCCCTGCCGCAGGACGAAGTGCTGTCGCGCATGCTGTTCGGCGAAAGCGTCACCAACCTGTCGGCGACCGAAGCCCTGCAACTGGCCTCGGCGGTCAACGGCCTGCGCGGCGGCCACGACTACCTCAATCCGCTGGGGGCGCTGCGTTCAGCAACCGGCATAGACCGCCTGCGCGTCGTCGGCGCCGACACGACCACGGGCCGCGGCCCCTCGCTGGCGGCCGGCAAGTACCTGACCAACAATGTCTATGTCGAGATCGTCACCGACACCAAGGGCTTCGCGGCCACCCAGGTCGAGGTCGCGCTGTCGCGGGCGCTCAGCGTCCTGTCGCAGGTCGGCAATACGGGCACCTCGGTCAGCGTCAAATATTCGAAAGACTACTGACCGCCCGGCCAGGGTTTTCCGCAGCACGATTTTCTGGCGCGCGGTGTAACGTCGCTTCGGGCCGCGGCGTATTGCCATTCATGACCCGTTTCCCATTCCGTCCCGCCCTCCTCCGGAACCTTCAGCCCTGGTGGCCCGTTCCGCTTCGCCTGATCGCCGGTTACGGCTTCATGGAACATGGATGGGCCAAGCTCGCCCGCGGCCCGGCCGCCCCGCAAATTCGGATGCCATGTCATGATCGAAGTTCCGACACTCCGTGTCGCACGCCCCAGCGACGATCTCGACGCGCTCCTGCCGTTTTATGTCGACGGCCTGGGATTGGACGTCCTGTCGCGCTTCCATGACCACGATGGCTTCGACGGGATAATGATTGGCAGGCCCGGCTGGCCCTATCATCTGGAATTCACGCAGTCCCAGGCCCATGTCGCGGGCCGGGCTCCGACGCAGGACAATCTTCTCGTCTTCTACCATCCCGAGACCGCCGTGTGGGAGCAGGCCGTCCAGCGCATGGCCGACGCGGGTTTCCAGCCCGTGGCGTCGTTCAATCCCTATTGGGATCGCGCGGGCTGCACTTTCGAAGACCCCGACGGCTACCGCGTCGTCCTCCAAAACGGCGCCTGGCCGATTTAGGGCGTTGTCCCGCTTCATCCGAAGCGGGACAACGGTCCAGGGCTGGCCCCCAAACCAGCGGCTCAATCACCTTCAGAACTTGGCGACCAGGGTCAGCATCGCATTGCGCGGCGCCTGGAAGTAGTACTGGTCGTAGGCGCTGACCGTATTGTCGCCGTTGACCGGCGAGATCTTGGTGATCGCGCGCTTGTCCAGCAGGTTGTCGATCTGCAGCTTTGCGGTCACCTTGCCGAAGTCATAGGACAGGGCCAGATCGGCGCTGTCATAGGCCTTGATGCGGAAGTTCGCCGGCTCGCCCTCGTTCGCCCACTGCTCGCCGACCTGCTTGAAGGTCAGGCCGGCCTTGACCGGGCCGCTGTGGTAGACGCCGCCGAAGCCGAGCGTCGATTTCGGCGCCTGGGCGATCGTCAGGTGCGTATCGTTGTTCTTGGCCGAGTTCATCGAGGCGTTGGCGAACAGGGTCAGGCCGAAGTCGAAAGCGTAAGCCGCCTGGCCTTCGACGCCCTTGTAGGTTACGCCGCCCTGATTGTAGCAATAGGTGTTGGTGCAGGCGAACTTGTTCTTGAAGTTGATCTGATAGATGTCCGCATCGACCGAGATGTGGCTGCCGTTATAGACCGAGCCGAACTGATAGTTGGTGGTCTGCTCCGGAGCGACGGTGTTGTTGACGTTCGTGACGTCGACATACAGGTCCTTCAGCGGCGGCACCAGGAAGCCCTGGGCGTACTGGGCGTACACCGACCAGTTCTTCTGCAGCTTGTAGTTCATGGTCAGGAACGGCAGCGTCTTGCGGAAGGTCTCGGACTCGGACGGGGTGACATAGGCCAGCGGCTTCGACTTGATCTTGCCGGCCAGGCTGCGCGTGAACTGAATGCTCTTGATGCCCGGCGTGACGGTCAGGCTGTCGGTCGGTGTCCAGACGAAGTCGGCGAACAGCTGGTACTGCGTCCACCACGACCGTTCGTCGTACTGCACCGACTTGTCGTCCGGCGAGCAGGCGACCGCCGTCGCCGTGCCGAGGCCGGTACAGGCCTTTTCGCGCGGGTCGCGGACATAGTTGCCATAGACGCCCTGATAGTCCAGGTCGAGGTCGTAGCGGTGACGGAACGTATCCGAGGTTTCGGCCAGGCCGCCGAGCTTCAGCGTACCGAAGCTGAACTGCTTGTTGATGCGCAGGATATCGCCGTTGACGTCGTAGTAGTTGAACTTGTCGTAGCCCGGAACATCGCCGGCCGCAGCGCCCGAAACCTTGATGACGCCGCCGGCCGAAGACGGGCCGTTCGCCGTCGCGCCCGTCACGTCCAGCGCCGAAATCGTCTTGTTCGAATAGTAATAGGTATAGACCGTATCTTCCAGCGACCAGCCGGCGCCCAGGTCGCCGTTCAGGCGGGCATAGGCGAACGCCGTATTCTTCAGGATGCGGTTATACTTGTAATAGGTCGGGCTGGTGGGATCGTTCGACATGTAGAAGTCTTTGCCGTACGCCGCTACCTGCGCCAGGGTCGCGCCGTCGTTGTCCGGCTGGTAGCTGAAATTCTGGTTGTGCGTCGCCAGGAAGGTCAGCTTCCAGCGGTCGCCCAGCGGCTTTTCCGCCTTCACTTCCCAGTTGTCGCTCTTAAGGCTGAAATAGCTGAGCGCCCCGTCGGTATGGCGGGCCTGCAGGTTGACCAGCGCCTTGAGGCCGCCCGTGTCAGGCAGTTCGCCGGTCTGCAGGATCGAAACGGCCTGGTACGAGTTGAACGAGCCGTAGGACAGTTTTTGCGTAAAGCCGGCGTCGTCGGTCACCTTGTTCGAGAACATGTGGATCGCGCCACCGAAATTGGCCTGGCCGAGATCGCCCGCCATGCCCGGACCGCGGTCGATGACCATGGCGCCGATCGTCGAGGCCGGGAAGAAGGTGTTGGAGTGGTGCGACGGATCGTTGGTGTCGCCATAGGCGACGCCGTCATAAGTGATGTTGTATTCGCCGTCCTGGAAGCCGCGCAGCACCAGCTTGGCGTCGCCATAACCGGCGCCGTTGCCCTGGGTGCCCGAAACGCTCGGCGCGATTTGCGCGACGCTGGTGAAGTCGCCCGTTTCCGGCACCACCAGGTCGATATAGGGGCGCGAGATGATCGATTGCGGCTGGGTGGCGTCGACGCTGGCCTTGGTCGGCGCCGTGGCGGCGGCCTTCGAACGCTCGGCCTTGACGATGACGTCCTTGATATGGGCGTCCGAAACGTCGGTATTGTCGGCCGACGGCGTGGTGTCCTGCGCCAGGGCGGCGAGCGCCGCCAGGGCAGCTGTCGTTTTCATATTT
>CAKZJB010000066.1 GCA_936940865.1 uncultured Asticcacaulis sp. | reverse complement strand
TCGCGCCAGGCGGTGGCGTTGAACTTGACGCCGTGGCCGATCATCCAGTCCACCGTCGGCACGCTCTCCTGGCAGAAGCGGCGCAGGGTCTGGTCCGAGACCACGCCGCCGACCTCGATGTGCAGGTACTTGTACATCTCCTCCGGCGGGTCCTCCTCGCCGGCCTCACGCTGCACCGCGGTGCCGCCGCCGGCGTAGTAGATGCCGCCATTGGCGGCGCTGGAGCCGCCGCCGTCGTAGCGATCGACGGCCGTCACCTGCAGGCCGCGCTCCACCCCTTCCAGCGCGGCGGCGACGCCGGCGGCGGGGTCCGGCGCATACTTGTGATGCTGGTCTATATCGACGACGGCGTCGCAGTCCGACACGACATAGCCCTGGAAGTTCCACGCGCCGCGCAGGTGGTCTTTCAGCAGCAGGTCGCTGGCGCAGGCCGGCTGGCCGTCGACGCGGTTATAGGCGCACATGACCGACCCGGCCTTGCCTTCGACGATGGCCGCGCGGAAGGCGGGCAGATAGGTGTCTTCCAGATCGTGCGGCGACACGAAAACGTTGGCGACGTGCCGCGTCGGCTCTGGCCCCGAATGCACGGCAAAGTGCTTGGGCGTCGAAATGACGTCCGGCAGGTCGGGATTCGGCCCCTGCATCCCGGTAACGAACGCGACCCCCATGCGCGCCGTCAGGTACGGATCCTCGCCATAGGTTTCCTGGCCCCGGCCCCAGCGCGGATCGCGGAAAATGTTGATATTGGGCGACCAGGTGTCGAGGCCCGTGCCGATATGGCCAAGGTGGCCGGTCTGGCGTCCCAGGGTGTGCAGGGCACGAACCTCGACACTGATGGCCGATGCAACGTCGTGGACCAGCGGCGTATCGAAGGTTGCGGCCAGGCCGACAGGTTCGGGAAAGTTTGTCGTCGGCACAGCGCCGATCGCGCCGTGCAGCGATTCCGTCCACCAGTTGTAGGCCGGGATATCGAGGCGCGGAATGGCGGGCGCGACATTGACCATCTGGCCCACCTTTTCGTCGATCGTCATCTGCCTGACCAGGGCGGCGGCCCTGGCGTCGGCGGCGTCGCGCACGGTTTGCGCGCCGGCGGCGGAGGCGCACACGCCCAGGATCAGATGGCTGGCGACGGCCAGCCAGACGGCTTTTTTGCGCAACATGGAGGTCTCCCTTTAGATTTTATAATTGGCGCCGCCACGGCAGGCGGGCGCGTGATGTTATTGTGCCGTCGGCACGAATTCCCATCTGAACGCTCCGCCTTCCGGCTCGGCCTTCCTGAAATACCCTTTTTGGACCTGCATCCAAAGACAAACGCAAACGCGCCGGACAATTTGCCGGAGCAGCGCCCTGTCGCTCGCGTCGAGATCCAGCTTTTCCATGACGCGCAAGGCCACGGCCCGCGAGGTCATGGGCGCACGGGCGTCCCGAAGGGTTTCCACGACGAGGCGGGTAAAATCGCCGACGCCGTTGCGAAGCGGAGACGGCAGGGGCGCCGGCGCATGCTTCACCTCGATATCGCGGATAGCGGTCTCGACCTTCTGAAATTCGCCGGTCAGTGTCTGCAGGGTGCGGCGAACGCGGTCGATCTCATCGCGAAGACCCGCCCTGCGGCGCAAAAGCTGCGAAAAATCGTCCGGCCGGGTGCCGGGCAATGCAGAAAGCGTATCAGCCATGGACAAACGCATCGGTTCACGGCCCCCAAACTGGCGCCCGAAGTTCAAGACGCACAAAGCGCAAAATCCCTCATCGCCCTTTCGTCACGTTTTTTTTGGCCTTGGCACCGTTTTTTATATATGACATGCGTTGCAAAACAAATCCGGGAGGAAAGAGACCGTGACCGCACAAAAATACCGCATGAGCCGCCGCGACATCCTGGTTTCGGCGGGCCTGGCGCTCGCCTTCCCCGGGCTGGCGGGGGCAACGGTTACGGCGAAGACCGCAGGCCCGCGCCAGGACCTGGAGCTCTGGTACGACAAGGCGGCCGGGCCGTGGGTCGAGGCCCTGCCCGTCGGCAACGGCCGGATGGGCGCCATGGTGTTCGGCCGGGTGGCGCAGGAGCGCATCCAGCTCAACGAATCGAGCCTGTCGGCCGGCGGACCGTACGATCCCGTCAATCCGGCCATGCTCGACGCCCTGCCCAAGGTCCGCGCCCTGATCGACGCCGGCCGCTACAAGGAAGCTTCCGACCTGGCCGACCGCGACATGATCGCCAGGCCCAGAAACCAGATGCCCTATGGCGCGGCAGGCGATCTCCTTCTGGATTTCAAGGGGCTGTCGCAACCGGCTGCCTATCGCCGCTCGCTGGCGCTCGACACGGGCGTCGCAGCCACGACGTTCACCTGCGGCAAGGCGCGCCATAGTCGCGAGGTCTTCGCCAGCGCGCCGGACGGCGTCATCGTCATGCGTCTCACGGCCGACCGCGGAACGCTCGATTTCGATATCAACTACCGGCATCCCCGCGACGTAAAGTACGGCGACACACGCTACAACGGCAGCGGCGACACCCTGGACATAGCGGGCGCCGCATGGGACCAGGCGGAACCGCTGGAACGCGAAGCCCGTCCGGGCTCGCTGAGCGTCAGGCCGGACGGCGCCGCGGCGCTGCTGATCGAAGGCCGCAACGCCTCGTCTTCCGGGATCGACGGCGCATTGCGCTATGCCGTCCGTATCGCCGCCACGGGCGACGGTACGGTCACCGCGAAGGACGACCGGATGGAGATTCGCGGCGCGAAGTCGGTCACCCTCGTGATCGCCGCCGCCACCAGCTATGTCGATTTCCACGACGTCGGCGGTGATCCGCTCGCGGCCGTCCGCACACGCAGCGACGCCGCCGCCCGCAAGCCTTACGCACGCCTCAGGGCCGACCACCTGGCCACCCACCGCGCCCTCTTCCGGCGCCTGTCGATTCGTCTCGGTTCCGGCAAAGGCGACCCACGTCCGACCAGCCGCCGCATCGCCACGGCGGAGACCGCGCCCGATCCCGCCCTCGCCGCGCTCTATGTGCAATATGCGCGCTACCTGCTGATCTCGTCGTCGCGGCCGGGCGGCCAGCCGGCCAACCTGCAGGGCATCTGGAACGAAGGCACCAATCCCCCGTGGGGATCGAAATACACGATCAACATCAATACCGAGATGAACTACTGGCCGGCCGGGCCCGCCAACCTCAGCGAATGCGTCGAGCCGGTCCTGCGCATGGTCGAGGATCTGGCGGTCAGAGGCGCCGAAACGGCGCGCCGCGGCTACAACGCCCGCGGCTGGGTCGCCCACCACAATACCGACCTGTGGCGCGCCACGGCGCCGATCGACGGCGCGCCATGGGGAATGTGGCCGATGGGCGGCGCCTGGTTGTGCATGACGCTTTGGGACCACTACGAATACGCGCCGGACGATACGTTGCTGAAGCGCCTGTATCCGTTGCTGAAAGGCGCGTCGCTCTTCTTCGTCGACGTCCTGGTCGAGGATCCGAAGGGCCGCGGCCTGGTGACCTCGCCGTCGCTGTCACCCGAAAACACCCATCCCGGCGGCGTGTCGCTGTGCGCCGGCCCGGCCATGGATCGCCAGATCCTGCGCGACCTCTTCGCCACGACGCTGCGTGCCCATGCCCTGCTGAAAGACCCGGACGCCGATTTCGCCCGTATCGTCCAGGAAAAGCGCGCCCGCCTGCCGGCCGACCGGATCGGGGCGCAAGGCCAGCTTCAGGAATGGCTGGACGACTGGGACGCCCAGGCGCCAGAGCAGCAGCACCGCCACGTCAGCCACCTCTATGGCGTCTATCCCAGCGGCCAGATCAATGTCCGCGACACGCCGGAGCTGATTGCTGCCGCCAAGACCACGCTCAATGTCCGCGGCGACAAGTCGACCGGCTGGGCGACGGCCTGGCGGCTGGCGCTATGGGCACGCATGGGCGAAGGCGACCGCGCCCATTCGATCCTTTTGGGTCTTTTGGGACCGTCGCGCACCTATCCCAACATGTTCGACGCGCACCCGCCGTTCCAGATCGACGGCAATTTCGGCGGCACCGCCGGTATCCTGGAAATGATCGTGCAGTCGTGGGGGGACGAGATCCGCCTGCTGCCCGCCCTGCCCTCCGCCTGGCCGGAAGGCTCGCTGCACGGCGTCCGTGCCCGGGGCGGCATCGAGCTCGACATCGACTGGTCGGGCGGCAAGCTCACTTGCGCCAGCCTGCGCGGCAAACCCGGCGCGCGCGCGGCCGTGCGCTATGCGGGACGGCTGGAGACCGTGGTTTTTGATGCCAGGGGGTTAGCCCGGCTGTCATAAACACGGATTATCGGACACGAATGGACGCCATCTGCCGCTCTGCGTCACCTCTGCTCGATGAGCCATCGTACGGTCTGAACCACTCGGGTCCGCGCAACAGGATGGCCGTCCGGGTCCGCCCCGGTAACGGAAACACGTCCGATGAAAAATGCCTCGAGCACCGGACCAAAGCCATATGCGATTGGAAATTCGCGGATCGTACAGGCATCGATGGTGCGATGGGCGTCGACATAGCAGTCTATGGTCGCATTTCCATTGACCGGAGTATCGTAGCCATTCACGCCCGGATAGTTGTCAGCCAGCAATGTTACGATTTTATTGAAGTCGAACGTCTCCTCCGCCGGCTTCCCTTTTGCGGTATAGCTATGGAGAAACCGGATTTTCCTTCCGGCGTCCGAAGACAAAAGAAAAGAGGGTACAGCCGGAAGCCCTGGATGATCCTTCACCCACGCCACGCCATGGATGTTACCCCGGATCGCTGCCTGGCCGTAAAGCCACGCGGCTTCCGACGGGTTGGCATCACCGCCCTCCCCCGTTTCGGTCATGACCGCCAGATGATCCATGGCGTCGGCTGAGCCCAGCATGGTGCCGCGCCGGAACCATTTGCGCGCGGCCTCCGGCGCCTTTTTCGTCAGGGCTATCTGCCCCAGGGCATCAGCGGCATCGCCGCTCCCCAGGTCGACGGCCCGGCTGTAGATTTCCATTGCGGAGGTTTCGTCCGCGTCCCCTCCAACACCGTGTCCGAAGGTATAGCCGGCCCAAAACAGGCCGACGGGATTCTTGACCCCCAAGGGGTCGCAGTAGGTCGAAGCTTTCGCCACGTTCTTTGGCCGCCCCTCGCCCAGAAGATATGCGATGCACACCCGCTGGCCCGCGAAGGGATCGTGCAGATCCGCGGCCTTTTCGAAAAGATCGAGGGCCGCCGCCCTGTCCGCCGGCGTCGGCGCCGGCACGGACTCGTCTCCCTGCTCAAGCAGGGTCGCCAGATCGATCATGGCGTCGGTGTTACCCTTCTTTACCTGCTTGGCCAGTTCGTCGCGGAAGGCCTTGGCCTCGATGCGCGCCTGTTCAGTCAGTTGCTCCGGCGTCTTGGTGTGCTTGCCGGCGGGAGGTTCCGCCGCCGAGGCGGCCATGGCGTGGCCGGACATGACCAAGGCCAGGGCAAGACAGACGGGCGTCAAAACGCCACACAATGCTCCAGATTTCATATTCCCCCCAAATGCCGGCTTATACCAACGGCATTAAGTAATGACCTGTGCGTAGGCTCTGGTTCCGATTG
>CAKZJB010000065.1 GCA_936940865.1 uncultured Asticcacaulis sp. | reverse complement strand
GTCTGAGCTAAAAAAACGAATACCAACGGTCATTCTTTATGACCGTTGGTATAAGCGGCCGGTATCGTCATGTAGTAAAAAACCTCCCGTCGCCGACGGGAGGTTTTTTTGTTGTACCGAAGGTTCAGGCGGTCGGAAGGTTCAGAGGTCAGGCGGCGCGGCTTGCGCCTTCGCTCTTGCCCTGTTTGACCGGCAGGATGATCTCGACGCGGGTGCCTTCGCCGGGCTTGGAATCGACCTCCATTCGGCCACCGTGCATCTCGGTCAGAGACTTGGTCAGCGCCAGGCCCAGGCCTGTGCCTTCCTTGGTCTTGGCGAACTGGTTCTCGATCTGCTCGAACGGACGGGCCAGACGGTCCAGGTCCTTGGCGGCAATGCCGACGCCGGTATCGGTCACCGTAATATGGACGCTCGATTCCGTCAGCGCCGCTGACACGGTGATGGTTCCGCCCTGAGGCGTAAACTTGATGGCGTTGGTCAGGAGGTTCAGCAGAACCTGCTTGACGGCGCGGTAATCGGCCTCGATCTCCGGCAGGGCCGGCAGTTGCGTGCGCAACTTCAGCCCGGCCTTTTCGGCGCGCTGCCGCACAAGCCGCATGGCGTCGTCGACCACTTCGCCCACGGCCATGGGCTCGAAACGCAGGGTCATCTTGCCGGCCTCGATCTTGGACATGTCGAGGATATCGTTGATCAGGCTGAGCAGGTGCTGCCCGGAATTCAGGATGTCGCCGGCATATTCCTTGTAGCGCGCGTGGCCCAGCGGCCCGAACATCTCGGCCGACATGATTTCCGAGAAGCCGTTGATGGCGTTGAGCGGTGTGCGCAGTTCGTGGCTCATATTGGCCAGGAATTCGCTCTTGGCATGGTTGGCGGCTTCGGCGCGAATCTTGGCGATTTCGTACTTGCGCGCCAGCACCTCCTGCTGGCGGCGGCTGTCCTCGAGCCGCTCGACCAGGGCCTGGAGCTTTTCCTCGTTCCTGCGGCTGTACTCTTCCTGCAGCTTGACCGCCGTGATGTCCGTGCCGGTGACGACATGGCCGCCTTCGCGCGTCCGGCTCTCGGTGATCTGGATCCACTTGCCGTCATTGAGTTCGGCCTCGGTGACGCCCGCCCGCCCGTCCGGCACCGGAACCTGGCGGCGGATGGCGATCTGGATGACCTGCTCGATCAGGTGGCGCGGCGTGCCGGGACGCAGGAAGCGGTCGTCGATGTTGAACGTCCTGCCGAAGGTCTTGTTCCACATCAACAGCCGGTCCTTGCGGTCCCAGAGGACGAAGGCGTCGGACACGGATGAGATGGCGTCGAGCAGGCGCGACTCCGCGCGTTGTGCCCGCAACTGTGCCAGCCGTTCCTCGGTGACGTCGACGGCGACGCCCGAGATGCGGGTGAAGCCGGCGCCGGACCGCTCGCCGACCGCCTGGCCGCGGGCGTCGATCCACAAGGTCTGTCCGCCGGCGGAAGGGACGCGGAAGGAAACGTCCAGCACGCCCTTGAAGCGCGCTTCCTCCAGCGCCTTGACCACGGCCTGGCGCTGTTCGGCCGAGATGCGGTCGAGCACTTCGGCGGTCGTGGCGACCCCGCCGCCGCCCCAGCCGAACATCACGCCGGTCACGTCGGACATGTAGATCAGGCCCTTTTCGATGTCCCAGTCCCAGATGCCGCAGCGCGCGGCTTCGACAGCCAGCCGGTAGCGCTGTTCGCTCAGCTGGAACTGCAGGCTTTCGTCGCGGTTGCGCCGCGCCTGAAAGATGAGCAGCGCCGCGAAGAGCACGCCGATCAGCAGGGGGCCGATGATGAAGACGGCGCCCTTGATCAGGTTGGCCGTAGGCGAGAAGAAACGGGCGGACGGCGTCGCCGACAGCACCAGCGGCCCGTCATCGTCCTGGGCGTCGATCGGGGTCGAGGCGATCTTGATGAAGCCGCCCTCCGGAAGGGCGCCCTGGATAAGGTTGCGTGACGAGGCGCGCGCCTTCAGCTGTCCCACGGTGACGGCAAAGGCCTTGTCGACCCCCTGGCCGACCAGCCGCGGGTCGGAGGCGGCCAGGATGGTGCCGTCGCGGGCGACCAGGACGCTCAGGGCGTCCCCGGTGTCGCCGGCCAGGATGCTCAGGACGTCCGGGTTCAAACGGCCCGCCAGGGCCGCGCCGTCGCCCGGCTTGAGAACGGCATAGGGGCGCGCCTGCACGGTCAGCCGTGAATTCTCGGTATGAAGCGAAAACCCGCGGTCGTCATGGGTGGTGGCCCGGCGGATCAGTTCGGCATCGTCCTGCCCGGCCATGGCGGCGACGGCGGGCAATCCGGCCTGTCCGGGCCGGACGACGGCGAGGCTGCTGAGCGTT
Organism: uncultured Asticcacaulis sp.; assembly: GCA_936940865.1. Lineage (GTDB taxonomy): Bacteria > Pseudomonadota > Alphaproteobacteria > Caulobacterales > Caulobacteraceae > Asticcacaulis. Next base: position 17,005 of record CAKZJB010000065.1, on the reverse strand, counting down.
CCGTGCGAAATCTTCAGGCCGATATCGGCGGCCGCCTGCGGCGCATCGGGCCTGAGCACCAGCTGGCTGGCCGCGGCGTCGAGGCCGGCGCGGGCCAGGGCCAGCTTGCCGTCGAGCCGGGCGGCGTCGATCCTGGCGTCATCGAGCAGCGTCTGCCCCTGCCGATCCTTGTCGGCGGACAGCGAATTGCCCAGCTGCATGGTCGACAAGCCGGAAAACAGGACCGAGCCCAGGACAAGGCTGAGCGCCCCCAGACGCATCCACTGGGGCAGGGGAAGAACCTGGGTGCGCAGCGCGCCGCGTGACGACGGTTTCCCGGGCGTCTTGCCGCCGGCGGTCTGGCTCGCCTGAACGCGCGGATGTGGACGCCCTGCCGTCAAGCTGAAATCTGCCTTTGTTCTCTACGCCAGTGGACCGGCACTGATTCGGATTAAAAAACAGGGTAAACGCGGCGTTAATCTATTGTCGAGAGTCTTAAGTCTTTATAAACGGAAATAACGGCCATCCCTTCGAAAGCCGTTTTCAATCCTGAAAATATAATTCCGACTTTCCTTGATCGCCGATGGCGAGGGCGCCAGACTTTTCGTACCTTGCCCGCCGCCGCCCTTGTCCTCAAAGAGCGAACAGGGCCGACGCTTCGGCGTCAGGACAATGCTTGCGGGCGGCGAGCCATCGGGGCCGCCCGTGCGCGGCGCTTGAGCTGCCAAAAAGATACTACCCGACCTCGCGGCCGTTCATGGGCGGATGATGGTCGGCCGACCAGCCGACGCGGCGTTCGGGGCCGTCGTATTTCGGGTCCTGGCGGCGCCGGCGGTCGGGGCCGAAATACTGGCTGGTCTTGATGAACGGGCGCGGATAGTCGACGATGGCCACGACCTTGCGGTAGAGTTCCTGGGCCGTCACCGGCTTGCAGCAGAATTCATTGGCTCCGGCATCGCGCGACTGGGTGACGCGCGAGCGCTCGGAGTGCGCTGTCAGCATGATGATCGGCACGTAGCGGTTCGGGCTGTCGGACGAGTTGCGCACCAGCTTTACGAACTCGATGCCGTCCAGCACCTCCATCTGGTAGTCGGTGATGACGATGTCGATCGAGTCGTGCTTCAGGCGGTGGAAGGCGTCGGCGGCATCCTTGGCCTCGAAGATCTGCGTGGCGCCGAAGCCGCGCAGGATCGTCTTGACGATATTGATCATGTGGGCGTTGTCGTCCACCACCATGAACCTGACGCGTTCAAGGCCGGCCAATCTCGTCTCCTCGCATGTTCGCGCCGTGGCGCGGGCGCCTGACGGGTATGCGGCGATTTGGCTTAAGAACGGTTAACGAAGGTTACCCGGCGAAAACGCGTCAGCCTTCAAGGGCCTTGCCAGCCAGTTCCGCCACGTTCTTCGACAGCCTCGGCGCGGCCGTTATCGTCTCCAGCGCCCTGCGCATCAGGCCGGCATAGGGTTCGGCGTAGAAGCGGAAACGCGACAGGGGCTCGACCAGACGCGCGGCCGTCATCGGATTGAAGGCGTCCACCTTGAGAATCTGCTCGGTCAGGAAGGTGTAGCCTGCGCCGCTGGTGTCATGGAATACGCTCTGGTTGCCGGCAAAGGCCTGGACCAGCGAACGCCAGCGATTGGGCGTGCGGGCGTCGAAATCAGGATGGACCTTGAGGGCCTCGACGCGTTTCAGCGTTTCCGGATGGGGGCAGCCGGCCTGGAGCGAAAACCACTTGTCGATGACGAGCGGTTCGTTGCGGAAGCGGGTGTAGAAGCTGTCGAGCGCGTGCTGGTAAGGCGAGCCCTGGATATGCATCAGGGCCTGGATGGCGCCCGTCATGTCGGTCATGTTGCCGGCACGGGCAAAGTGCGCCTCCGCCAGCGCCGTCAGACCGGCCTTGTCGTCGCTTTGCTCGTAATCGGCCAGGATCAGGTCCAGCAGGGCATTGCGAAGGGCGCGGCGTCCGGCGGCGGCTGCGTCGGGGCTGAAGGTGGCCGGGGGATCGAGCTGGTCGTAGAGGCCCCGGGCCGTGGCCGACAGGCGGCGCGACAGTTCCGCCTTCAACGCCCCGCGGCGGGCGTGGATGAAGGCGGGGTCGATCGGGTTCATCATCTGCGCCAGGTCGGATTCGGACGGCAGCGCGAGGATCAGCGCCTTGAAGGCCGGTTCCAGGCGGTCATCCTTCAGGCAGGCCTCGATGGCTTCGGCAAAGGCGGTGGCGTGGGCCGGATCGGGCGCGGCGTCGAGGATAAGGCCGCGCGCCAGTCCCTGAGCCGCCTCCCAGCGGTTAAAGGGATCGGAATCGCCCCGCACGCGGGCAAAGGCGTGCGCGACGGGTTCATCGACCGTCAGGATGACCGGCGCCGAAAAATGACGGAGCGCCGACAGGACCGGCGGCTGCGTCACGCCCTGAATTAACAGGTCGGACGTCTCGCTGTCGAAGACGTGCAGGTCCTCCGTCTGGCCGTTATCGAAAGGCAGGGGCTGGCCGCCCTCGGTCAGCAAGCCGAAACGAATCGGGATGGGAAGGGCGATCTTGTCGGGCTGTCCGGGCGTCGGCAGGGTCTGCTGGCGCAGGCGGAGCGTCAGGGTTCTGGCGGCGGCATCGTATTCGGGCTTGATGTGCAGGCGCGGCGTGCCGGCCTGGACGTACCATTGCAACCACGGCGCGAAATCCTGCCCCGTCACCGCGGCGAAGCTGGCCACGAAGTCTTCCAGCGTCGCGGCCGTGCCGTCATTGGCCGCGAAATAATGGTCAAGCGCCTTGCGGTAGATTTCGGGGCCGGCGACGGTCCTGAGCATGCCGACGATTTCGGCGCCCTTTTCATAGATGGTCGCCGTGTAGAAGTTGTCGATCTTGACGTAGGACGACGGCCGGACCGGGTGGGCCAGGGGGCCGGAATCCTCCGGGAACTGGCGGGCGCGTAAGGCGCGCACGTCCTTGATGCGCGAGACGGCCTCGCCGCGCTGCGACGCCGAAAAGCCCTGGTCGCGATAAACCGTCAGGCCTTCCTTGAGGCAAAGCTGGAACCAGTCGCGGCAGGTGACGCGGTTGCCCGACCAGTTGTGGAAGTATTCGTGGGCCACGACGCTTTCGATGCGTTCGTAGTCAAGGTCGGTGGCGGTCGCCGGATCGGCCAGCAGCAGCGAGGCGTTGAAGATGTTCAGCCCCTTGTTTTCCATGGCGCCGAAGTTGAAGTCGCGGACAGCCACGATCATGAACAGGTCGAGGTCGTATTCGCGGCCATAGGCCTCTTCGTCCCACTTCATCGAGCGCTTGAGCGCGTCCATGGCATAGGCCGCGCGCGCCGCCATGCCGGTGTCGACATAGATGCGCAGATCGACCTTGCGGCCCGACATGGTGGTGAAGCTGTCTTCCAGCACGTCGAGTTCGCCGGCCACCAGGGCGAACAGGTAGCAGGGCTTGAAGAAGGGATCTTCCCAGCGCGCGAAATGCCGGCCTTCGCCCGCGTCTCCGGTCTCGATCCGGTTGCCGTTGGACAGGAGGTGCGGAAAGGCGGCCCTGGGGGCCTCGATGCGCACGCGATAGCGCGACAGCACGTCGGGACGGTCGAGGAAATAGGTGATCTTGCGGAACCCTTCGGCTTCGCATTGCGTGCAGTAACGGCCCGACGACATGTAGAGGCCTTCCAGCGTCTTGTTGTCCGACGGGTTGATCTCGACCTCGGTTTCCAGAACGAACCGGTCCGGCACCGTATGGATCGTCAGGGTTTCGGCGGTCACCTGATATTCGCCGTTTTCCAGCACGCGGCCGTCTATCGCCAGGCGGATCAGCTTCAGGCGTTCTCCCATGAGCACCAGGGGGGCGCCATCCGTCTGCCGTTCGAGAGTCAGCTTCGCCGTCACCCGGGTCGTTTCCGGCGCCAGGACGAAGTCGAGCTCCGTATCCGGAATGCGGAAGTCGGGCGCCTTGTAGTCGCCAAGGCGGACGGGCTGGGGGGTATCGGTACGCATGCGGGCTGGCAACCTTCCTGAAGACGGCTCGGAGCTGTCTGGCCCCGATATGGGCACTGTTTCAAAGAAGTGCAGCCAATACAATGCGCTTTTTCGGCGAATTGCCCAATTGTGGCAGCGACGTGAGATTCGTTTAATTGACGATTAGGATCACTGGCACAATCATGGCGTTTCCCGCTGCGGCCGCCGCAGACCAGGAGGCTACCATGACTCCCCGACCGGCACAGGCGCGAATTCTGGTCGTCGAAGACGAAGGCGACATTCGTGAAATGCTCGAAATCGTGCTGACGTCCCGGGGATACGCGGTCGCAACGGCTGAAAACGGCCGCACCGACCACGGCGCGGCCGGGCGGCATTCATGACACGGCTTCGCCGTCCAGGTGCGGCCGTTTCGTTCCGGCACAAGCCGGCCGTCGTTCATGGCCTGAAAATTCTCGGCCTGGCGATGCTGTACATCGTCACCGGAAAGCTGGGCCTGCTGCTGTCGGTGCCGCCGGGGTTCGCGACCGTAATATGGCCGCCGTCGGGCCTGGCGCTCGGCATATGCCTGGTCCATGGCCGCCGGCTGTGGCCGGGAATCTGGCTTGGCTCTTTCCTGCTCAACGCCTATGTCGCGGGCGCCCTTGACCCGGCCGCGGGATTGGGGTGGCCGAAGCTGGCCGTCGCCGCGGCGATCGCCTCCGGCTCCACGTTGCAAAGTCTTTTTGCCTGCACCCTGGCGGCACGCTTCGTCGGCACGCCGCTCAGGCTGGAATCGGTGACGCGGATCTTCCGGCTTTTCGTGCTTGTCGGTCCGGTGGCGTGCGTGACCGCCGCCAGCGTTGGTGTCGCCTCCCTGCGCATTGCCGGTTTCATGGCGCCCCAGGATACGCTGAACAACTGGCTTGCCTGGTGGGGCGGCGACGTCTTCGGCGTCATCGTCTTCCTGCCGCTGGCCCTGATCGCGCCGGGCAACCCCAATCCGATCCGCCTCAACGGCAATGCGGCCGGACGGGTCTCGGCCCTGGCGCTTTTCCTCCTCCTGATCCCCCTGGGCCTGACCTTCTATGCCTGGAAGATCGTGTCGATCGGGGAGTTCAAGGCCCGGCAGCAGGCCTTTACGGCGCTGACCCGGGAAAATGAAACGGCGTTGGCGCGACGGATGGAGGCCTACGACAACGCCCTGGTCGGCGCCGCGGCCTTCTGGAAGGGGCGCACGGCCGTCAGCCGTGGCGAATGGAAAGCCTATGTCAATGCCCTGAACATCCCGGCCAACTATCCCGGAATCAACGGCCTGGGCGTAATCCTGCGGGTCGATCCCGGCCAGCTGGACCGCTTGCAGGCGCGGATGGGAGCCGAAGGCGTTTCCGGTTTCAGGGTCCATCCCGCCGTGCCGGGCGACAATCACTTCGTCATCACCTATATCGAGCCGGTGGAAACAAACCGCGAGGCGTTGGGCCTGGACGTGGCCTTCGAGCCCAATCGCCTGGCCGCGGTGCTGCAGGCCCGGGATTCCGGGCAGACCACGCTGACGAAGAAAATCTACCTCGTCCAGGACAGGGAACAGACTCCCGGCTTCCTGCTCATCCATCCGGTATTCGCCACCGATGGGCCTCCCGCCACCGTTGTGGAGCGGCGAAACGCGCTGATGGGATGGATCTACGCGCCATTCATCGCAAAGACCCTTCTGGCCGACCTGACCCATAGCCAGGGAAGCCAGATCGAACTCGATATTTTCGACCAGGACAGCGAACGGCCCGCCAACCTTGTCTACAGCAGCAGCAACGGCGCCTCGACCGGCGCTTTCACCGCACGCCGCCACATCCGGATCGGTCAGACGACCTGGCTGGTGGTGTGGAAAAGCACGGCTTCGTTCGACAGTTCCGGCCGGTCGGTGGCGCCGACCCTCATCCTGAGCGCGGGATTGCTGTTCACCGCGATGCTGGCCGTCCTTTTCTTCGCCATGAGCCTGAAGGACACGGACATCGCGGGCGGCGCGGGCATGCGGGAACAGTTCCTTATTCCGGCCACCGTGTTTTCCGTCCTGATGCTCGGATCGGTTTTCGCCTACCGGACCCTGTCCGTCCAGGAAGCGCGCTACGCCGAAGGCCTCATGGAACGGGACGCTTCGCGCATCCAGGAACTGCTGAGGTCGCAAGCGGAAGACAACATCAATGTCCTGGAGCGCGCCGCCGTGCGCTGGAGCGGCCTGCCGGGACCGTCGTCCGCGACGCTGCATACCGACGCCAGCGATCTCATCCGCGACGTCAGGGGGCTCGAAGCCCTGTCGTGGTTCGATGCGCGGCGGAATACGCTATGGAAGGAGCCCGGCACTTCGTCCGGAGGGTTATCCGGCGTATCGTTCGCCCGCGGGCTTTTCGACCTGGCGGACACGCGCCGTCTGCCGACGGCGTCGGCGGTGGAAGACGATCCCGACGGGACGCTTCGTTTCACTATCCTGGTTCCGCATGACAGTGGCGCCGGGATCGCGGGTTATCTGGCGGGCACGTTCGATGCCAGGGCCTTCGCCGAGGGTGGCCTGACGGAGGATGTCAGGAGCAATTACGAAGTCAGCATCGACCGGGCGGGACGGGAGGCGGCCCTTAACAATGCCGGCAACACACCGGTCGCAGACAGGACGATCGTTCGTACGCTCCGGATGGCCAACGACGAATGGACGCTCAGAATCCGGCCGACCGAAACTTTCCTGGCATCGCAGACGTCGCCGTTTCCGGCCATCGCCCTGGTCGCCGGCCTCGTCATTGCCGTGCTGTGCGCGCTGACGGTCCAGGCCCTGCTGGTGCTGAACCGCAAGTCGCGCGAACTTAGCCAGTCAAACCGCCGGCTGGCGACCAGCGAGGAGACCTTGCGGCTGGCCATGGAAAACGCGCCGATCGGCGAGGCCCTGGTCGGACTCGACGGGCGCTGGCTGCGTATAAACGAAGCGCTGTGCGACCTTCTGGGCTATTCGCGCCAAGACCTCCTCGACATCGATTTCAAGGCTGTCACCCATCCCGAAGACATCGGCGGGGACATGGCGCTTCTCGATAAGGTGCTGTCGGGCGAGATCGCCAGCTACAACACGGAAAAACGCTACCTTCACAGGGACGGGCGCGTCATATGGGGGCTCCTCAGCGTTTCCCTGGTGCGTAAGCCGGATGGCGCGCCGGACTATTTCATCTCGCAGATCCAGGACATCACGGAACGGCGCGAAATGGAGCGGATGAAGAGCGAATTCGTGGCGACGGTAAGCCACGAACTGCGCACGCCGCTGACCTCGATACGCGGGTCGCTCGATTTTGTCGCCGAAGACGCGGCCGGCGCGCTGAGCGACGCCGGGCGCCGCCTTCTCGACATGGCGCGGCGCAATTGCGACCGGCTGGTCGTCCTGGTCAACGATATCCTCGATATCGACAGGATCGCGTCGGGGACGATGCGTTTCGATCTTCAGAACGAGCCGGTAAACCAGCTGGTCGACCAGTGCATCGCGCTGAACCAGGGATTCGCCGACAAGATGAAGGTCGTCCTCGTCGCACCGCCGTTTATGAAAGGCATCTCCATCCGGGTCGACGGCGCCCGGTTCCAGCAGGCCATGACCAACCTGATTTCGAACGCCGTGAAATTTTCGCCCGCCGGCGGCGCGGTCTACCTGACGACCGCCCTGGACGGTCAAAACGTTCGGATTTCGGTTCGGGACGAAGGGCCGGGCGTGCCGGCCGCCTTCAACGCCCGTATCTTCGGACGGTTCGCCCAGGCGGATTCATCGAGCACGCGGGCCAAGGGCGGCTCTGGGCTGGGGCTGAATATCACCCGGGAAATCGTCGAACGCATGGGGGGAACCATCGGCTACGAGTCGACGGAAGGCCGGGGCGCGACGTTCTGGATCGCCTTCCCGGCGACGGTGGAAGCCGTAACCGCGGAGAAGGCCGGTTAAGCCGGAATAGTTCAGAGGGCCTGCATCTTCGGCGCCGGCGCCGCCGTGTCGCCGTCCACGATCTGGCGGATCTGATCGGCGCGCCGCGCCAGGACAACCAGATCGTCGTCGGCCTCGGTGGCGTGACGGACATGGCTGTGGAGGTCGCGCGCCAGCTTGAGCAGCGCAGGGGCGCTGGCGATCAGGCGCGCCTGCATCTCGATCAGGTTCGGGTCGCGTTCGTATTCCGCCCCCGGCACGCGCCAGCCGCCCCAGTCGTTGACGTCGGTGACGACGACGGGATAGGTGCCCGGGAACGGATGGTGGCGGCTTTCCTCGGCGGTCTGCCACTTGTTGCGGGCGCGCATCAGGCGCCAGTGCGACATGGCATTTTCGCGGTCGGGCTGGGCGCCTTCGGTTTCCGGACGCAGTTCCTCGGCGGCGAAATCGCGGCCGAGCCCGCAGTCGTAGGTCACGCGCACCGGCTCGTCGAAACCCTTCACCCAGACGGGATTGACCTTCTCGATCGAAGCCCAGGTACCGACGGGTTCGACATAGACGCGCTGGTGGCGGTGAAATACGGCCTTGGCCATGGGGACACTCTGGTAAGCTGGAATTGGAAATACCGGCCTATCCAACACGAAAAACCTTTAGGATTTGCAAAGTCATCCGGTTGAAAGCGCTGCCATTGAGGGTTGTGTCAAAACGTCTTTTGGCACGCCAGAGGCGTCGTTTCCATTGAAACAATTCGCTTTTTCGCAACGTCGTGAAATTTTTTCGACAGCGCGATCATAAAAAAACGCATGGCCATCCCCTTGGTTTTTTTGGCGATTGCAAAACTGGTAGCGCTAACGCAAACACTTGTCGGACAAGGGATTGGCGCGCGGTCATCTTGCGATGCACAAAAATGGCGTTAAGCTTGTGTGCAAAGCCGGCCGTTGCCGGACGATTGCAAGAAAGAGTTTCGCCATGGACGACACGTCGCTCGATCCGGTCCGCCATCATATCGCCCTGCTTGATACCCTGCTGCGCGACGCCGTGCGCGACTTCGGCCGCGAAGAGGTGCTGGCCAAGATCGAGGACATCACGGCCGGACGCTGCAATTTCGACCATCTCAGCGAATCCGAAGCGGCCCATGCCGCGCGCGTCATGACCTGCCTGTCGGCGCTCCAGGTTATTTCGGAAGACGTCGACCAGCTCAAGGTCGTCGAAAGGTTCACGGCTTCGGACGGCGTCCTGCGGGCCACCACCCTGGCCAACGCCGTGGCGTCGGCCCGCCACGAAGGCATCGGCGACGCCGAAATCGAAAAGACCCTGCGCTGGATCCTGGCGTCGCCGGTCTTCACCGCGCACCCGACCGAAATGCGCCGCGCCTCGATTGTCGAGCGCGAGTTCGAGATCACCAACCTGCTGCAGGCCTACGAAAGGGCGCACACGCCGGAGCGCGAGGCCCTGGCCGACGACCTTTACCGCGCCGTGGCCCTGCTGCTGAATACGCGCCTCAACCGTCCGGAACGGATTACCGTGATGGACGAGATCAAGAACCTCTTGGGCGCGGTCGAACGCGCCATCCTGCCGGCCCTGGTCACGCTTTATGGCGACTGGGACCGCGAACTTGGCCTGGACGGGCCGCTGCCCAACATCCTCAAGCTCGGCTCATGGATCGGCGGCGACCGCGACGGCCATCCGCACGTCGACGAGGTGACGCTTCGCTTCGCCTTCACCGAGCAGGCGCGCCTCATCTTCCGCTTCTATCTGGCGCAGCTCGCCAAGCTCGACATGGAACTGACCGTGTCGGACGAACTGGTGCAGGTCAGCGAGCCGCTGCTCGAAATGTCGCGCAAGTCGATGGACGCCAATATCCATCGCGTCGACGAGCCTTACCGCCGCGCCATCGCCTATATCACCCGGCGGCTTGAGCGCACCCGTTGCATCGTGCTGGGCGAGGACGAACGCCGGGGCGCGTCGGCGCTGCCGCCCTATGAGAACGTCCAGGCCTTCGTCGTCGATCTCAAGGTCATCTGCGACAGCGTCGTCAAGAACGGCGGCAAGCGCATGATCGGCAAGACGCTGAAGGGCCTGATCCAGATCGCGCGCTCCTGCGGCTTCCACCTGCTGGCGCTCGACCTGCGGCAGAATTCCGACGTGCATGAACGCGTCGTCGCCGAACTCTTCACCCAGTCGTCGGAACTGATCGACTATATCGGCATGTCGGAAAGCGAGCGTTGTTCACTGCTCTTCGCGGAACTGACCAACGACCGCATATTGCGCTGGGAGCACGCGCGTTATTCCGACGAGACGCGCAAGGAGTTGCACATCGTCGACGAGGCCGCGCGCATCATGCACGTCTTCGGCCCCGAAGCCTTCGGCGCCTACGTGATCTCCAAGGCCGCGTCGGTGTCCGACATTCTGGAGCCCCTGGTCCTGCTCAAGCAGGCGGGCCTTGTGCGGGGCGGGCCGCAGCCGCATTCGATGTTCAAGATATCGCCGCTGTTCGAAACCATCGGCGACCTGGAAGCCGCGCCCGACATCATGAAGAAGTGGCTCGGCAATTACGCCGTGCGCTCGCTGATGGGGCGGCCGGCGATCCAGGAGGTCATGCTCGGCTATTCCGACTCGAACAAGGACGGCGGCTATACGGCGTCGCGCTGGAACCTGCACAAGGGCTCCAAGGCGATCAAGGCCGTGTGCGACGACGCGAAGGTATCCCTGCGCCTGTTCCATGGCCGCGGCGGCAGCGTCGGCCGTGGCGGCGGCCCCAGCTTCGATGCCATCCTGGCCCAGCCCGAAGGCACGGTCGGCGGCCAGATCCGCGTCACCGAACAGGGCGAAATGATCGCCCGCAAGTTCGGCAACCAGGTCCGTGCCCACCGCACGCTCGACAGCTTCGCGGCGGCGACCTTCCTGGCGTCGCGCCCGGTGCCCGCGCACGGCGAAAGCGAGCTGGAAAAGCGGTATGCCCCGGTCATGGACGCCATCTGCGACGCGTCGTTCGCCGCCTATCGCGGCCTGGTCTACGACGATCCGCATTTCCTGGCCTTCTTCCGCTCGGTAACGCCGATCTCGGAAATCTCGGACCTCAAGATCGGCTCGCGTCCGGCGTCGCGCACGGCGTCGGGCAAGATCGAGGACCTGCGGGCCATTCCCTGGGTCTTTTCCTGGTCGCAGTCGCGCTTCGTCCTGCCGGGCTGGTACGGCTTCGCCTCGGGCGTCAAGGCGGCCGGTATCAGTGACGATACGCTGGCCGGCATGCTGGAATGGGACTTCTTCGACGTCTTCATCGCCAACATGGAAATGGCGCTGGCCAAGTCGGACATGGAGATCGCGGAGCTCTACGTGGCCCTCGCGCCCGACCAGGATGAGGCCGGGCGCATTTTTGCCCGCATCCGGGAAGAGTTCGACGAGACGGTCGAACTGATCAAGCGCGCGCGGGGGGCGTCGACGCTCCTGTCGACGCACGACCGGCTGCGCGCCCAGATCGAGCGCTCCAACCCGCTGCTCAATGCGCTGAACCGGCTGCAGGTCCATCTGCTGGCCCGCCGCCGCGCCGGCAATACGCACAAGCTGCTGCAACTGGCGACGCAATTGACCGTCAACGGTATCGCCTCGGCGCTGCGCAATACGGGTTGAAGCTTGCTTCGGGGCGAATAATGAAAAAAGGAATTCGTATTCTGCGCCGAAACGGCGACGCGCCCTTGTGTTCACATAATGGAATATTCTATATGGTGCCGCCGGGCCCAAACCATGGTCCGGACTGTGCTTTTTTGCTTGACCCGCTCGCGTATGGGCTTTATGACAGCGCTGTCAAAAGAGCTGATATCAGTACCGGCTGCAGCGTTTACCATTTGTAGCGCCAACACCCCGTAAGAGGGTGGGTCACGTCAACGTTCAGGAAGCGAAAGTTTATGTCCTCTGCAGTCACGGGTTCGCGCCAGCAGGTCTTCGTTCTCGTCGGTGGCACCGGCGACCTGGCCATCCGCATGCTGTGGCCGTCGCTGGCCATGCTCGACCAGGACAGCTTCCTGAGTGATTCGCTGCGCGTCATCTCGGTATCGCGCGAAAAGCTCGACCACGGCGCTTTCGTCACCCGCGTCGCCGACGCGGTAAAAAAGCGCATCGGCGCCGACCTGGAAGGCGGCACGCTGGACCGGTTTGTCCGCCGCATTTCGCACATCGCGCTCGACGCGGCCGATCCGACCTGGGGCGACCAGCTGAAGGGGGCGCTGGGCGCCGACATCAGCAATCTCGACATCGTCTTCTTCCTGTCCGTGTCGCCGACCCTGTTCAAGCCGATCTGCGAGCACCTGCGCAATTCCGGCCTGAACGCCGCGCCGAACCGCGTCGTCATCGAAAAGCCGATCGGCCGAGACCTCGCCTCGTCCAGGGTCATCAACGATTCGGTCGCCCACGCCTTCGACGAAGCGCGCATCTTCCGCATCGACCACTATCTCGGCAAGGAGACGGTGCAGAACCTCATTGCCCTGCGTTTCGGCAATACGGTGTTCGAGCCGTTGTGGAACGCCCAGTCGATCGACCATGTGCAGATCACCATCGCCGAGACCGTCGGCACGGGCGAGCGCCTCGGCTATTACGACGAATACGGCGCCATCCGCGACATGCTGCAGAACCACCTGCTGCAGCTGGTCTGCCTGACCGCCATGGAGCCGCCGTCGGGCCTGTCGTCCGATGCCCTGCGCGACGAAAAGGTCAAGGTGCTGAAATCGCTGAAGCCCATCGATGCGTCCAACGTGCTGCTCAACACGGCGCGCGGCCAGTACGGTCCGGGCTTCGCCGACGGCCAGAAGGTCGCGGGCTACGAGGCTGAAAAGGGCGAGCCTTCGAACACGGAAACCTACGTCGCGGTCAAGCTGGAGATCGCCAACTGGCGCTGGTCGGGTACGCCCTTCTACCTGCGCACGGGCAAGTGCCTGCCGTCGCGCGCGACGGAAATCGTCATCCAGTTCAAAAACGTGCCGCATTCCATCTTCGGCGGCGAGGCCAAGCCGAACCGCCTGGTCATCCGCCTGCAGCCCGACGAAGACATCAAGCTGAGCCTGATGAACAAGGCGCCGGGCCTGACCGCCGAAGGCATGCATCTGCAGCAGCTTGAACTGTCCCTGTCGCTGGTCACCGCTTTCGACGGTAATGGTTCGAAGCCCGCCCGCCGCCGCATCGCCTATGAGCGCCTGATCCTCGATGCGCTCAACGGCAACAATGCCCAGTTCGTCCGCCGCGACGAGGTCGAGGCCGCCTGGGCGTGGGTCGACGGCATCATCGACGGCTGGAAGACGGCATCCCCCAAGCCGCAAATGTACCCCGCCGGCACCTTCGGCCCGGTCAGCGCCTATACGCTGCTCGACCGCGACGGCCGGACGTGGAATGATTAAGGTTGGGAATGATTAAGATGACGGCCGGCCTGACCGAAACCCTGACCCTGCAAGCCGCCAAAGGCCCCGTGACGGTGCATGTCTTCGACAGCCCGGCCTCGGCCGGCGCCTATATCGCCGGCGACATCGCCAGGGTGCTCGGCAATGCCGTGGCTCAGAAGGGCAGGGGCCTATGGATCGGCTGCGGCGGCACCACGCCCAAGCCCATCTATGAACGCCTGGTCCAGGCCGGTCTCGACTGGGACAAGATCCGCCTTTTCCAGGTCGACGAGCGTTTCGTGCCGACCGACGATGCGGCCTCGAACACGCGCATGATGCGCGAAGCGCTTCAGCCCATCCTGTCCGCGCCTGGCAAGGGCGGTATGGACCTGGTCAGCCTGATCCAGGACGTCAAGGACCAGTATGCCTGCGCCGCCAAGGCCGAACAGACCCTGCTCGACGCCGGCGGCGGTTCGGCTCCGGAGTTCGATTACGCGCTGATGGGCATGGGGCCGGATGCGCACTACGCCTCGATCTTTCCGGGTCATCCGATCAACGGCGTCGTCTATACGACGAAATCGCTGGTCCTGCCGGTGGCGAAAAGCACGACCGAACTTGAACCGCAATTGCCGCGCATTACCTTGAGCGTGCCCGCGATCAACGCCGCGAAGCGCATCCTCTTCTATATTACCGGCCAGACCAAGCTGAACGTGCTCAAGGCGGCCTGCCTGTCGACCGATCCGTTCACCGCGCCGATCGGAGCCTTCCTGGCCCAATCCCCGTCGCCCGTCGAATTCGTGTGGACGGCGTAGGAGTGAAGATCATGTCCGATATCCATCCTGTCCTTGCCGAAGTCACCAACCGCATCATCGAGCGCAGCCGCGAGACGCGCGCCGCCTTCATGGCCCGCACCGACCGCTACAAATCGACGGAGCCGCGCCGCAAGAAGCTGAGCTGCGCCAACTACGCCCACGTCGTGGCGGCATCCAGCGACCATGACAAGCTGCAGCAGGCGCTCGATGCCGTGCCCAATATCGGCATCGTCACGGCCTATAACGACATGCTGTCGGCGCACCAGCCGTACCACGACTATCCGGACAAGATCAAAGCCGCCGCCCGCAAGTTCGGCGCCACGGTCCAGGTGGCCGGCGGCGTTCCCGCCATGTGCGACGGCGTGACGCAAGGCCGCGAGGGCATGGAACTCAGCCTGTTCTCGCGCGACGTCATCGCCATGTCGACGGCGGTTTCGCTGAGCCACGACGCCTTCGACGCGGCGCTGTGCCTGGGCATCTGCGACAAGATCGTGCCGGGCCTGGTCATCGGCGCCCTGTCCTTCGCTCACCTGCCGGTCATCTTCGTGCCGGGCGGCCCCATGTCGTCGGGCCTGCCCAATCCGGAAAAGGCCAAGGTGCGTACGCAATATGCGCTGGGCCAGGTCGGCCGCGACGCCCTGCTGGCCGCGGAAATGGCGTCCTACCATGCGCCGGGCACCTGCACCTTCTACGGCACGGCCAACTCCAACCAGATGATGATGGAGATGATGGGCCTGCACGTGCCGGGCGCCGCCTTCGTCCATCCGCACACGCCCTTGCGCGAAGCCCTGACGGTCGCCGCCACGCAGCAGGCGGCGAAAACCGCCGAAAACGGCAAGTCGCCGAAGCGCCTGGCCGACGTCCTGACCGAAAAGGCCTTCGTCAACGCCGTGGTCGGCCTGCTCGCCACCGGCGGGTCGACAAACCATACTCTTCACATCCCCGCCATGGCGCGCGCCGGCGGCGTGATCATCACCTGGCAGGACATGGACGATTTGTCGCGCGTCGTGCCGCTGCTGGCCCGCGTCTATCCCAACGGCTCGGCCGACGTGAACCATTTCCATGCCGCGGGCGGCATCGGCTTCGTCATCCGCGAACTGCTGTCGGCGGGGCTGCTGCACGACGACGTCGAAACCATCTGGGGCACCGGCCTGTCGGACTACGCCCAGGAGCCTTACCTCGACGGCGAAGCGCTCAAGTGGCGTCCGGTGCCCGAGCACAGCCTCGACGACAAGGTGCTGCGCCCCGTGTCCGATCCGTTCCAGGCCGAGGGCGGCTTGCGCGAACTGACCGGCAATCTCGGCCGCGCCGTCACCAAGACCTCGGCCGTCAAGGCCGAACACCGGATCATCGAAGCGCCCTGCGTGGTCTTCGACGACCAGGACGATTTCTTGAAGGCCTTCAAGGCCAAGACGCTGCCGGATGGCGATTTCATCTGCGTGGTCCGCTTCCAGGGCCCGCGCGCCAACGGCATGCCTGAACTCCATTCCCTGACCCCGTCCCTGTCCGCCTTCCTCGACGAAGGCCGCAAGGTGGCGCTGGTCAGCGATGGCCGCATGTCGGGTGCCTCCGGCAAGGTTGCGGCCGCAATTCACCTTACGCCGGAAGCCGTCGACGGCGGGCCCATAGCCAAACTGCGTAATGGTGATATGCTGCGTGTGGACTGCGAAAAAGGAACGGTCGACTATCTCGGGGATGCCACCGAGTTTCTTGAACGGACGAATGCCGAACGGCCAAAAGAAGCCGACGGTATGGGACGGGAACTTTTTGCGCACATGCGCCGCGCGGTCGGACCCGCGGACGCAGGCGGTGCAGTCTTTTGGTAAGGGTTTATGACAGCGCATTTCGAGACCAATTCGGCCGTATCGTCGGCTAATCGCGTCCTGCGGGGACTGGTCGGTGACATCGGCGGCACGAATGCCCGCTTTGCCGTCGCCGAACGCGTCGACGGCAAGACGAAGCTTTCCAATTTCAAGTCGCTGGAATGCGCCGAGCACAAGGACGTGTACGCCGCGCTCAATGCCTATTTCGGCATGATCGGCGAAAAGCCGGCCTTCGACTATTCGGTCGTGGCCGTCGCCGGTCCCGTCAAGGACGGGGCGATCAAGTTCACCAACCTCGACTGGCTGGTGCGCGAGGACCTTCTGGGGCAGACGACGGGGGCACGCAAGGCCCGCCTGATCAACGACTATGCGGCGCTCGCCTTCGCCCTGCCGCACCTCGAAGCCGCCGATGTGAAAACCATCGGCTCGGTCACCAGGGGTTTCGGCGATGTGCACGCCGTCATGGGCGCGGGCACCGGCTTCGGCGCCTCGGTCCTGGTCGGCGGCAAGTACGGTCCGTACTGCCTGTCGACCGAAAGCGGCCACATGAGCTTTGCGCCGGTCAACGATTACGAGTCGGAAATCCTGCGCTTCCTGCGCAAGAAGTACGGCCGCGTCACCATCGAAATGCTGCTGTCGGGGCCGGGCCTGGTCAATCTCTACCACGCCATCTCGTCGATACGCGGTGAACCGGCGCACGACCTGACGCCGGCGCAGATCACGCACCTCGACGGTGAGGACGCGACCGGCAGCCGCTATACGGTCGAAGCCTTCCTCGACATCCTGGCCAGCGTTTGCGGCGACCTGGCCCTGGCGCACGGCGCGACATCCGGCATGTTCATCGCCGGCGGCGTCGCTCCGCGCCTGATCAAGCATATCGACGAGTTGCGTTTCCGCGCCCGCATGGAGGCCAAGGCTCCGATGTCGGCGCTGGTCGCCGGCATTCCGTCCAGCATCATCATTCATCCGTACGCGGCGCTGCTCGGTTCGGCCAATGCCTTGACGGACGCCGAAATCCTGGGCTAACGCCGACCGAATTTGCAGTACCGGCATTCACGGCCGCTGCGTGCCGCGGCCGTTCCTTTGGAGCGGTATAACTTCGGTTGAGGCGGGACTCGCCGTAAAGTCCCCCCTTCCGTCACTCGCTCCGCTCGTGC
>CAKZJB010000064.1 GCA_936940865.1 uncultured Asticcacaulis sp. | reverse complement strand
TCGACGCCGACATGGCCAAGGAAAGCGCCAAGCTCCAGGCTCTGCAAACCAAGCAACAGCTGGGCGTCCAGGCGCTGTCGATCGCCAACCAGTCGACGGGCACGGTTCTGGCCCTGTTCCGCTAGGTTATACGACCGTATCAGCCTAAGGCGGCGGGCGGACGCAGGTTCGCCCGCCGTACCTATGATTTCCTTATGATCGGCCGCCTTCGGGCGGTCTTTTCCTTATGCGCGTTTGATTATGTTCGGGCTCTCTCCACCTTTCGCCCCCGGAGACCGTAATGCCCGACAGTCAAGCCCAATCCCCGCAGACCGCTTCGTCGCGACAAACCGGCAGCCCCTGCCAGGTCGACCGCCTGGTTTTGGCGCCGGACGATATCGACCTGACGAAATCGCCGATGTGCGGCCATATAGACGCCGAAACCTATGTTTTGGGGGCGTTCAATCCCGGTCTCCTGCGTCTGCCGAACGGCAATCTCCTTATGATGGTGCGCATTGCCGAGGCGCTGAGGCATCCGATCGTCGGCGGCAACGTCCACGCCATCCGCTGGGTCGACGGCCGCTACGTTCTGGACGCCTGGCCGCTGGATCTGGCCGATACGGCCGATCCGCGTAAATTCACGCTGCGCGGCGGCGGCTGGAAGATCATGGCGCTGACCTCGCTGTCGTGGATCTTGCCGGTCGAACTGTCGCCGGACGGCCTGGCCGTCGTCGCCCAGCACTATGACAAGGCGATCGCGCCCGAAAACAGCCTGCAATGTTATGGCGTCGAGGATCCGCGTGTGTCGAAGGTCGGCAACCGCTGGCTGATGACGACGTGCTCTGTCAGCCCCGAGCGTCATTGCACCACGCTCTACAGTTCGGACAATGGCCTGGACTGGCGGTTCGAGGACATCGTGCTCGACCACCAGAACAAGGACATGCTGATCTTCGAAGGTCTGATCAACAACCAGTACTGGGCCCAGACCCGGCCGTTGGGCGATCTTTACTTCGCCTACCCGCCCGGCAGCGAATGGCGCGCCGGCCCGTCGATCAACCTGGCGCATTCGAACGACGGCCTGTACTGGAAACCCTACAGAAAACCCGGCATCCGTCCGCATTCGGGTACAGTGGCCACCGCGCGCATGGGCGGAGGCACGCCCCCCATCCTGACCGATGAAGGCTGGCTGTCGCTGTGGCACGGCGTCGAGCCCAAGGAGATCGTCGGTATCTACCGCACCTACTGGTCGATCATGGACCGCAACGACCCGAGCATCGTCCTGCGCACCTGCCATGGGCCGCTGCTGGAGCCCAATCCGGAACTGACGCGCCCCATCGAACACCAGATGTACCTGCGCGACGTCGTGTTCACGACAGGCATCGCCGACGCCGGCGACCACTACGTCGTTGCTTCGGGCGAAGCCGACCTGGCGTGCCGCATCACCCACATTCCCAAGTCAGCCTTTACCGCCTGAACATATTTTACGTAGGCATTACGTTTTGGCGTCCTGTCCTATATTTCCGGAAAAGGCCGAAAAAACCTACCCATAAGGTCAAGATCAACCTTCATGGGAGACCCACCAAATGGGTAAAGGTATTCTGCTCTGGCTGCTCGGCGTGCCGATTCCGGTCATCATCATCCTGGCCCTTCTCTTCCGCTGGTAAGGAGGCGCACATGGAACCGGCAAGCGCCGTCACGGCCCATCTCCAGCATGGCGACGGGCCCAATCTCGAATCCTCGAAGTCCGGCATCCACTGGGCCTCGATCATCGGCGGAGCGGTCGGCGCCACCGCCGTGTCGATGATGCTGGTGCCGCTAGGCTCCGCCTTCGGCTTTTCGGCAATATCGGCCTGGCGCGATATCGGCCACAACGCCCTGGTCTCCTCGACCAACTGGGCCATCTGGCTGGTCATCATGCAGTGGCTCTCGTCGCTGGTCGGCGGCTATATCGCTGGCCGCCTGCGCGTCAAATGGGCCGATACCCATAGCGATGAAGTCTTCTTCCGCGACACGGTGCACGGTTTTCTGGCCTGGGGCGTCGCGACCCTGTTCAGCGTCGTGGTCCTGACCTCGGTGACCACCGCAACGGTCAACACCACCGCCGAAGTGGCGCCCGCCGCCGCCCAGGCCGCCGCGAGGGCTACCGCCACCTCCGCATCGCCCGACACAGCCGTTCGCCAAGACGGCGCCGCCACGGACGCGGTAAACGCCACCGAAGCCACGCGCAAGGCAATCGTCGGCTTCTCTTTCGCCAGTTTCCTGTCGCTGCTGATCGGCGCCTTTATTGCCTGCGTCGCCGCGGCGCTCGGCGGCCGGCTTCGCGACAAGCTGCAATAATGCCGGCGTGGGCGCGATCTTCCCGATCGCGCCCTTATACCAACGGTCATAAAGAATGACCGTTGGTATTCGTTTTTTTCAGCTCAAACGCCGCATGGCTCGCCGCATTAGCGGCGGCGGGCGGTCGCCCTTGCCAACGGCGATCGGTCAAAGTTAATCGCCGTTGGTATTATTCCATCGGGCGTACACTGTGCCGAAGGGGCGACAACCAGGATCAAGGCCATGTCCGACAATCGCCAGAAACCCGAACCGATCATCATCCCTGTCGATCCCATCAACGGCCCCGCGACCATAGTGCCGCGCCGCAAACCACGCCCCGACACGGAGCCGCCCCTTGGCCGCACCACCGACCAGCCTTACGAAAATGAGGGTTAACCGTTTTAACCATCCTCATTGTTTTCTGACTTTTTAGAACGCCATTCTCTGCCGAGCCGGGCCTTTGTGTTTGGAACGCGGAGAGAATACCATGTTCGACAGCCTGATGACGCAGCTGATCAAGACAGGACGCGTCAAGGTCATCTATCCCGATGGAACCGCCAGGGTCTATGGCGCCAGTCCTCATGACGATCGGTCACTCGACGTGACGATGCGCCTGCACAGCAAGGACACGGCGCGAAGGATCATGGCAAATCCGTATCTCGCTTTTGGCGAGGCTTATATGGATGGAAACCTGACCGTCGAAAACGGCACCTTGTGGGACCTGCTCGACGTCATCGGCCGCAACCTTGAAAATCTTCCGTCGCCGCCGGCCTGGATGAAGCTGTGGCATCGCGTGCTGCAGGCCATGGACACCCGCAACGGCGTAGCGGCTTCACGCCGCCATGTCGCACACCATTACGACCTGTCGGATGAGATGTACCGCACCTTCCTCGATACCGACCGGCAATATTCCTGCGCCTATTTCGCGCACCCCGGCATGTCGCTGGAAGAGGCGCAACTGGCCAAGAAGCGCCACCTGATCGCCAAGCTCAACCTGCAACCCGGCCAGCGCGTGCTCGACATCGGCTGCGGCTGGGGCGGACTGGCGCTCGAGATTGCGCAGGCCGCCGACGTGGAGGTCACGGGCATCACCCTGTCGAAGGAGCAGCTCGACGTCGCCCGGCGCCGGGCGGAGGCCGCCGGCCTGGCGCGGCGCGTTCACTTCGAGCTTATCGATTATCGCGAACTCGAAGACAGGTTCGACCGCATCATTTCGGTCGGCATGTTCGAACACGTCGGTCCCGCCAATTACGACACGTATTTCGGAAAAATCAGAAATCTTTTGACGGAAGACGGCATCGCGGTCGTCCATTCCATCGGCCGCCGCGGCGTCAAGGGCGGCAGCAACAGCTGGATTCGCAAGTATATTTTCCCTGGCGGCTACATCCCGTCGCTGTCGCAGGTGGCGCAGTCGACCGAACGCACGCCGCTATGGATTACCGATGTCGAGATCCTGCGGCTGCATTACGCCGATACGCTGCGCGCCTGGCGCGAACGATTCATGGCGCATCGTAACGAGATGGTCAGGCTCTATGACGAGCGTTTCGTACGCATGTGGGAATTTTACCTCGCATCCTGCGAGATGAACTTCCGCCACGGCGACCTCATGGTCTTCCAGATGCAGCTCGCCAAACGGATCGACGCCGTGCCGGTCAGCCGCGACTACATGTTCGATGGCGAACGCACGCTCAACCGTCCCAGGGCCTTGGCGAGAAGCGCCTGACTACAGCGCCCCGAGCACCAGATCAGCCGCGGCCCAGCCGGCGGAAAAGACGGAGCCTGCCACCACGGCTGCCATGGCAAGGCCGGCGGCGCGCGTCAGCGGCGCCACTGCCGGCAGGGCCATGGCGCGGGCGAGGGCGGGACGGGTTTTCAGGATCAGACCGGACATTTCGATTTCCTCCCATCCCATATTGCCAGCCGCAGGCATATAAATAAAATAGAGCTTGGCTTTATTTTCCATAAGATAGATTTATAGTCGGCCGACACCGGCCTTATGCGCCGTGCGGCTATCTGATTGCCCGCTTATCGCATCAGGAGTGACCCGGGACCTTCGCCCAAGCCGGCGTTTCGCCCAGGCGAAGGTCAGGGAGGCCTTGGATGACCTTTAGGCGACCTGCTGCAGCTTCGGATTGGTCGTATAGGTGGCGATGACCTCGCCGTGCGCCAGGATGTGGCCTGCGATGGCTTTTTCCGCCTGCTCGCCCGTAAAGTCCTTGGGCAGGTTCAGCGTTTTCACGCCCAGCGCGTAGACGATGAAATGATAGTGGTGCAGGCGCATGTCGTTGAACGGCGGGCACGGGCCGTCATAGCCGTTCCTGCCCCTGGCGCCGTCGCCGTAGCTGTTCTTTCCGACCGTGCCGTAGGCCTCGGTGCCGGCGTCGAGATGGCTGATCACCGGCGGGATGTCGACCATCAGCCAGTGATAGAAGTTGCGGCGCGGCGCATCGGCTTCGATGATGGCGTCGGCGCGATTGGCTTTGGAAAAATCGGCCGGAACGTCACGGTCGACGCAGATGACGGCGAAGGATTCCGTATCGGCCGGAGCGCCCGACCATTTTATGGCCGGACTGACATTGCCGGCGGGCATGCTGCCGCCGTGGCCATCGGCCGTACAGAAGGCGAAGGTCTTGTCGATGGGCTTGCCGGGCTGGATTCCGTCTACGCTGACCGTGAGTAGCATGGTGTCTCCTTCTTGGCGCATCCCGAAATCTTTCGGCACAGATGCGCGACAAAGCAAAAGCTGTCGCCCCGAAATATCGTAGCGTCTGGCCGCGTGGATGTCACTCATTTCCGTCCTTATGGAATCCTGATTTGCCTTTTGGGCTTCCGGCTTTTTCCCTTAGCCACAAAAGCGCAAGCGTCGCACACAGAATGCCAGAAATGGGAGAGCGCCATGCGACTGCACGACCGCCGGCAAGCCGGCCGGGACCTGGCCCGTCAACTCAGCGAATTCAGCGGCAGACGTGACTGCATCGTGCTGGCGCTGCCGCGCGGCGGCGTGCCTGTGGGCTTTGAAATCGCCCGGGCCCTCGGTCTGCCGCTCGACGTTTTTCTGGTGCGCAAGCTGGGCCTGCCGTCGAACCCGGAGGTCGCCATGGGCGCCGTCGCGTCGGGGGACTTACGTGTCATGAACGACGACGTGGTCAAGGCCTGCAATGTCGACGAGGCCGCCATCGAACAGGTCGCCAACGCGGAGGCGATCGAGTTGAAGCGGCGCGAGCGCGTTTTCCGCGACGACCGGCCCTACCCCCAGGTGCGCGGCAAGACCGTCATCGTCGTCGACGACGGCATCGCCACCGGCGCGTCCTTAAGGGCCGCATTGAGGGCCCTGCGCCGCGAAGGCCCGAAAACGCTTGTCGCCGCCGTGCCGGTGGCGCCGCCGCGCGAGGACAACGACCTGCCCGAAGCCGATGAAGTCTTCTGCCTGATGCGGCCCTCTCCGTTCTACAGCGTCGGCCTGCATTACGAGCGCTTCGACCAGGTCCCCGACGCCGAGGTCGTCCGCCTCCTCAAGGAGGCCCGGGCCTTCGCCCCGGAGCCGCCGCGCAGCCATGGCGATGTCATAGCGGAAAAGCTCAGGCCTTTCGCCAAGCCGCTGGCCAACACGCTCAGCGATTACGACGAGCTTATGGTCATGACGGAAAACGCGCGCTTCGTCCTGATCGGCGAGGCCAGCCATGGGACGGCCGAATTCTATCGCCGCCGCGCCGACATCACACGCCGGCTCATCGAGGAAAAGGGCTTCATGGCGGTAGCGGTCGAAGCCGACTGGCCCGATGCCTTCACGGTCAACCGCTATCTGAAGAGCGACAGGATCGCCAGCGCGGCCGAAGCCCTGGCCGACTTCCGCCGCTTTCCGACCTGGATGTGGCGCAACACCGAAGTCCAAGCCTTCATCGACTGGCTGCACGACTACAATATCCGCTCGCAGCGGGATCCAGTCGGCTTTTACGGTCTCGACCTCTACAGCCTCAACACCTCTATCGACGCGGTCATCGCCTATCTCGACTCCATGGATCCGGAAGCCGCGAAGCGAGCGCGCGGGCGCTATGGCTGCATGACGGCCTATGCCGACCCGGAAGTCTATGGCTACATGACCGGGCGCGCCGGACGGGATACCTGCGAGGACGAACTGGCCGCGCAACTGCGCGACCTGCGCCAGAATACTTTCAGCTATCTCGAACGCGACGGTGCGCTCGACGGCGAAGCCTTCTTCTCGGCGGAACAGAACGCGCGTCTGGTCAAGAATGCCGAGGTCTATTACCGTGCCATGTTCCGCGGCCGGCCCCGTTCCTGGAACGTGCGCGATACGCACATGGCCGACACGCTCGATGAACTGGCGGACTTCCTGGGCGAACGGCAGGGGCGGCCGGCGCGCATCATCGTCTGGGCGCACAATTCCCATGTCGGCGACGCCCGGGCGACGGGCATGCGGGCCCGCGGCGAACTCAACCTTGGCCAGCTGGTGCGTCAGCGCCACCCCGACGAGAGCCTGCTGATCGGGTTTTCGACCTATGGCGGCACCGTCACGGCGGCCGAGGACTGGGACCGCCCGCATGAGACCAAGCGCGTGCGCGACGCCTTGCCCGGCAGCGTCGAGGACATCCTGCATCGCGTGGATATCCCTGAATTCCTTTTGAATCTTCGCGATCGGCCCGAGGTCCGGCACCTTCTGGAAGAGCCGCGCATCTCGCGCTTCATCGGCGTCATCTACCGGCCCGATACCGAGCGCCAGAGCCACTATTACGATGTCTGCCTGCCCGACGAATTCGACGCGTTCATCCATCTCGACAAGACCAGCGCGCTGCAGCCGCTCGGCGAAACCGAGGCGCGGAAACCCGAATTGCATCAGGATGAGACCTATCCGACCGGCCTTTGACTATTTGTGTGTCATCACTATGCCGGCTGCATCGAAGGCGTGCCTGATCCGGCGGTTATATTCGCGCAGGCCGCGCAGGCGCTCGCTGCGGACCGTGCCTTGGCCACGGGTAAGATCGAAGTCCAGGCCGGATAAAAACTTTGCCCGCCGCCGTCTTGTCCTCAAGGAGCGAAGCGTCAGGACAACGCTTCGCGGGCGGCGAGCCCTGCGGCGTTTGAACTGAAAAAGACTCATACCAACGATCATTCCTCATGACCGTTGGTATGAGAGCGATGCGCCAAAACCTGTGAGTGGTTTTTGGCATAAACATCGTGACAAAACAAAAACTTAGAGCATGGATTTGACACTAGTGGCGGCTACCGGCAAAGCGGCCGTTTTCATCGCGTTCCTGGCTGCGTGCCGATTGACCGCGGTTAGAGCCGCGATAATCGTCATCGTCGTCCTGGCGCGAACGGCCGCGCGACTGATAGCCGCGGTCGTCGTCCGAGGTGAAGCGGCCCTGTTCGTCGCGCTCGCGGTTACCGCCGCGGCCGGACGACTGATAGCGGTCGTCATCGTCGCGGGACCGCGAAGTGGAACGGCCGCGATCATTATCGTGGCTATGCCGGCCGGCTTCGGCGTGGCCTTCGGAATCGCCGTACCAGCCGCTGCCTTCATGGTCGGACGTCTGCCAGCCCCGGCGCGAGGCCTCGGAATGACCTTCCGGATCGCCAAACCAGCCGCGGCCCTGGCCGCTGCCTTGCTGGCTGGACCGCCCGCCCGAACGGCTGCTGGCGAAGCGGCCTTCTTCGTCGCGCCGGCGGTCCGAGCGTTCGTGATAGCCACGGCTGTGGCCGTAGGCATGCCAGTCTTCGTAGTCGTCGTCATCGCGCGAACGCGAGCGCGACGAACCCCGGTCGTTGTCGTGGCTGTGGCGGCCCGCCTCGGCGTGGCCTTCCGGATCGCCGTGCCAACCGCGGCCCTGGCCGGACGAGCGGCCGGACATGCGGTAGTCGTCGTCATCGTCGCGCGAACGCGACTGGCGCGAACCGCCTGAGCTGGCGAAGCGGCCGTTTTCGTCGCGGTCACGGTCATCCGAACGGTAATCGTCGTCTTGTCTGGGCATGGGGTCTCCTTTCGCGAAACGGGCTCGCGAGCTGATCAATGCAAATATCTGCGATCGGTTTTAGCGGTTATGTCTGGGGGCGGACTAAGAACTGGCTATGGTTATCCATAGTCATGCCTGTGGTTATCTGCTACCGTTAGCAACAGATGGGCGTATTTTAGGAGCGCCTGGGTAAGAATGACGTAGCTGCGGCCGGGAGCCCCCGTAAAAAGCCTGTAAATTTATTGTTGCAACGCAACATAACTTGTCCAGGGCCAGGACTTGCCAAGCCCGGTCAAAACCGCGAAGAGTACCGCACCACCATCGGGGTCCCTTATGCTGCACCGCCTGCTTTCCATCACTGTCGTTCTGCTCGCGGCCACGACCGCCGCCCGTGCCGACGATGCCGCCATCGCCGCTGGCAAGGCCGCTTTCGGCGCCTGCAAGGTTTGTCATTCGGCCGAAAAGGGCAAGGCGGGAATAGGCCCGTCGCTTTACGGCGTGGTCGGCCGCAAGGCCGGGTCGCTGCCGGGTTTCAGCTATTCCAAGGCCATGGCCGGTTCCGGGATAACCTGGGACGCCGCGTCGCTCGACGCCTATATCGCCGCCCCGCAGACCAAGGTGCCGGGCAACCGGATGCCCTACGGCGGGTTGAAGGATGCGGCCAAGCGCCAGGTCATTATCGACTATCTCAAGACGCTGCACGACTGACCATGACGCACCTGTCACGCCGTTCGATCACAGCGGCCCTGGGCAGCGCCCTCATGGCCGGCAGCGCGATGGCGCGCCATCGCGGACCTCATCCCGACGCGCCCCGGACCACCAAGGCTCCGCCCCATGCGCGCTGGCGGATGGGCCTCCAGCTGTGGACCGTCAACGCCGAGATGAAGGCCAATCCCGTCGCGACGCTCAAGGCCGTGAAAGCCCTGGGGTTCGAGACGGTCGAGACGGCCGGCCTTTACGGCATGAGCGCCGCCACCTTGCGCACCCATATCGAGGACGCGGGCCTGGCCTGCAAAAGCTATCATGCCGGCATGGCGGACCTGATCGCCAGCCCCGAAGCCCACATGGCCAATGCACGGACGCTGGGCGCCGCCTGGATCGTCTGCGCCTCGCCCCGGACGCCCGGCCCGCTCGATCCGTCGAAACCGTGGCTTGAGGCCATGTACAGCGCTATGACGCTGGACGCCTGGAAACAGAACGCGGCGCATCTGGCCGAATTGGCGCCCCTGGCGCAAAAATCGGGCCTCACCCTGGCCTATCACAACCACCCGATGGAATTCCGCGACTGGAACGGCGTCACCGGCTACAGCCTGCTGGCCGGGTCCAGCGATGCGCTGCGGTTCGAGCTCGACATCGGCTGGGTCGTCGCCGGCGGCCACGACCCTTTGCCGATCCTCAGGCAATATGCCGGCCGCATCGACCTCCTCCACGTCAAGGATATGATTCGGGACGCATCCGCGCCGCTCGGCTGGCGCTCGGTCGAGATAGGCCGCGGCGCCATCGGCTGGGGCCCGGTCATGGCCATGGCCCGGGCAACCGGCGTCAAGGGCTACTTCGTCGAGCAGGAACCGCCTTATTTGCGCCCTGTTATGGAGTCTTTGCGCATCAGTGCCGAAGAAATTCGCCGGTCAAAATCGTTTCGTTAGCTAAAGTCTTGGCGATTCGCAGCGAGTCCGCGTAAAAGACCCGCTTTGCAGCGTATCGGCGAGCAAGGTATCCGTCCATGTCGACCATTTCCGATGTCGCCCGCCTGGCGGGCGTATCGACAGCCACCGTATCCCGCGTGCTCAACGGCTATGAGCACGTATCGACCGACACCGCCGTGCGCGTCGCCGAAGCCATCGAGCAGTTGGGTTACGCGCCAAACGCCATGGCCAAGTCGCTCCGGACGCTGAAGTCCAGCCGGATCATCGTCACCGTTCCGGACATCGCCAACCCCTTCTTTGCCAGCATTATCCGCGGCGCGGAAGAAAGCGCCCAGGCGGCCGGCTACGCGGTGCTGCTGGGGGATGTCGGCTCCAATTCGGACAGCGAGGAAGTGTATGCCGGACTGCTGCGCCGGCGCGAGGCCGACGGGCTTATCTTCCTTGGCCACCATATTCCGGAGTCGCTGACAGAGATGGTCGAGCGCCAGGGGGCAGCCGCGCCAGTCGTCAACGGCTGCGAATATACCGACGCCCTGCCGGTTTCCAGCGTCCATATCGACAATGTGGCGGCCGCCCGCGAAGTGATGGACCACCTCTATGGCCTGGGGCACAGATGCGTCGGCATCATCACGGGCGACCTGTCCAGCCCGATCAGCCGCGACCGCCTGAAGGGCGTGAAGGACAGCGCGTCCGCCCACGGCCTGGCGGATGGGCTGCGTGTCGTCAGCGGCGACTATTCCATCGAGTCGGGTGCCCGCCTCACGACACAACTGATAGCGCCGGCGCCCCGCCCGACCGCCATCTTCTGCTTCAGCGACGACATGGCCTTCGGCGCCTGCCACACCCTGCGCGAAGCCGGCCTGGACTGCCCGGGCGACGTTTCGGTCGTCGGCTTCGACGACATCGCGCCTTCACGTTTCGCCGCCCCGCCCCTGACCACGGTGCGCCAGCCCATGCGCGAAATCGGCGTCAGGACGGTCGAGTTGCTGCTCGATATCCTGGAGCGCGGCGCCAGCCGGCGCGTCAACCTGACCCTGCCGCACGAACTGGTCCTGCGCGCCTCGACCGCTGCCCCGAAAGGTTGATATGGCGGAGCCCGGCGACGAAATCTCGCAGCGCGCCGTCGCCGCGGCCCTGTCCAACCCGCGCCTCGTCGCCGCCGCGCTCGATTTGCACGACAATCGCATTCCCGAGGCCGAACGGGCGTTACGCGCATATCTTAAGGAAGACCCGTTCGACGTGGCCGCCATCCGCCTGTTGGCCGAGGTCGCGGCGCGCATCGGAAGGTTCCGCGACTCCGAAACCCTGCTCAGGCGCGCTCTGGACCTGGCGCCCGGCTTCGGCGCCGCCCGCGCCAACCTGGCCACCGTCCTCTACCGCCAGAACCGTCCGGTCGAGGCCATTGCCGAACTCGACCGGCTGCTTGACGATGATCTCGACCCGGACAGCCTCGGCCCCGCCAATCTCAAGGCGGCCGCGCTTGGCCGCATCGGCGAGTTCGAGGAGGCGCTCGGCCTTTACGAAGCCATTCTGAAGGACGCGCCCAACCAGCCGCGCGTCTGGATGAGCTACGCCCACACGCTCAAGACCGTCGGACGCGGCGGCGAAGGCATCTCCGCCTACCGCAGGGCGCTCGACCTCAATCCGCATCTCGGCGAGGTGTGGTGGAGCCTGGCCAACCTCAAGACCTACCGCTTCAGCGACGACGACGTCGCCGCCATGCAAAAGGCGCTGGAAACGCCGTCCTTAAGCGATGCCGACCGGTTGCACCTCGACTTCGCGCTCGGCAAGGCGCTGGAAGACCGCAAGGACCACGCGGCATCCTTCGCCCATTATGCCGCGGGCAACGCCCTGCGCCGCAAATCCGACCGCTATGACGCCGACGCCGTCACCGCCTTCGTCGACGAAAGCCTCGCGTTTTTCACCCCGGCCTTCTTCGCCGAACGGAAGGGCGTGGGTTGCCAGGCGCGCGACCCCGTCTTCATTCTGGGCATGCCGCGCGCCGGTTCGACCCTGATCGAGCAGATCCTGTCCAGCCACTCGATGATCGAGGGCACCCAGGAACTGGCCGATATGCCGTTCCTGGCCCGGCGCGGCGGCAAATACCCGGCGCGCCTTGCCGACCTCGACGCCGCCGATTTCAAAAAACTCGGCGAGGAATATCTGGAACGCACGCGTGTGCAGCGCAAGACGGACCGGCCGATGTTCATCGACAAACTGCCCAACAACTGGGCGCATGTCGCCTTCATTCACCTGATCCTGCCGAACGCCACCATCATCGACGCGCGCCGCCATCCGCTGGCCTGCGGCTTCTCGAACTTCAAGCAGCACTTCGCCCGCGGCCAGGACTTCAGCTACGACCTGGCCGACATGGGACGGTATTATGCCGACTATGTCCGGCTGATGGCGCACATCGATGCCGCCCTGCCCGGACGTGTGCATCGCACAATACACGAGCGGATGATTGACCATACGGAAAGCGAAATCCGCGCGCTGGTTTCGGCCTGCAAACTTGACTTCGAAGACGCCACCTTGCGCTTCTTCGAGACCGGGCGCGCCGTGCGCACACCATCGTCCGAACAGGTCCGGCGCCCCGTCAATCGTGAAGGAACCGAGGCGTGGAAAGGGTTTGAGTCCTGGCTCGATCCGTTGAAGGCCGCGCTCGGCCCCGTGCTCGACGCCTATCCGGAGGCGCCGCCCGCCTTTCACCGGTAACCGGTGGCCGGTCCGAAGGAGTCCGTTGCAATTCTGTCACGAGACGCCTTTTTCGCAGCGCAATATCGACATGAGCGATTGACGTGTGATCACGACGGTCACAAACCTGTCGCACCAACCTGACCCCGGGGGTTTTCATGCGCGTGCGCACTCTGGCTGCCTGCCTTCTGTCCACCACAATGCTGAGTTCCCTGCCCGTGCTGGCGCACGCGCAGGCCAAGAGCGAGGATACGACCGACGTTATCGTCACGGCGCAAAAGCGTACGGAAAAGCTGACCAGCGTGCCCATCAGCATCCAGGTGCTGGGGACCAAGAAGCTGGACCAGCTCAATGTCGCCGGCATCGACGACTACGTCGCCCTGCTGCCCAGCGTCTCCTACCAGAATAATCCCTACCAGGGCTCCAGCGTCTATTTCCGCGGCGTGGCCTCGGGCGGCGACGGCAACCATTCGGGCTCGCAGCCTTCGGCCGGCATCTATCTCGACGAACAGCCGGTGACAACGATCGGCGGGCCGCTCGATGTCCACATCTATGACGTGGCGCGCATCGAATCGCTGTCGGGTCCGCAGGGCACGCTGTACGGCGCCTCGTCGGAAGCCGGTACGATCCGCATCATTACCAACAAGCCCGACAACACCTCGACCTACGGCCGCTTCGACGTCGAAGGCAACGGCGTGGCCCACGGCGGTTACGGCGGCAAGATCGAAGGCATGTTCAACACGCCGATCGGTCAGCGCATGGCTTTGCGCGTCGTCGGCTGGGACCAGCACGACGCGGGCTTCATCGACAATGTTCCGGGCAGACGCACCTTCACCGGCCTGTCGGACGGCGCCGGCGGCTACCTGCCGGGCATCACCACGACCAATGCCCAGTACGTCAAGAAGAACTACAACACGCACGACGTCGCCGGCGGCCGCGCCGCGCTTAAGATCGACCTCGACGACAACTGGACCGCCACGGCGTCGCTGATGGGCCAGGACAGCAAGTCCCACGGTTCGGCGGGCTTCGACCCCTCCGTCGGCGATCTAGAGGTCCAGCACTTCTTCCCGGAATACGACCACGACCGCTTCTATCAGGCGGCCCTGACGCTTCAGGGCAAGCTCGGCATCTTCGACGTCACCTATGCCGGCGACTGGATGGAGCGCAAGCTCGACACCCAGCAGGACTATACTGACTACGCCGAAGCCTACGATCAGAACTATGCCTATTACGGCGGCGTCGCCAACTATTTCGCCTTCGTCAACGACAACGGCGACACCATCAATTCCAGCCAGACCATCATCGGCAAGGACAAGTTCACCAAGGAAAGCCACGAACTGCGCTTTGCCTCTCCGTCGTCCGAAAAGCTGCGCTTTGTCGGCGGCCTCTTTTTCCAGCGCCAGACGCACCACATCTTCCAGGACTACCAGGTTCCGGGCCTGGCCGCCGGCGAATCGGTCAACGGCCATCCGGGCACGCTTTGGCTGACCGACCAGATGCGCGTCGACCGCGACGCCGCGGTCTTCGGCGAACTGAGCTACGACTTCACGCCGACGCTCACGGGCACCATCGGCGGCCGGTCGTTCACCTACGACAATACACTGATCGGCTTCTTCGGCTTCGGCGGTCCGAGCAATGCGGCCGGCGCCTCGTCGGGCGTGCGCCGCTGCTTCACCACGGCAACCGTCGGCGCGGTCAATCCGGTCGATGCGCCCGGGACGCTGGTGCCGGCGGCCATGGCCAACACGCCGTGTACGGACCTCGGCGTACAGAATGCCGACGGCACGGTCAGCCCCAAGCGCGCCAAGGGCTCGGGCTTCTCGCCCAAGCTGAACCTGACCTGGAAGGCGACGCCCGACCTGATGATCTATACCACCTGGTCGAAGGGCTTCCGTCCCGGCGGCATCAACCGCCGCGGCACCGTGCCGCCGTACCAGCCCGACTATCTGGTCAACACGGAGCTCGGGTGGAAATGGACCCTGTTCGACAAGACGGTCCATTTCAACGGCGCCGTCTATTCGCAGGAATGGCAGAAGTTCCAGTATTCGTACCTGGGCGCCAACAGCTTCACCGAAGTGCACAACGGCCCGGATGCGAAGATCAACGGTCTGGAAGGCGACATCAACTGGCAGGCGACCCCGCACCTGACCATCACGGCCAACGGCGCCTATACCGACGCCACCATCAAGCAGAACCTCTGCGCCTTCGAGGGCGACACCCAGGCCGACTGCTCCGGCACCGTCGACACCATCCAGACCAAGTATCCGGGCGGCGTGGCGACCCAGGTCGTCACCCACAACCAGGACTTCATCGCCGCCCCCAAGGGCACGCGCCTGCCGATCACGCCGAAGTACAAGGCCAGCATCGTCGCGCGCTATAGCTGGACGGTCGGCAAGTACACCCCCTACTGGCAGGTCGAAAGCGCCTATCAGTCGTCAGCCTCGACCGACATCCGTACGGCGGCGATCGAGACCGGCACCTGGGCGACCGTCAATCCGGCGGCCCTGCTCGGCCGGCTCAAGGCCTACAGCACGACCAATATCGCGGTCGGCACCAGCTGGGATACCTGGACGGCGGAGCTGTTCGTCCACAACCTGACCGACGAACGCGCCCAACTGGCCCGCTACCAGGAATGCGGCTCGTGCTACGTACGCTCCTACATCGTCACCAATACGCCGCGCACCGTCGGCGTCCGGCTCGGCACCAAGTTCTGATCCGGCCGGATTGCCGCGATAAAAAAGCGCGATGTGGAAACACATCGCGCTTTTTCTTTTGATCTTTCCGGGCCTTATACCAACGGCGATTGGCTTTGACTCGATCGCCGTTGGCAAGGGCGACCGCCCGCCGCCGCCAATGCGGCGAGCCATGCGGCGTTTGAGCTAAAAAACGAATACCGACGGTCATTCTTTATGGCCGTTGGTATAAGTCTTTTTCAGCTCAATCGCCGTTGGGATTACGCGATATCACGGCGATAACGGCCCGAAGCGATGGCGCTTTCGACCCACGCGTCGCCCATATGGCGGCGAAGGGCGGCGTCGACCGCAATCGCCATGTCGTGCGGTCCCGACACCAGGACGGCGCCGTCGTCCCCGAGCCAGCCCCTGAATTCCAGGGTGCGGCCGACGAAGACGTCCTCGACCCGGCGGCCGTCGGCGCCCGCATAGAAGGTCAGGTCGAGGCGCGACAGGCTGCCGTCCTCCTGCCAGGCGATCAGTTCGTCGCACAGGGCGCCATCGGTGACGGGATTGTGCTCGCCATAGATCAGCCAGCATTTGCGGCCGGCGGCGCGCATTTCCATCAGGTTGGGACGAAGCGCCGCGAGACCCGCGCCCATGCCCACCATCAGCACCGGCGCATCGCCGTCGGGGGCACGGAAGGCGCCGTCGGCCACCAGGCGGACGGCGGACGGCGCCAGGGCGGCCGAAGGATCTTCCAGCGCCGGGACCCACAGGCGCACATGGCCTTCCGACGGCAGGGAGGCGATGGGATAGCGGCGCGCCCCTTGCGCGGTCGCGATCTCGACCGAAGCACCAGCCCGCCAGGACGCCGCGCCCTCGGTCGGTTCGAGGTCGATCTGCACCAGCTTGTCGGCGCGGGAGTCCGCGTTGACGACTTCACGCGCGGCAACCCGCCAGCCGTTGACCGGCGCCGGCCGGGATAGCGGAACGATGGCGGGCGCTGGCGCCGGCGCCACGACCGGTTGCGGCACCGCCGACCCAGCCAACGCAGGCTTGCGCCGGAAAACGCGCGTTATCGCCCCCACGGCCATCAGTCCAAGTACGGTGCCTACGCCGATGCGCAGCAACTCCGCTTCCCACGATGTCATCGCCAGATCCCCAATCATCTTATATCCATGACTCCAATACAGGACTTAGAACTTCCCGGATGCCGCCACTGTCGCGCACGCGCAGCAGGCAGGCAATATTATGCCGTTTCGCAAAGGCCCGGGCCTCGGCCTCGCCCATGACGATCAGCGCCGTGGCCAGGGCGTCGGCGCGCCAGGCCTGCGGGTCGATGACCGTCGCGCTGGCGATTTCGGGCCGGGCCGGACAGGCCGTGCGCGCGTCGATGGTATGCGACAGGATCAGGCCTTCGTGTTGAAACGACCGGCGCAGATCACCCGAGGTGGCGATGGCGCGGCCGCTGATGGCGACAACCGTGCGCGGGGCGTGGCCGTCGACGGCCTCGATCTCCACCCACCACGGCAAACCGTCCGGCCGCGCGCCGAAGCCGCGCAATTCACCGCCGATTTCGACGAGGGCCGCCGATACGCCGGGCTCGAACTGCAGCATCTGGCAGAGGCCATCGACCGCGTAGCCCTTGGCGATGGCGTTGAGATCGAGGCGGAAGCCCGCCGGCCGGACCAGCCCGTCCGGCCGCCAGTCGAGCCGGCGCCAGCCGTGGGCGTCGCCCTTCAGCGCCTCGATGTCCGCCTGTTGCGGCAGACCGTCGGGGACGATCCGGGGACCGAAACCCCACAGCTCTACCGCCGCCAGAAGACCGGGATCGAAGGCGCCGCCGGTCAGGTGCGCCATGTCGATGGCGTGCCGCAGAACCTGCATCATGACCTGCGGCAACGGCACGAATGTATCGGGCGGCGCTTCGTTGAAACGGGCAAGATCGGAATCCGGCCGATAGGGGCTCATCTGGCGGTCGATAAGATCAAGCCAGGCGCGGATACGGCGCGGCAGGCTGTCTTCCAGCCGGCTGGCCGCCGTGCGCTCGACATAGAGGTCGGTGCGCCAGCCGGTGGCGAAGGCGTCGCCGCCAAAGACCAGCCGGACTGCATCGGGATCACCGTGCGGCACGGCGTCGATATCGGGGATGACGACGCGGGTGTCGAACGGTTCGGGCAGGTGGCTGGTCGGGGCGGCGGTCATCGTCTGCCGCTCCGGGGCGCAGGGGGTGCGGCGGAACACCTGGATGTCGATCTGTTCTGCATATCAGAGACTTTGTCCCGTCCAGCCACCGTTTTTATGGATAATTTATAAAAGCATGCTGCACCGCATTAGACCAGAGGACTCGCGCCGCGCTTGATCGCACGGCTCCGGCATGTCACCCTTTATCCACAATTGGTTACACAGGATACGGATTATCATGACCGCGCAAACGGCTCCGGACCTTGACGGAACAGACCGCCGGCTGCTGGCCGCCCTGCGCGAAGACGCCCGGCTGCCGGTATCGCAACTGGCCGCGCAACTCGAAATCCCGCGCGCCCAGGTCTATGCCCGGCTGGAGCGGCTGGAGACGGAGGGCGTCATCGGCGGTTATACGGTCAGGCTCGGCGAAGCGTTTTCGCGCACGCGCATGCGGGCCCACGTCATGATCAAGACCCTGCCGCGCCAGGGCCAGGCAGCCGAGGCGGGCCTGGCCGGCATCGCCGAGGTTTCGGCCATCTACGCCATCAGCGGCGAATACGACATCATCGCCATGGTCGAAGCGTCGAACAGCGTCGAAATGAACGAACTGCTCGACCGCATCGGCCTGCTGGACGGCGTCGAGCGCACCACGACCTCGGTCATCCTGGCCGCCAAGCTGGAGCGCTAGCCCCGCTTCATGCCAACGGCGATCAGCAGCAGGACGAACAGGACCAGCGACACGGCCTGCCATAACTTCTCGGGATTGGCCTGCCACCAGCGGCCGCGCCGCACGGAGGCCGGCGCCGTGGACAGCATGCCGTTTTCCAGCGCGTAGACCAGTTCGAAACCGTCCTGAAAGCGCTCGTCGGCATCAGGGGCGATGGCCGTCATCAGCACGTTGTCGAGCCAGGCCGGCAGATCGCGCCGCCATTTCCACAGGGGCTGCGGGCGGCCGAAAACCGGCTTTGAGAAGCCGCCGGCCTCACCATAGGGGAACTGGCCGCCGGTGAACATGCGGTAGAGGGTGACGCCCAGCGCGAAAATGTCGGACCGTTCGTCGCCCGGCGCGCCGTCATACAGTTCGGGCGCCTTGTAGCTGGGCGTGCCCGGCGTATGGTCCATCTGCCCTTCGGCATCGAGATAGGTCAGCCGCGCCACACCGAGGTCGATCAGCTTCAGCCCACCGTCGGGCAGAAGCAGCACGTTTTCCGGCTTGATGTCGCGGTGGATGATGCCGGCGCGGTGCAGGGCCGCCACCGCCTTGGCCAGCTTGGTGGCGATATCGAGCCCGGCCTCCAGCGTGATCTTGTCCTTGCGTTCGAGCCGCGCCTCAAGGGTCTCGCCCTCGTAGAAGGGCTGGGCGATATAGAGCCGCGTCTGGCGGCCGGGCGACAGACTGAGGACACCGCCGACCAGGGCGTGCTGCACGCGGCTGGCGACCCAGGCCTCGCGCGCGAAGACATTGCGCGCCGCCGCCTCGCTGCCGATCGTGTCCGGCTTGGGGAATTTCAACAGGACGGTGCGCGGTTCCTTCTGGTCGCGGGCGCGGAAGACACGGCTGTAGTCGCCATCGGCCAGGCGCTGTTCCAGCCTGAAGCCATCGACGATCTCGCCCGTGGCCGGCGGCTCCTGCATGGGCAGGCGCGCAAAGGCGGCGTCGAGGTCGTCGAAGGTCGCCGGCGGCAGTTCCAGCACGTCGATGACCAGCGCCGTCGCGTTGTCGTGGAGCCAGCCTTCCAGCCAGCGGGTGTGGACCTCTCCCGCCTGCACTGACGGATCGGCGGCGAGTGCGAGGAAGAGCGGTTTGGTGGTCTTGATCGCGCCGATCTCCAGTTCGCCTAGCGCCCGGGTGAGACGGAGGATCGCCGCTTC
>CAKZJB010000063.1 GCA_936940865.1 uncultured Asticcacaulis sp. | reverse complement strand
GCCTCGGCGGCAATGGCCTCAGGCTCCTGCTTGTCCCAAACCAGCGCCGCGACCGACTTGTCGAGTTCCTGACGCTTGGCCAGTTGCGCATTGACGCGCAGGCGAATCTCGGCGGGCGTGGGGACAGCATCCGGCACCCCCGGAAACTCCGACCAACGCGGCATGGTGTCAAGCGGCGCCGAGGGTTGCGACGGCGCCGCGCTATCGGCCGCCGGACCTGCGTCCTGGGCCTGGGCGACGGGCGCGGCGATCACCATAGCGGCGGCAATGCAGACAGGCCGAAACCAAGCCATGACAGTCTCCCGAAAACGCGCGCACCCTACTCCCGCGGCACGAAGAAAAACAAGAAAAATATCGATCCGGTTGATTTTCCTGATATGAGGACGCATCCGTGTTCGCCGCTCCCCAGGTTAAGACATCCCGATGACCAAGCCGCCCGTACCGCCTACGACCAAGAAAAGTGCGTCCCCCAAAAGCGCTTCCGCCCGGACAAGGAAAACCGGGGACACTAAGCCGGCCACGGCGGCCACGACCAAGACCCGGGCCGTAAAGGCCGCCGCGCCCGCAAAAAAGGCCGCGGCCAAGCCAGCCGCCAGCGCTGCCGCGAAGCCGGCCAAACCAGCGCTTCACCCGGAAAAGCCGGCCGTTCAGCCGAAGCCCGCTCCCCACGCGGAAGCCGGGACCGAGGCGCCCAGGCCGCGTCCCGCCGCGGCCGAAGCGGAAACGGGCTTTGACGCCGAAGCCGTGCGAAAGCTGGAAACCCTGTCGGTCAACCTCGCCAAGGCGGCGATGACGGCCCAAAGCGCCCTGGCCAAGACGGTCTTCAAGCAACCCGACGCTGGCGGCGCTCCCGTCGATCCCTTCCAGGTCGGGCCGGCCATGACCCAGGTCATGGGATCGCTGGCCCAAAAGCCCGACAAGCTGGTCGAAGCCCAGACCGAACTGATGAACGGCTATATCAAGCTGTGGGCCGACGTGTCGCGCCGCACCCTGGGAGTCGAAGAGGCGAAGGCCGGCGGCAAGCCGATGGACAAGCGGTTCGCCGATCCGCGCTGGGAACAGAACCTGGTCTTCGACGTCATGAAACAGTCCTACCTCCTGTCGTCGAACTGGATCAATAACCTTATCTCCAGCGCCGAAGGCATTGATCCCAAAGTTAAAAGACGTGCGGAATTCTTCACGAAGCTGATGACCGACGCCCTGTCCCCGTCGAACTTCCTGCTGTCGAATCCGGCGGCGCTCGAGACGCTGGTGCAAACCAGCGGCGAAAGCCTGGTTAAGGGCATGGAGCGCTTTGCCGAAGACATCGAACGCGGCGACGGCAAGCTGATGATAACCCAGGCCGACTACAGCCATTTCAAAGTCGGCGAAAGCGTCGCCACGACGCCGGGCAAGGTCATCTATCGCGGCCGCTTTTTCGAACTGCTGCAATACGCGCCGACGACCGAGCAGGTCCGTGAAATCCCACTGCTCATATTCCCGCCGTGGATCAACAAGTTCTACATCCTGGACCTGCAGGCCAAAAATTCCCTGATCCGCTGGCTGACCGACCAGGGCTTCACCGTCTTCCTGACGTCGTGGATCAATCCAGACGTGTCGATGAAGGACTCGACCTTCGAGGACTATCTTTTCGGAGGCATCCTGGAAGCCGTCACGCAGGTCAAGGCGCAGACGGGGGTCGATGCCGTCAACACGGTGGGGTACTGCATCGGTGGCACACTTCTGGGCTGCGCCCTCGCCTATATGGCAGAAAAGAAAGATAAATCAATTTCTTCGGCAACCTTCTTCACTGCCCAGCACGATTTCTCGGAAGCCGGAGACCTGCTGCTCTTCACCAGCGAAGCGTGGCTGAAGGAGCTTGAGCGCCAGATGGATGCCGCCGGCGGCGTGCTTCCGGGCTCGGCCATGGCCGACACCTTCAATTCCCTGCGCGCCAACGACCTGATCTGGTCCTTCTTCGTCAACAACTACCTGATGGGCAAGGAGCCGACCCCGTTCGACCTGTTATGCTGGAACGCCGACCAGACACGGATGCCCAAGGCCCTGCACATGTTCTACCTGCGCAAGTTCTATGGCGAGAACGCGCTGGCTACCGGCAAGCTGACGCTTGCAGGCATCGATATCGACCTGAAGACGGTAAAAGTTCCGGTTTATGAACAGGCCGGCCGCGAGGACCACATCGCGCCGGCCAGCTCGGTCTACAAGGGCTCGAAACTGTTCGGCGGCCCGGTTACCTATGTGCTGGCGGGCTCGGGCCATATTGCGGGCGTCGTCAACCCGCCGGCCGCCAAAAAGTATATGCATTGGCTCAACGACCAGCATCCCGATACCTTCGAAGAATGGTTCGCCGGCGCGGAAGAGCACACGGGGTCATGGTGGCCCCACTGGGCGGGCTGGCTCAACGCGCGGTCGGGCAAGATGGTCCCGGCGCGCGATCCGGCCAAGGGCAAGCTGGCCCCCATCATGGATGCGCCCGGCTCTTACGTCATGGTCAAATCCTGAAAAAAATCATCCGATTCAACGAATTCGCGCGCCGCCTTCGGGCGGCGCATTCTTTTTGGCGCATAAGCGTTTCGCCAGTCAATATTGACGATTGCCCTGTGGACAACCGAAAGCTTTCGAAATTCAGGTAAATAGGCTGTTAACGATACTCAACACACCAGGAAAGAGCTACAACCGGAACATATCGGATTCAATATTGATTCACAGCATTGCCGCGCAGGCGCGCAAACGCGCGCAGGCGAGTCCGCTGGACTCGCCTGAATGGGATAAATTTGAAGCGCCTCAAACGCGCAGGATGATGGTTTCGACGATCGGGCGGCGGTCCCAGATCGACTGTGCAGCCTTCTTGACGACGCGCGCCACAGCCGCTTCGACTGTCTCGTCGTCCTCGCGCTGCTCCGAAGACAGGTTCTGCACCGTCTTTTCGACGATGTTGCACAGGCCTTCGAGCTGATCGGAAATCGTATCCTCGTTCTCGAACGCCAGCCCCAGGCCCCGCACGTCGACGATCGAGGCCAGCCTGTTGCGGCCGTCGAGCGCGAAAGCCACAAAGATCATGCCGTTGTGCGCGGCGTGACGGCGTTCGCGCAACGCATCCGCCGCCTCCGGCACCAGAATGCCGCCATCGACGAACAGACGGCCGGACGGAACTTCATCGGTGATTTCGGGCAAGCCCGGCGCCAGACGGACCATTTCGCCATTGTGCGGCGTGATCTGGTGCCTGATGCCGATTTCCTCGGCCAGGGCGGCGTGCTTGAGCAGATGGCGGCGCTCGCCATGCGTCGGCACTGCAATCTGCGGCCGGACCCAGGCATACATTTCCTTCAGCTCATCGCGGCACGGGTGCCCTGATACGTGGATGCCCGGATGGTCGCGTTCCGTATGAATCTCGACGCCCAGGTCCGACAGCCGGTTTTGCAGGCTGCGGATGGGGATTTCATTGCCAGGAATGACGCGGGACGAAAAGACGCAGGCATCGCCGGCGCCCAATTTCACCAGGGGATGATTGCCGTCGGCGATGCGCGACAGGGCGGCGCGCGGTTCGCCCTGAGACCCCGTACACAGATACAGCACCTGGTCGGGCTTGAGGTTGGCGGCCTCGCCTTCGCTGATGGGGTCGGGAATGCCGTCGAGCAGGCCGACATGGCGCGCAGCGGCGGTAATGCGATGCATCGAGCGCCCGACCAGGCAGACTTGACGGCCGCAGGCGGCGGCGGCCCGCATGACCGAATCGACGCGCGCCACGTTCGACGCAAAGCACGCCACGGCGACGCGGCGCTTCAGCGTGCCGATCAATTTGGTCAGTTCATCGCGCACCATGGCTTCGGAGCCGGCCGAGCCTTCGACGAAGACATTGGTCGAGTCACAGACCATGGCCAGTACGCCGCGATCACCCAACGCCTTGATGCGGTCGACATCGGTCGGCTTGCCGGTGATCGGGTCTTCGTCGATCTTCCAGTCGCCGGTGTGAAAAATCGTGCCGAGCGGTGTCGTGATGAAGAGGCCGTTGGGCTCGGCGATCGAATGGGTCAGCGTGACGTATTCGATATCGAAAGGTCCGAGCTGGATACGGCCGCCCAGCGGCACCTCGGTCAGGTCGCAATCATCGACGCCGGCCTCGCGCAGTTTCTCACGCACCAGGAAGGCGGTGAAGGGCGTGGCAAAGACGGGCGCCTTGATGCGGTCCCGCAACCAGCCGATAGCCCCGATGTGATCTTCGTGGGCGTGGGTAAGCACGATGCCGAGGATGGTTTCGCCCTTCAGGAACTCGGGGTCCGGAACAATAACCTCGATGCCGGGTGTCGTCAGGTCGCCGAAGGTGACGCCGACATCGGCGACGATCCATTGGCGGTCGTCTGCCGGGCCGAACCCGTACAGGTTCAGGTTCATGCCGATTTCGTTGGAGCCGCCAAGCGGCAAAAACACAAGTTCGTTGGTGCTCATCTGGTCTTTCACTCGCGAACGCCATGCGCCGCGTCATTCACCCGCGGTATTGAAGCATCGCCATAAAAGCGCAAGCGGAAAGTCGGTTGAAGCCGTTTTTCGAGGCGGAAAAGCAAATCCGCATAAAAAGGCGCTCAGGCCTTGGCCAAAGTCCGGCGATAGATTTCCAAAAGACCGCGCAGGGTCAGATCGTGGTCGAAGTGGTCAATCTTCGTGGTGGCGCCTTCGAACAGCGAGGCGACGCCGCCGGTGGCCACGACCGTCATTTCTTGTCCGTATTCGCGCTTGATCTGTTCGACCAGGTATTCGATCAGCCCGACATAGCCCCAGAAAATCCCTGACTGCATGGCGGTCACTGTGTCGCGGCCGATGATACGCGCCGGTTTTTCGATCGCCACGCGCGGCAACTTGGCCGCCGCCTGGTGGAGGGCCTGCATGGAAAGATTAATGCCGGGGGCAATGGCGCCCCCTTCCCACCCCCCGTCGGCGGCCACGACGTCGAAGGTCGTCGCCGTGCCCGAGTCGATGATGATCAGCGGGCCGTTATAGGCCATGTGGCCGCCCACGGCGTTGACCAGGCGGTCGGCACCCGCCTCGGACGGCTTTTCGATACGAATCTCGATGCCGAGAAACGTATTGTCACCAACGACATAGGGCGTTTTGTGAAAGTAACGCTGCGCCAGCTTGCGCAGGTTGAACAGGGATTGCGGCACGACCGACGAAATGATGCAGTCGTCGATCGCCTTGAAATCGAAGCCGTGCATGTCGAGCAGCTGATAGAGCCAGACGGCGTATTCGTCGGCCGTGCGCGTCGTCTCGGTCGCCGTGCGCCACTGCGCCACCCAGTCCTTGCCGTCATGGATGGCGAAAAGCGTGTTGGTATTGCCCTGCTCAATAGCCAGAAGCATCGATGCCGCTCCCTAGGTTGTTATCCCAACGGCGATTTCGATCGCGGTTGGCAAGGGCGCCATTTCTTTCGTTTCATGGCCATCGCCGTCTTTGTCCCCAAAGAACGAAGCGTTAGGACAACGCTTCTGGGCGGCGAGCCATGCGGCGCCTGAGATGAAAAAATTAAACCGGGATTTTGTCGCCATAGATCACGTCGCCGCCGGTGATCGTGTAGAGCTTGCCATCGTCGCCGGCGATCTGCAGCGCGCCGAAATCGTCGAGCCCCTTCAACCGCCCCGAAATGGTCACGCCCTCATTCTCGACCGACAGCTTGCGGTCGCGGCCATAGGCGCGCTTCAGCCATGCCGCAGCCAGATCGCTCCAGTCCTTTTCGCGCCACAGGTTGAGCACGCCGTCGAGATGGCCGTTCAGCTTGTGCAGCATGGCCTCCGCATTCAGTCCCCTGGCCTGCGGGCTGATGTCGCGCAGCGAGCAGGTCAGATAGTCGTCGAATATCGGCGCCGCGGCGAGGTTCAACCCGATGCCGATGACGACGCCCAGCTTGTCCGGATCCGGCAGGGTTTCGGTCTGGACCAGGATGCCGCACAGCTTGCGGCCACGATGCAGAATATCGTTCGGCCACTTGATGCGCATGGATGCGTCGGTGTCCGGCACCAGCGGTCGCAGCATCTCATAGACAGCCAGCGCCGTCACGAAACTCAGTTGCGGGACGCGGCGCACGTCGACCGGCATGACCTCATAGCGCGAAGCCATGAAATTGCCTTTGGTGCCGATCCAGGTCTTGCCGTGACGGCCGATCCCCTTGGTCTGCTCCTTCGCGAGGATCCAGCCGGGCTCATCGGGCCCCGACCGCACCCGGGCAAGCGCC
The DNA here is from genome assembly GCA_936940865.1 of uncultured Asticcacaulis sp. Taxonomy (GTDB): domain Bacteria; phylum Pseudomonadota; class Alphaproteobacteria; order Caulobacterales; family Caulobacteraceae; genus Asticcacaulis. The sequence goes on along the minus strand of CAKZJB010000063.1, from coordinate 13,305 downwards.
AGGGATTGGGTCGAGGGCAATGTGTCGAAGATCTCGATCTTCGCCACGGTCGTTTAGCCGCCGAAGCCGATGGCCGCCGCCTGAGCCAGCGGGTAGGCCAGCCACAGGAAGACGATGATGCCGGGGAAGGCAAAGGCGGCCGCCAGGTAGGTGATCCACTTGGCTTCCGCCGGCGAGGCGTCGATGCCGGCCGGGGCCGCATCGAACCACATCAGCTTCAGGATGCGCAGATAGTAGAAGGCTGCGATGACCGAGGCCACGAGACCGGCGGCGGCAAAGCCCCACAGGCCGGCATGGATGGCGGCGCCGAAGACGAAGAACTTCGACCAGAAGCCGGCAAAGGGCGGCATGCCCAGGACCGACAGGGCCAGCATGGTGATGGCGATGGTCAGCGGCATGTTGAGCTTGGCCAGGCCCGCCAGTTGATCGATCTGGGTGATCGGCTCGCCATTGCGCTTGAGCGCCATCTGGCCGGAGAACAGGCCCAGCGTGTCGACCATGTACATGACGAAGAACATGAGGAGCGCCGAAACGCCCGTGCCGCCGGCGGCGATGGCCAGGAGCGCATACCCCATGTTGGCTATCGACGAATAGGCCAGAAGGCGCTTGAAATCCTTCTGCATCAGGCCGCCCAGGCCGCCGATGACGAAAGACAGGACCGACAGGAGCAGGATGACCTGCTGCCACTGGAAGGCCTGATGGCCGAAACCGGTCTGCAGGACGCGGGCCAGCAACACCATGGCGGCGAACTTGGGCGCGCCGGCGGCAAACGCGACAACCGGGGTCGGGGCGCCTTCATAGACGTCGGGCGTCCACATATGGAAAGGCGCGGCGGAAACCTTGAAGGCCAGGCCCGAGATCAGGAAGACCAGACCGAAGATAAGGCCGGTATTCGGATTCTTGACCGTGGCTGCGGCGATGTCGTGGAAGTTCATCGAGCCGGCGAAGCCGTAGACCAGCGACGCGCCGTAGAGCAGCAGGCCGGACGCCAGGGCGCCCAGCACGAAGTACTTGAGGCCCGCTTCCGAGGACTTCGCATCATCGCGACGGAAGGCCGCAAGGACGTACATCGCCAGGGATTGCAGCTCGAGGCCGATATAGAGCGCGATCAGGTCGCCCGCCGACACCATCATGCTCATGCCGAGGGTGGCCAGCAGGATCAGGATCGGGAATTCGAAGCGGCGGCTGTTGAGACGGTCGAAATAGCCCTGCCCCAGCACGATGATGAACAGCGCCGCGACATAGATGGTGACCTTAACGAACAGACCAACGCGGTCGATGACGAACGAGCCGTTGTAGGCAACGCCATAGTCCGATGTCGCCGCCGCGAAGGCCGCCGCCAGAAGGCACAGGCCCGACAGGGCGCTGACCGAGGTCATGCCCTTGTCTCCGCGGAAGGCGCCGAAGACGAGGATGACGATGGCGCCGATGCCGAGGATCAGCTCCGGTGTCGATAAATGGAGTGCGAAATTCAAATCCATCTCAGGTCCTCATCCGCCGAAGGCGGCGCGATAGCCGGCGACGACGGCGTCGATGCTGGCGGTCGTAAAGTCGAAAACGAATGCCGGATAGATACCCAGCAGCAGGGTCCCGGCGATGAGCGGCGCGAAGATGGCAATCTCGCGGACGCTCAGGTCGGGGTACTTCTTGAGCTCGTCATTGGTCACGACGCCGAACATCACACGCTTATAGAGGTTGAGCGCATAGACGGCGGAGAAGATGACGCCCGAGGCGGCGACGAAGGCCACCCAGGTGCCCCATTGATAGGCGCCGGTCATGGTGGTGATTTCGCCGATGAAGCCCGACGTGCCCGGCAGGCCGACATTGGCCATGGTGAACAGCAGGAAGACGAAGGCGTAGTGCGGCAGAAGCTTGGTCAGGCCGCCATAGAAGGCGATCTCCCGCGTGTGCCAGCGGTCATAGACGACGCCGACGCACAGGAAGAGCGCGCCCGAGATCACCCCGTGGCTGATCATCTGGTAGACCGCGCCCTGGATGCCCAGCGCGTTGCCGGCGAAGATACCCATGGTGACGAAGCCCATGTGGGCCACCGACGAATAGGCGATCAGCTTCTTGATGTCCGTCTGGCGGAAGGCGACCAGCGAAGTGTAGACCACGGCGACGACCGACAGCCCCATGACCAGCGGCGCGAACATGTGCGACGCATAGGGGAACATCGGCAGGTTGAAGCGGATGAAACCGTAGCCGCCGAGCTTCAGCAGGATGCCGGCCAGCATGACCGAACCCGCCGTCGGCGCCTCGACGTGCGCATCCGGCAACCAGGTGTGGACCGGCCACATCGGCATCTTGACCGCGAACGACGCGAAGAAGGCGAACCACAGCCAGGGCTGGACCTCGCGGGCGAAGGCGAACTTCGACAGGGTCGGGATGTCGGCGGTGCCGGCGACATTGACCATGTACAGCATGGCCGCCAGCATCAGGACCGACCCCAGCAGGGTGTAAAGGAAGAACTTGTAGGCCGCATAGGTCCGGTTCTTGCCGCCCCAGATACCGATGATCAGGAACATCGGAACCAGGCCGCCTTCGAAGAAGATGTAGAAGAGGAACAGGTCGAGCGAGGTGAAGACGCCGATGACCAGGGTTTCCAGCAGCAGGAAGGCGATCATGTACTCGGTGATGCGGGTCTTGATCGAGTCCCACGACGCCGCGATACACAGCGGCATGAGGAAGGCGGTCAGCAGCACGAACAGGATCGAGATGCCGTCGACGCCCATATGGTACGAGATCGGACCGAACCATTCGAAGCGCTCTTCGAACTGGTAGCCGGGCTTGGCGTGGTCGAACTGGAGGACCAGAACGACGCTGACGAGCAGCGTCAGCAGCGTGGTCCACAGGGCGACCCACTTGGCGTTGCCCGCGATGACGTCGCTGTCGTCCTTGCGCGCCATGGCGCGCATGACGAGGATCACCAGCGCGCCGAACAGCGGCAGGAAGGTGACGACGCTCAGGATGTTGGGGATGGCCGGTAGCATAGGTAAATTGGTCTCCCCTTAGTGGCCCATTCCAAAGACGACCCAGGTCAGAAGACCCGCGACGCCGAGGAACATGAAGAAAGCGTAGTGATAGACGTAGCCGGTCTGGGTCTTGACCAGCCGCTTGGCCGAAGCCAGCGCGGTCCAGGCCGCCCCGTTGGGGCCAAGACCGTCGATGATCCTGATGTCGCCGATCTTCCAGAAGACGTCCCCCAGGAACTTGGTGAGCTTGACGAAGGTCGCCTGATAGATCTCGTCGAAGAACCACTTGTTGTACAGGAAGGTGTAGATCGGGCCCTTTTTGGCGGCCATGGCCTTCGGAAGCTTCGGATTGGCCACGTAGAAGTACCAGGCCAGCGCCATGCCGAGAAGCGTCACGGCCAGCGGCGCCAGGTGCACCCAAAGCTCGGTGATGTGCTCGGCCTTTTCCATGACCTCGTTGTGCGGCGCCAGGAAGATGGCGTGGCCCCAGAAGGTTTCGTGGTGTTCGCCGATGAAGTACGGCGCGAAGATGAAGCCGGCGAAGACCGCGCCGAAGGCCAGGACGACCAGCGGCGTCAGCATGACCCACGGGCTTTCGTGCGGCTTGTGATCATGGCCATGGCCGTGATCGTCGTGGCCGTGGGCGTCGTGCGCATGGGCGTGATCGTCGTGCGCGTGGGCGTCGTGACCATGGGCATCGTGCGCATGATCGTCGTGGCTATGGTCCCAGTGCTTCTTGCCGTGGAAGGTCATGGCGATCAGCCGCCACGAATAGAAGGACGTCAGCAGCGCGGCCGAAATGCCCATGACGAAGGCGAACATGCCGTGCGGGGTGCCGTGCGCGGCCCAGGCGGCTTCCAGGATGGCGTCCTTCGAGAAGAAGCCGGCGAAACCGAACTTGGTGAAGGGGATACCGAGGCCGGTGATGGCGATCGTGCCGATCGTCATGACGGCGTAGGTGACCTTCATGTACTTCCACAGACCGCCCATCTTCCGCATGTCCTGCTCGTGGTGCATGCCGTGGATGACCGAACCGGCGCCCAGGAACAGCAGCGCCTTGAAGAAGGCGTGCGTGAACAGGTGGAACATGGCCATCGGATAGGCGCCGACGCCGGCGGCGAAGAACATGTACCCGAGTTGCGAACAGGTCGAATAGGCGATGACGCGCTTGATGTCGTTCTGCGTGAAGCCGATCGAGGCGGCGAAGATGGCGGTGATGGCGCCGATATAGGCGACGATCTCCTTGGCCACCGGCGCGTATTCGAACAGCGGCGACAAGAGGCAGACCATATAGACGCCGGCGGTCACCATGGTGGCCGCGTGGATCAGCGCGGAAACCGGCGTCGGGCCTTCCATGGCGTCGGGCAGCCAGGTGTGCAGGAAGAATTGCGCCGACTTGCCCATGGCGCCGATGAACAGCAGGAAGGCGGCGATATCGAGCGCCGAGAAATTCTGCCCCAGGAATTCCCAGCCCTTGCCCTGCCAGGCGGCGATGACGCCGGGCTGGAACAGCTCATGGAAGTTGATGGTGTGGAACTGCCAGAAGACCGTCATGATGCCGAGCGCGAAGCCGAAGTCGCCGACGCGGTTGACGACGAAGGCCTTGATGGCGGCCGAGCTGGCGCTGTCCTTGTAGTACCAGAAGCCGATCAGAAGGTAGGAGGCCAGGCCGACCCCTTCCCAGCCGAAGAACAGCTGCATGAAGTCGGCGGCGGTCACCAGCATCAGCATGGCGAAGGTAAAGAGCGACAGGTAGGCGAAGAAGCGCGGACGGCTGTCGTCCTCGGCCATGTAGCCCCAGCTGTAGAGGTGAACCAGCGACGACACCGAGGTCACGACAATCAGCATGGTCGCCGACAGGCCGTCGATGCGCACCGACCAGGCCGAATGGAAGTCACCGATATTGATGAACGGCAGCAATTGGACCGTGAAGTCGGCCATGCCGCCCCAGGTATGCTGGATGAAGGTGAACCAGCTGAGCGCGCACGACAGGAACAGGAGGCCGGTCGTGACCGCCTGCGACGGTATATTGCCGATGCGGCGGCCGAACAGGCCGGCGATCGCCGCGCCGACGATGGGCGCCAGCACCGCAACGGTGACAACCGAAGACATATCAGAGAGCACGACGATCTAGCCTTTCATCATGCTGGCGTCATCGACCTTGATGTCGCCACGGTTACGGAAGAAGGTCACGAGAATAGCCAGGCCGACCGCGGCCTCGGCAGCTGCGACCGTCAGGACGAACATGGCCATGATCTGCCCCTGGACGTTGTGCAGGTAGGACGAGAAGGCCACGAAGTTGATGTTGACCGCCAGCAGGATCAGTTCGATCGACATCAGGATGATGATGACGTTGCGACGGTTCACGAAGATGCCGAAGACGCCGATGGTGAAAAGGATCGCCGAAACGATAAGGAAATGGGCAAGTCCTAGGGTCATTCCTTGATTCCTTCTCCGGTCGGCGCCTTGACGATGGCGACGGCGTCCTTGCGACGGCGGGTTACCTGGCTGAAGATGTCCTGGCGCTTGACGTAGGCCCGGTGGCGCAGGGTCAGGACAATGGCGCCGATCATGGCGACCAGCAGCACGAAACCGGCCATCTCGAACAGGTAGGTGTACTGGGTATAGAGAACGTGGCCGATGGCCTTGATGTTCTGATCCTGCCCCGTGAAGACCTGAGGCTGGTTACCGGCCGCGGCGCCCTTGGAGGCGACGGCGATGTTGACGAAGATCAGCTCGAACAGGATCAGCAGGGCCAGCGCGCCGCCGATGGGCAGGTAGTTGGCGAAGCCCTGGCGCAGCTTGATGAAGTCGACGTCGAGCATCATGACGACGAAGAGGAACAGCACGGCCACGGCGCCGACATAGACGACGATCAGCAGCATGGCCAGGAATTCGGACCCGGTCAGCACGAACAGGCCGGCAGCCGAGAAAAAGGCCAGGATCAGGAAGAGCACGGCATGCACCGGGTTCTTGACGGTAACGACCATCAGGCCTGCCCCGCAGGTGATGATGGCCAGGATGTAAAAGGCAATTGCCATAAGGGTCATGGGTTGCTCCTTTACCGGTAGGCCGCGTCGAGTTCGAGGTTGCGGGCGATTTCCCGCTCCCAGCGGTCGCCGTTGGCCAGCAGGCGCTGCTTGTCGTAGAACAGTTCTTCGCGCGTATCGGTGGCGAATTCGAAGTTCGGCCCTTCGACGATGGCGTCGACCGGGCACGCTTCCTGGCAGAAGCCGCAGTAGATGCACTTCACCATGTCGATGTCGTAGCGCGTCGTGCGGCGCGATCCGTCGACGCGCGGCTCGGCCTCGATGGTGATAGCCTGGGCCGGGCAGATGGCTTCGCACAGCTTGCAGGCGATGCAGCGTTCTTCGCCGTTGGGATAGCGGCGCAGGGCGTGCTCACCCCGGAAACGCGGGCTGATCGGTCCCTTTTCGAAGGGATAGTTGATCGTGGCCTTGTGCTTGAACATGTATTTCGTGGCAAGCAGCGTCGCCTTCACGAAATCCATCAGGAACAGGCTCTTGATGCCGAGAAAAATGCGGGAAATCATAGGGCGCCTCCGTAGACGCGGTACGCGGCAACGACCAGGACCGCCACCAGGGACAGGGGCAGGAAGACCTTCCAGCCCAGGCGCATCAACTGGTCGTAGCGGTAGCGCGGGACGATGGCCTTGGCCATGGCGAACATGACGAACCAGAAGACCACCTTGACGATGAAGGTGAACAGACCGATCAGGGTAAAGGCGAGCGTATCGTGCTTGATCGGCAGCGGGACCGGGAAATCCCAGCCGCCAAAGAACAGGATGGTGATCATGGCGCACATCAGAACGATGTTGGCGTATTCGCCGATCATGAACAAAAGGTACGGGGTAGAGCTGTATTCGACCTGATAACCGGCCACCAGTTCCGATTCCGCTTCCGGAAGATCGAACGGCGGACGGTTGGTTTCAGCCAGAGCCGAGATATAGAACATGACCATCATCGGGATCATGACAACGAAAAGCAGCTTATGCCCCCCCCCGAAGACATTCCAGTTCCAGATGCCGCCCTGCTGGTGCGTGACGATATCGGTCAGGCGCATCGAGCCGGTCAGCAGGATGACGGTGACCAGGATGAAGCCGATCGAGACTTCGTAGGATACCATCTGTGCCGCCGAGCGCAGGCCGCCGAGGAAAGGATATTTCGAGTTCGACGCCCAGCCGCCCATGATGATGCCGTAGACACCGAGCGACGACATGCCCAGCAGGTACAGGATGCCGACATTGACGTCGGCGACGACCCAGCCGGGGGCGAAAGGAATGACCGCCCAGGCGACGAAGGCCAGGACGAAGCTGATCAGCGGGGCCAGCAGGAAGACCGGCTTGTCGGCGCCGGCGGGAATGATGACTTCCTTCAGCACGAACTTGAAGAAGTCGGCGAAGGACTGCATCAGACCGAAAGGACCGACAACGTTGGGTCCTTTACGCATCTGCACGCCGGCCCAGACCTTGCGGTCGCCCCAAAGCAGGAAGGCCAGCGAGACCATGACGCCGACGATGACGGCAAGGGTCTCACCGACACAGATCAGCAGCCACAGCCACCAGGGGGATGACGAAAAGCTATCCATTCTCGCTTACCTCTATTCCGCCGCCGCGGGGACATTGCCCCGGCGCGACGCCGAACATTCCGCCATGGCGACGGACGCCCGGGCAATCGGGTTGGTCATGTAGAAATCGACGATCGGTGACGTAAAGACGCGGTCCTTGACCTCGCCCTTCTGGCCGACCGCCCTAAGGTCGAAGGTCTTGGGCGACGGACGTACGTCGATTCGGCCGAAGACCGGATGGTCGGTGATGAGCTTTTCACGCAATTGCGTCAGGCTGTCGTACGGCAGGGTCTTGTCCACCAGGGCCGACAGGGCGCGCAGGATGGCCCAGTCTTCCTTGGCCTGGCCCTTGGGGAACACGCAGCGCTCGGCAATCTGCACCCGGCCTTCCAGGTTGGTGTAGATGCCCGACTTTTCCGTATAGGCCGCGCCCGGCAGGATGATGTCGGCCGCCGACGCCCCGGCATCGCCGTGGCTGCCGATATAGACAACGAAGGTCTTGCCCAGATCCTTGGGGTTGAACTCGTCGGCGCCCAGCAGGAACAGCAGGTCGACCCCGCCCCTGATCATGGCGCCGGCGTCCAGGGCTTCACCCACCGGCACGAAGCCGAGGTCCAGACCGGCAACGCGCGAGGCGGCGGTGTGGACGATGTTGAAGCCGTTCCAGCCGTCCTTGACGATGCCATAGGTGTCGGCGATGTCGGCGATGTCGCGCAGGACAGCCGCGCCGTCCTCACCGTTGATCGCGGACGAACCGACCAGGATGGCGGGACGCTTGGCGCCCTTCAGCACGTCGATGAAGGCGTGCTTCTTGAGGTCGCGCACGGCCTTGGGGCCGGCGCCGATGTGCGTATAGTCGTAGGTCAGGTCGACGGGTTCGCCGATCAGGCCGACATTTACGCCGCCCTTCAGCCACGCCTTGCGGATGCGCGCATTGATCAGCGAGGCTTCATGACGCAGGTCCGTACCGATCAGCAGGATGGCGTCGGCCTCTTCGATCCCGGCGATGCCGGTATTGAACAGCCACGATTCGCGCGGCGTCGACTGGGTTACCGGACCGACGCGCGCGCCGTCCTGGCGGCAGTCGAGATTGGTCACACCCAGGCTGTAGAACAGGTCGCGCGCCGCCTTCATGGTTTCGGCGTCCGTCAGGTCGCCGGCGATCACGCCCATCTTCGACGCATCCGTCCCCTTGACCTTGGCGGCGACGGCGGCCAGGGCCTCGTCCCACGATGCCGGCTGCAGCTTGCCGCCCTTGCGGACATAAGGCTGGTCGAGGCGGCGGCGCGACAGACCGTCGACGGCGTAGCGCGACTTGTCGGTCAGCCATTCCTCATTGATGTCTTCCTTGGTGCGCGGCAGGCAGCGCATCACGGCCGGACCGCGGCTGTCGATGCGGATATGGGCGCCCAGGGCGTCGTGAACGTCGATGGTTTCGGTCTTCGACAGTTCCCACGGACGGTAGTTGAAGGTCCACGGCTTGTGCGTCAGCGCGCCGACCGGGCACAGGTCGTTGACATTGCCCGACAGTTCGGACGTCACGGCCTGTTCGAGATAGCTGGTGATCTCGGCGTTCTCGCCGCGCGAGATCATGCCCATTTCGGTCACGCCGGCGACTTCGGTCGTGAAGCGGACGCAGCGCGTGCACTGGATGCAGCGCGTCATCGCCGTCTTGATCGTCGGTCCCAGATACTTTTCCTCGACCGCGCGCTTGTTTTCCTCATAGCGCGAACCCCCGCGGCCATAGCCGACCGACTGGTCCTGCAGGTCGCATTCGCCGCCCTGGTCGCAGATCGGGCAGTCGAGCGGATGGTTGATGAGCAGGAACTCCATCACCCCTTCGCGCGCCTTCTTGACCATCGGCGTGTTGGTGAAGATTTCCTGGCCTTCGGCGGCGGGCAGCGCACACGAAGCCTGAGGCTTCGGCGGTCCCGGCTTTACCTCGACAAGGCACATGCGGCAGTTGCCGGCGATCGACAGGCGCTCGTGATAGCAGAAGCGCGGGATTTCCTCGCCCGCCAGCTCAGCCACCTGGAGCACCGTCATGCCGGGGTCGAACTCGACCTCCACACCATTGACTTTAGCCTTGGCCATTTAACCTATACCTCAACGTGTTCGCACAACCACCGGAATTCAAATCCAATTTTGATCGCCAGATCAGAACCAGGATTTGTCTCCGGCAATGTAGTCCTCGTAGAAACTCTGGTCGGACTTGACCAGATAGATGATCGTCTCGATGAAGGCGATGCAGGCGCATAGAAAGCCTGGCAGGATCAAAATCCAGCCGGCGGTGCCGGCTATAAGCATAATGATCCCCGCGGTCGTCTTGCCGAGATAGAATTTGTGGATACCCAGACAGCCAAAGAAAAATGCCAACAAGGCCGCCACGTACTTGTTCTTGTCACCCAGAGCCATCGAAATGACGTAGATGCTGGTCGCCGTCGAACCCTCCGGTTCGAAATCGACCGTGGTGCCCGCAGGCACGTAGGAACTGTCACCCACGAGGTCGAGGGCGGCAAAAGTATATCGCTTGCCGTCATCACCGCTGATGAGGCCGGTCGAACCGTTGAACGAAAGCACCTTGCCGCGCATGACCTTTCCCTACTCCGCCGCGACCGAATGGCCGGCGAAGTTGCCCTTCGACGAACGATACTGGGCAATCCGGTCCTCGATCTCGTGACGGAAGTGACGGATCAGGCCCTGGATCGGCCATGCCGCCGCGTCGCCGAGCGCGCAGATGGTGTGACCTTCGACCTGTGTCGTGACTTCCAGAAGCGTATCGATTTCCGACGGATCGGCGTCGCCCTTGACCATGCGCTCCATGACGCGCCACATCCAGCCGGTGCCTTCGCGGCACGGCGTGCACTGGCCGCAGCTTTCGTGCTTGTAGAAGTAGCTGAGGCGCGCGATGGCGCGGACCAGGTCGGTCGACTTGTCCATGACGATGACCGCCGCCGTGCCCAGGCCCGACTTGAGATTACGCAGGGTGTCGAAATCCATGGCCAGGTTTTCGCACTGCTCGGCCGGGATCATCGGCACCGAAGACCCGCCGGGAATGACGGCCTTGAGGTTGCCCCAGCCACCGCGAATACCGCCGCAGTGATCCTCGACCAGCTGGCGGAACGGGATCGACATGGCTTCTTCGACATTGCACGGACGCTCGACGTGGCCCGAGATGCAGAACAACTTGGTGCCGGCATTGTTCGGCGCGCCGAAACCGGCGAACCAGGCCGCGCCGCGGCGCAGGATGGTGCCGACGACGGCGATCGATTCGACGTTGTTGACGGTCGTCGGGCAGCCGTAGAGGCCCGCGCCGGCCGGGAACGGCGGCTTCAGGCGCGGCTGGCCCTTCTTGCCTTCCAGCGATTCCAGCAGGGCCGTTTCCTCGCCGCAGATATAGGCGCCGGCGCCGTGGTGGACATAGACGTCGAAATCCCAGCCGTGGATATTGTTCTTGCCGATCAGTTTGGCCTCATAGGCCTGCTTGACCGCCGCCTCCAGGCGCTCGCGCTCCTGGATGTATTCGCCGCGCAGGTAGATGTAGCAGGCGTGCGCCTGCATCGAGAACGATGCGATCAGGCAGCCTTCGATCAGCAGGTGCGGATCGTGGCGCATGATTTCCCGGTCCTTGCAGGTGCCGGGCTCGGATTCGTCGGCGTTGACGACGAGGTAGTGCGGGCGGTCCTTGACCTCCTTGGGCATGAAGGACCACTTCATGCCGGTCGAGAAGCCGGCGCCACCCCGGCCGCGCAGGCCGGAATTCTTGACGTTGGTGATGATCCAGTCACGGCCGCAGGAAAGAATGTCCTTCGTGCCGTTCCACGCACCGCGCTTTTTCGCACCCTCCAGGCCCCAGTCGTGGAAACCGTAGAGGTTGGTGAAGATGCGGTCCTTGTCTTCGAGAATACCGACCATCAGGCTTGCACCTCCGTGCCGGGAGCGTTGGGAATCTTGATGGGCTTGGCGGCCGAGCCGTCATAGAGCGCCGGATCGGAAAGCGTCGTGGCGCCGCCCAGCGGCTCCGACGTATGGCGGCCGTTGTACGGACCGGGCTTTGGCGACTTGCCGGCCGCGAAATCGTCGATGATCTGGGCCAGGTTTTCCGGCGTCAGGTCTTCGTAGTAATAGTCATTGATCTGGGCCATCGGCGCGTTGCAGCAAGCCCCCAGGCACTCGACTTCCTGCCAGGTGAACTTACCGTCCCTGGACAGCTTGTCCTTCGGCCCGATCTTGTCCTTGCACACCTGGATCAGGGCGTCGGAGCCGCGCAGCATGCACGGCGTCGTGCCGCATACCTGGATCAGGGCTGCCGAACCGACGGGCTCGAGCATGAACATGGTGTAGAAGGTCGCGACCTCATAGACGCGAATCTGCGCCATGCCCAGCAGCTTGGCGATCGCGGTGATGGCGGGCTCGCTGACCCAGCCTTCCTGCTTCTGAACCAGCCACAGGATCGGGATGACCGCGCTTTGCCTGCGCGATTCCGGATACTTGGCGATCCACCAGTTCACCTTCTCCATCGTTTCCGGAGAAAAGGCGAAGCTGGCCGGTTGTTCCTTGGCGAGACGACGAACGCTCATCGGGCCTCTCTACTCATAATGTCTGGCCGGGGCTTTACACCGAACGGCCGCGAAAAACAGTCGAAAAGATCGGGGTTTCACAGATTTCCGTACCATCATCCCAGCCCTTCCGCCTTGGCGGCCCTTGCCTGGGCACGCGCGGCATCGATGTGGCGGGCCATGGCCCTCACCGCCGGCAGCCGCCGCAGAAGCATGCGGATGGCGATGGCGCAAATCGCGAAGGCGCCCCAGGTCGTGCCATTGTTCAGTTCGGGATGAATCTCATAGATATAGTACTTGAAGAAGACCCCCAGAAAGACCCAGGGCACGAAGATGACGCCGAGGCGCACCGCTTCGTCGATCAGGAAGCCGAATGCCCCGCGCGGATGGAAAGGCCAGGCCGACATACTGGTCAGCCAGCGAATGACGACTACCACGCTGACGACCAGAATCGAAATTCCGGTCGAAACGGCTATAATGAACAGGGGATGCTGATGCTGGAAGGCGACGGCGGCAGCGTGCTGCTGCGCCTGCGTCACCGCCGATTGCATCACCGTCGCCAGAATCACCGGTCGATCTCCCCGAACACGATGTCGAGCGAACCCAGGATGGCCGATACGTCGGCCAGCAGGTGGCCGCGGTTCATCCAGTCCATGGCCTGCAGGTGCGCGAAGCCCGGCGCGCGGATCTTGCAGCGGTAAGGCTTGTTGGTTCCGTCGGACACCAGGTAGACGCCGAATTCGCCCTTCGGCGCCTCGACGCAGGCATAGACCTCGCCTTCCGGCGTCTTGAAGCCCTCGGTATAGAGCTTGAAGTGATGGATGAGGGCTTCCATCGAATTCTTCATTTCGGCGCGGCGCGGCGGCGCGATCTTGTTGTCGGTCGACAGGACCGGGCCGGGCGTCGTTTTCAGCCTAGCCAGGCATTGCTCCATGATCTTCACGGCCTGGCGCATCTCCTCGACGCGGCAGAGGTAACGGTCCCAGCAGTCGCCGTTCTTGCCCAGCACGATATCGAAATCGAGTTCGGCATAGCACTCATAGGGCTGGGCCTTGCGCAGGTCCCACGGCACGTTCGATCCGCGGATCATGACGCCGGTGAAGCCCCAGTCATAGGCCTGGTCCCTGGACACAACGCCGATATCGACGTTGCGCTGCTTGAAGATGCGGTTCTCGGTGACCAGC
>CAKZJB010000062.1 GCA_936940865.1 uncultured Asticcacaulis sp. | reverse complement strand
GGGTGGCGAGCGAGTCGAGCACTCGGAAGCGGCCGGTGAAGGCGCCGTACTTGGTCTCCACTCCGAGCAGGGCGGTGACCACCTCCGGCGGCACGCCGAAGCGCTGCTGCGCCAGGTTCAGCCATTGCGCCTGCTGGTCCATGAAGCGCAGGCCGTTGGCGATGTTGGCCGGCGTCACGTGCAGCGGCCGGTAGGCTTCCCAGGTGAGGGTCTTTTCCTTGTTGGTCTGCTCGCTCCTGATCAGCTGCGGCAGCAGCTGCGCCTGGCGCAGCGCCGCCTTGACGCCGGCCAGCTGCTCCGGGGTGAAGGCGTAGCGGGTCTTGAGGCTGTCGAGCAGCTGCGGCGTCTTGTCGTGCTTGCTGTAGTCGGCGCCGGCCGCGGCGCTGCACAGGAACAACACGGCGGCGAGCAGGGCGCGCATCAGCTGGCCAGCAGCTTGCGGTGCGTCTGCACCGACATGAGGATGCCGAAGCTGGCCAGCAGGGTCAGTTTCGGGTCCGAGCCACGCTGATCCAGCACGTAGAATTCGGCCTGCTGGGCCCCGACCACCGGACACAGTTCCGACAGCACCATGCGGCCGACATTGGTCAGGTCGCGCTGGCCCTGCAGCATGCGCGAGAACTTGGCGAGGTTGGTCTTCAGCCAGTCCTGTTCCGTGTTCTTCTGCGTCGTGTCGCGCAGGTTCCGGATCATCTCGTTGATGTTGTCCTTGAGCACGGCGACTTCGCCCTGCGCATCGACGGTGATGGATCGCGTAAGATCCCCCTTGGTCACGGCGGTGGCCACGTCGGCGATGGCGCGCACCTGGGTCGTCAGGTTGGCGGCCAGCTGGTTGACGTTTTCGGTCAGGCCCTTCCACGTGCCCGACGCGCCCGGCACCTTGGCCTGGCCGCCCAACTGGCCTTCGACGCCCACTTCGCGCGCCACGGTCGTCACCTGGTCGGCGAAGGTTGCCAGCGTATCGATCATGGAGTTGATGGTGTCGGCCAGTTCGGCGATTTCGCCCTTGGCTTCCACGGTCAGTTTGCGCTTCAGCTCGCCGTTGGCCACCGAGGTCACGACCTTCGCGATGCCGCGCACCTGAGACGTCAGGTTGTCGGCCATCATGTTCACCGAGTCGGTCAGGTCCTTCCACGTCCCCGACACGCCCTCCACCTTGGCCTGGCCGCCCAGCTTGCCTTCGGTGCCGACTTCGCGCGCCACCCGCGTCACTTCCGAGGCGAAGGCGTTCAGTTGGTCCACCATGGCGTTGATGGTGTCCTTCAGCTCAAGGATTTCGCCCTTCACGTCGACGGTGATCTTTTTCGACAGGTCGCCCGCCGCCACAGCCTTGGTGACGTCGGCGATGTTGCGTACCTGGCCCGTGAGATTCCCGGCCATCATGTTCACCGAGTCGGTCAGGTCCTTCCACGTCCCGGCCACGCCCTTCACCTCGGCCTGGCCGCCCAGCTTGCCTTCGGTGCCGACTTCGCGTGCCACCCGCGTCACTTCCGACGCGAAGGACGACAGCTGGTCCACCATGGTGTTGACCGTGTTCTTCAGTTCGAGGATTTCGCCCTTGACGTCGACGGTGATCTTTTTCGACAGGTCACCGGCCGCCACGGCCTTGGTCACGTCGGCGATGTTGCGCACCTGGCCGGTCAGGTTACCGGCCATCGAGTTCACCGAGTCGGTCAGGTCCTTCCACGTCCCGGCGACGCCCTTGACCTCGGCCTGGCCGCCCAGCTTGCCTTCGGTCCCCACTTCGCGCGCCACCCGCGTCACTTCGGCGGCGAACGAGTTGAGCTGGTCCACCATGGCGTTGACCGTGTCCTTCAGCTCGAGGATTTCGCCCTTCACGTCGACGGTGATCTTGCGCGACAGGTCGCCATTGGCCACCGCCGTCGTCACCTGGGCGATGTTGCGCACCTGGGACGTCAGGTTGCCGGCCATCGAGTTCACGGAATCAGTCAGGTCCTTCCACGTCCCCGACACGCCCTCGACCTTGGCCTGGCCGCCCAGCTTGCCTTCGGTACCGACTTCGCGCGCCACCCGCGTTACTTCCGACGCAAATGAACGAAGTTGGTCCACCATGGTGTTGATGGTGTCTTTCAGTTCGAGGATTTCGCCCTTGACGTCCACGGTGATCTTTTTCGACAGGTCGCCATTGGCCACGGCGGTCGTCACGTCGGCGATGTTGCGCACCTGCGAGGTCAGGTTGCCGGCCATCGAGTTCACGGAATCGGTCAGGTCCTTCCAGGTCCCGGACACGCCTTCCACCTTGGCCTGGCCGCCCAGCTTGCCTTCGGTGCCCACTTCGCGTGCCACCCGCGTCACTTCGGCGGCAAAGGCGCCCAGCTGTTCCACCATGGTGTTGATCGTCTTGGCGGTGCGCAGGAATTCACCCTGCAGCGGCCGGTCGTCGATCTGCAAGGCCATGGTCTTCGACAGGTCGCCCTGGGCCACGGCGCCGATGACGCGCGCGGTTTCCGTCGTCGGATGCACCAGGTCGTCGATCAGGTCGTTGACGGATTCCACCGAACCCCGCCAGAAGCCGCCGACATCGCCGAGTTGCAGGCGCTGGCTGAGCTTGCCTTCCTTACCGACCGATTTCGACAACCGGCCCAGTTCGGCGGCCATGCGCTCGTTCATTTCGACGACATCGTTGAAGGCATCGGCGACCTTGCCGGCGACACCGGTCCAGTCGCTGGGCAATCTCACATCGGATTGCCCCTTGCGCAGGGCATTCAGCGCATGCAGGAGCGCGACGAGTTCGCCTCCCGCGCTGACCGGTTCGTCAGCAAGCTCGAGGGCAGCACCCAGTGGCGGCACCATGTCTTTTATTTCCGATAGTTAGATTCCGGCATCACCCCGCCGTAAGCGACGAGAGAGCGCCTGCGTCGATAAAGACGCTATGGCATTCGGCAAACCGAAAATAAGGAAACGATAAGCACTTGATCACGCAGAATTTTATTGCGGCGCAATATCGGCAACCCTTTACCGGGACAGGCGTTGGCGCGCCCGTGAAGCCTCAATGCGAAGTCTGCCTTTCGGCCGCCGGCGGCGCCCCCATGCGCTGCGGCATCGGCCCCAGGAGGCGGCGCAGGCGGAATCCGGGACGCAATATATAACCTGCCACCACCTTGCGCTGGTCGGCAGGCAGGCGGGCAAGGTCCTGGATCAGCGCGGTTTCCACGCGGGCGCGCGACATGTTTTCGTAACTGCGGGCCTGTTCGGCCAGGTCGACGACCTTGGCGGCATTATACGGATCCTGGGCCGCCAGGAACTCGGCCTGCTTGCGCAAGGTCCGCGCCTTGTCCATGTCGGGCTCGGTTTCAAGCGCAGTGGACTTCACCAGTTGCCGGATGTGGGCGGACGCCTCGGGCGTCAGCTTCGCCTCGACGTCGTCCCAGGCCTGGCCGGCGCCACCTGGGCCGGCCCGGTGCTGCTGCCATTCGCGCACATGATGCTGGATCACCGTCACACCGGCCACGACGCCGGCGATCAGGAACAGGTTCACGGCCAGCGATACGCCCAGCGCCCATTTGAGCTTTGCGCCCCCCATTCGTCAGTTCTCCCCGTCGGACAACTGCGCCTGGTCGAGAACGCTCTGGGCACGCAGGTCCCCGATGCTTTGCATCGAGACGTTCACGCCGAAGATCGCGCCGGCAATGCAGGCGGCCAGGGCGACGCCGGTCGCCCATACGACTGGCAAAGAACGGGCCAGCGGCAGGGGACGCGGGCGGCGTACCGCAACCGGCATGACGTCCGCTTTATCGACATGGGCGTCGACGAACGCTGCCACGGCACGGGCGTGCGCGTCGAGGATATCGTCTTCTGATACCTCGACACGGTCGATATCGAGCCAGGCGTCGAGACGCCGGGCCGCATCGAGAACAGGCTCGGAAATTTCCGGATGGTTGCGCGCGAAGATCGCCGCCGCGGCGCGCTCGGCTTCGGGCCAGCGGACCGGATCGGCGCCATAGGCGTCGACGATATCGCGAAAGCGGTCCTCGGTCAGGGAGGTTACTCTGATCACTGTCATTTCCGTTTCCCCTCATTGACTTTGGGGCTCTTAGACTGGGTGGCGTCCTTGCCGTCCGTCCCCGACATGGCGGACCGTAAGCTTCGACGTGCCCGTGCCAGCAGGCTTTCCAGGGCTTCGACGCTGACATTCATCACCGCGGCGGCGTCCTGATTGGACAATTCCTGGTAATAGGTCAGCTGAATGGCTTCGCGCTGGCGATCCGGCAGGGCGTTGATGGCCGCCCTTACCTGGTTTGCCGTCTGGTCTGCCTCGATTTTCGCCGGCGCGCTTTGCGCCGGGTCAATAAGTTCGACATCATCGGTCGAAGACGTATCGCGCCGCCGGCGCAGGCGGTCGTAGCACAGGTTCAGGGCCACGCGGTGCATCCAGGTGTCGATGCGCGCCTTGCCCGGGACCCAGACAGACGCCTGCTTCCATGTGCGCAAAAGGGTTTCCTGCGCTACGTCCTCGGCTTCGATCGCGTCGCCGAGCATGCGGCGAGCCAGCGACAAAAGCTTGGGGAGCTTGCGCGATACCAGCACCGAAACAGCGGTGGTGTCGCCGCGTCCGATGCGTTCGAGAAGCTGCTCGTCCGGGTCCGTCGCCAAAATCCTTCCCGAAGGCGTCACAGCCCGTGCACCCGCCGTCTCCGGGTTCGCCGGGTCGGCGGACCAGACGAGGGTCAGCGATGGAGCATGCGGTTCAGCCATGAGCGTTACTTCTTTTTTAGCACGGGCCGCCGGCAAAGGCGACCCGTTTACACGAACTGCTAAAATCGTTTTCCAACGGCAATTTCGTCGCCATTGGCAGGGGCAAGTGCCCGCCGCGCATGCTTGCGCGAGCCATGCGGCGCTTGCGATTAAATTAGCGACCACCGCCCATTTGCGGCATTTCATCGGCGGTCAGGAAGCCGTCGCTGTTCTTGTCGAGCGCCTTGAACTCGGCGTCGCTGGCCGCCTTGAATTCGTCTGCCGAGATCACCTGGTCGCCGTTGGTGTCGGCAGCCTTGAGCGCATCCATGCGTTTTTGCATCATCTGGGCGCGCGGGCCGTCGCCGCCCTGCATGCGCTGCATCATGGCGTCGATTTCGGCGAAGCTGACCGAGCCGTTGCCGTCCGCGTCCATCCGGCTGAACATCATCTGGCGGCCGGCTTCGTATTC
The DNA here is from genome assembly GCA_936940865.1 of uncultured Asticcacaulis sp. Lineage (GTDB taxonomy): Bacteria > Pseudomonadota > Alphaproteobacteria > Caulobacterales > Caulobacteraceae > Asticcacaulis. The sequence goes on along the minus strand of CAKZJB010000062.1, from coordinate 14,341 downwards.
GGCCAGGCTGACCTTGCCGTCCTTGTCGGTGTCGTAACGTTCGAGCATGCCGCCGCCGCGCCCGCCGCCCCAGCCCTGGGCGTGGACGGCAGTGGTGAGGGCTGCGGCCGTAATCACAACCGCGGAGAAAAGACGAATCTTCGACATGAGGGCGTATCCCTTGCTGAGAAAGCCGGTGTGTCCGGCCGATCTTGCTCCTTTCACGGATGATCGCCGCCTTGTCCGTCGCGCCTGTGGATTTTTTCTTGTTCGTACCTCGCCGTCGCGAAGCGACGGGAGGTATAATCAATTCGGCGAGACGATCGCTTCGAAGGCCGCGCGCGCCCGCTTGCGGATATCGCGCAGCTTCTTTTCCAGCGTATCGAGCCTTCGCGTATGCACCGCCCGCGCCAGCTTGCGCTGAAAGGCTTCCGGCTCGTTGTGCGGGTCGTCGGTCTCGGTCAGCGACACGCGCATGACCTGGGCCAGGGACTGCTGCACCCGCCAGGCGATGGTCAGGGCGTCGATATCAGCGGCGGAGGCGAGGCCCGCGCGCTGCATGGCCGAAAGGGCCTGCAGGGTCCCCGAACGCAGCGGGCCGCCATCGGCGGCGTGGATCAGCTGGAGATACTGCGCCGCGAATTCCGCGTCGACCTGGCCGCCGACGCTGAGCTTGAAATCCCAGAACGACTTGGCCGGGCGTTCCTTTTCCATCAGCGCGCGCATGTTCAGCACGTCGAGCGCCGTCTCGCCGCGTGAACGCGGGGTGCGCAGGATGGTTTCGATCTTCAGCCGCACCAGGTCGGCGAAGTCGGTGGAGGTAGCCCAGACGATGCGGGCGCGGGTCAGCGCCTGGAACTCCCAGGTGTCGGCGTCCTTGGTATAGTAGTTCTCGAATGCCGCCAGCGACACCGCCACGGGCCCCTTGGCGCCGGTCGGCCGGAGCTTCATGTCGATTTCGTAGAGGAAGCCTTCGTGGGTCGGCGCCGACAGCGACGCGATCAACCGCTGGGTAAACCGTCCGAACCACGTTTCGGCCGCCCAGCCCTTGACCGTCGAGGTCGCCGACGGGTCATCCGGGAGGTAGACCGCCATCAGGTCCAGATCGGAGGTCGCCGTCATCTCCTGCGAACCCAGCTTGCCCAGCGCCACGATCGCCACCTGGCCGTCGAGATTGCCGGCCTGACGACGGATATCTTCGATCGACAGCGGCGCCAGGTGATTGATGCAGGCGTCGGCCAGGCGGGCATAGGCGGCGCCGGCGGCCTCGGTCTCGAGCCGCCCCGACAGTATCTGCATGCCGATGCGGAACTGCTGTTCGCGCCCAACCCGGCGCAGCGCATTCATCACCGCCTCGAGGTCGCCCGGCACGCGCTCGACCTCGCGCGCGATCAGGTGATCGAGTTCGGCGCCCAGCGGATCGAAAAAGCCGGCGTCGAGCATGGCGTCGAAGCTGGTCGGGTAGCGCGCCAGCATTTGCGCCAGGCGCGGCGACACCCCCATGATGTCGACGATCGTCTTGAACAGCTTGGGGTTGGCCAGGAACAGCGACTGGATCTGTACACCGGCGTTCAGCGTCACGAAGAAGGAGGCGAAACGCGAAAAGGCGATAGTCGGGTTGCCGGTCTCGTTGAGCGCTTCCAGCAGGCGCGGCACAAGCCGGGTGAACAGTTCGCGGCCGCGCTCGGACCGCGTCGCCGGGATGCGGCCGTGGTGCCAGGACCGGATGGTCGCCGACACCTGCTCGGGATTGTCGAAGCCCATGCGCGTCAGCGTCTTGATCGTTTCGGGATCGTCTTCGACACCGGTGAAGACCAGCGAGCCGAACGAAGACGACAAAGGCTCATCCTCGGAGAACAGCTCGCCATAGTGGCCGTTGACCAGACGCAGCGTCCGCGACACGGCCAGGTCGAAGCGCGACAAATTGGTGAAGCCCGACAGCGCCGCCACATGATTGCGCGCCTCGTCGGCCTCAGGCAGTTCGTGCGTCTGCTCGTCGTGCACCATCTGCACGCGGTGTTCCCAGTCGCGCAGGCGGCAATAGGCCTGCTTCAGTTCCTTGGCAACGGCCGGCGCCAGATGGCCGGCGCGGCGCAAGGCATCGAGTGCGTCGAGCGTACGGCGCGAGCGCAGGGACGGGTCGCGGCCGCCCAGAATCAACTGCTGGGTCTGGGCGAAAAACTCGATCTCCCGGATGCCGCCGGCGCCAAGCTTCAGATTGGCGCCGGCGGCATCCAGACGCTCATCGACCTTGTAGACGTGGATCTGGCGCTTGATCGAGTGGACGTCGGCAATGGCCGGATAGTCGAGGCTGCGCCGCCAGATGAAGGGCGTCAGGTCCTGCATGAAGGACTTTGCCTCGACCATGTCCCCGGCGACGGGACGCGCCTTGATGAAGGCCGCGCGCTCCCAGTTCTGGCCGACCGATTCGTAATAGTTGAGCGCGAAAGGCACGCTGACCACGGTCGGCGTCGACGACGGGTCCGGGCGCAGGCGCAGGTCGACGCGGAAGACATAGCCGTCGCCCGTGCGTTCCGACAGGATGACCGCCACCTGACGCGCCACGCGATCCGCAAAGGTCTGGCGGTCTACGCTGTCCTTGACGGGCAGACGATCGAGGTCGCAGAAGAAGGTGATGTCGATGTCCGACGAATAGTTGAGTTCACCGGCGCCATGCTTGCCCATGGCCAGGACGAACATGCCGGGCAGAACGCCGCGCTCGCCGCGCTCGTAGTCTTCCAGCCGCCCCTTGTCGCTTTCTTCGCGCACCACCAGGGCCAGGGCCGCACAGGTCACCGCATCGGCGAAACGCGTCAGCGCCGCCGTAACATGGTCGAGGCTCCACACGTCGCCGAGGTCGGCCAGCGCGGTCAGCAGGTGGCATTCGGCCTTGAGATGCCGCAGGATCTTCTTGGATGCGGCAAGGTCGGCCACCTCGACCGTCAGGGCCTGCTGTTCGATGGCCTCGGCCGCCAGCAGGATGGCGCGCAGGCGTGCCTCGGGCGGCGCGATCAGCGTCTCGCGCAGCCGCTGCGGGTCGCGCTTCATGATACCGGCGAGATAGGGCGACGCGGCGACCACCGGCCTGAGCGCCGCGTCCGCCTGTTCGAGCACATCGCGCCAGCCTTCGGCGCGGGCGACGTCGTAGAGCGTCTCCATGACATAGCCAGCGGCCTGTTCGTTGATGACGGGCCCGCACGGGTGCAGGCGGTCAACGAGCGCGGAAAAGAGCACATCAGTCATGGTACGAGTCGGCGTCCCGGATTTACGCTGCAAAGCAATGTACTTTATTGCAACGATTCAAACGGAAGACAAAACAAAATAAGGCGAAATCAGCCTTGAAGCGGCGGCAGCACCAGCGCGGTGCGCAAACCCGGCCCCTGGTGGCCGAAACGGCCCGGCCCTTCGTCGATCACCAGCCGCCCCTTGTGCGCCACGGCGACCGCGTCGACCATGGACAGGCCAAGCCCCACGCCCGGCAGGGAGCGGCTGTTTTCGAGCCGCACAAAGCGTTCGGCGATGCGCGGGCGGTCCTTTTCCGGGACGCCCGGGCCGGTGTCGGTGATCGAGAATTCGATCTCGCGCTGCGAGGTCCGCCTGAGGCGAAAGGTAATCCCGCCCCCTTCCGGCGTGTACTTGATGGCGTTGTCGAGCAGGTTGGCCAGGGCCTGGGCGATGAAATCGCGGTTGCCGAAGGCACGGACGCCGGCCTCGATTTCGGATTCGAAATCCAGCCCCTTGTCGGCCGCGACGGCTTCGTAGAGCTCGGCCATGTCGGCGGCAAGGTCCGAGGCCGGAAACACGGCCTGATCCGGCGCCTGGCCGGCTGCCTGCAGGCGCGAAATGGCGAAGACGGTCTGGAAGGTGCGCAGGAGCTGGTCGGTCTCATCGAGCGCCTTTTGCAGGGCGTCATGCGCCTGGCCGGGGTCCTGCTCGACCTCGAACAACGACACTTCCAGCTTGGAACGCAGGCGCGACAGGGGCGATCTCAGGTCGTGGGCGATAGCGTCGCCGGCATATTTGAGATTGCCCATGGTCTTTTCCATGCGGTCCAGCGTCTCGTTGATGCGGATCGACAGGTCGTCGATTTCGTCGCCGGAATCGCGCACGGGAATGCGGGCCTTGAGATTGCCTTCCTGGACCTGGCTGAGAACCGCGATCACGCGTCCGACCGACCGCGTGACCTCCTGATTGATCAGGGTGCCGGCGAACAGGCCCAGCATGACCACGAGAATGCCGCCCCCCAGGGCCGCCTTCAGCTCCTGGCGGAAGCCGTGATCGGCCCACGACATGTCCATGGCGACGAAGACGTAGAAGTCGTCGTCGAGCCTCTGTACCCGGCCCTGGAACCGGGTTTCGCCGGTCTTCGAACTGCTGGTGACCGCGATCGTCGCCACGTCCCCGACGTGAGGGTCGCGTTCCAGCCCTGCCTGAACCATGGCGCGGCTTAAGGATTGCCCTTCGGACTTGGTGCGGGAGTTCTGCGCCAGCAACTGGCCGGAGCCGTCGAAGGCGCCCTTGGCATAGCCCCATTCGACCGTGTCGTCGGTCAATATCCGGCCCACGACGGCGGCATGGCCCTGAAGGGTGTCGAGTTCGCGCAGGCTTTTCAGGCGCGCATCGACCGTCGCATTGCCGAAGGCCGCCGATTCCGACGCCGTCGCCAGCCAGATATAGCCGAAGACCAGGGCCGCCACGAAGACGTAGACGGCCAGGAAGACGAGCGTCAGGCGAAACGGCGTCTGGCGGAAGAAGTTGGGCTTGAAGACGCTGGACACGTCGATGCGCGCCAGGTCCTCGATACGGCTTTTGACGGAGCGCACAAGGTCAGCCATGGCGAACCGTCGCCGTTACGCATTTACGTGGGTTGAAAGGAAGCAAGAAACCCCACCGAAAAAACAGATGTGCGAATTTGATCGTCCCGCAAACTGGGCAGGCCAAGTCGATAGCTATGGCCGCTTTGGTCCACCATCACGCCTTCAGCTGATAGCCTTCGCCGCGCACCGTATGCAGCATGGGGCGGTCGAAACCCTTGTCGAGCTTGGCGCGCAGGCGCGAAATGTGCACGTCGATGACATTGGTCTGGGGGTCGAAATGATAGGCCCAGACCTTTTCGAGCAGCATGGTGCGCGTCACGCTCTGGCCGGCATGGCGCATGAGAAATTCGAGCAGCTGGAATTCCCGCGGCTGCAGGTCGATCAGCGTCGTCTGCCGCTTCACCTGGCGCGAAATGAGGTTCATTTCCAGGTCGCCGACCTTGAGCGTCGTCTCGACCGCGTCTTTTTCCTTGCGGCGGCCCAGCGCCTCGACGCGCGCCACAAGTTCCGGCAGGGCATAGGGCTTGACCAGGTAGTCGTCCGCGCCGGCGCGCAGGCCGGACACGCGGTCTTCCAGTTCGCCGAGCGCCGACAGGAACAGCACCGGCACGTCGATGCCTTCGCCACGCATGTGGGTCAGCATGGTCACGCCGTCCATGACCGGCATCATGCGGTCGAGAATGATGACGTCCGGGCGCTGCGCCTTCACGGCGTCCAGCCCCTGCTGGCCGTCGCCCGCCAGCCTGGCCTCGATGCCGGCCTCCTTCAGGCCCTTCTGCATGTTGAGCGCGGCTTCGGTGTCATCCTCGACGATCAGGACCTGCATGTCGTTTTTCCTTGCTTCTGAAACCGTATCTACCGCGAGTCTTGGCGCATTGCCCGTTAAAATTTGGCAATCAACGGCGACGGGTTCCACGGTTTTATGCGTGATATTGACTTCTATATGCGCAAAATTGCGCATATGGTCGCGCAAATGATCGAGGGAAGCCCATGAGAATCGCCGCAACCGCCGTAAGCCTGATTGTCCTGGCGCTCGCATGTTCGACGCACGCGGAGCCCCTGCCCAGGCCCGACCGCGGCGGCGTGCCCGAATCGAAGCTTTACGACTATGGCACAATGGGCCCACCGGCCACGCCGGCGATCGTCGCGGCTGCCGACGCGGCGGTCAAGACGCCCCTGCCGGCCGGACCGTTCCGTGCCGACTGGGGGTCGATCGAAAAGAATTACACGGCTCCGGTCTGGCTGGAGGACGCCAAGTTCGGCATCTTCATGCACTGGGGCATCTATTCCGCCGCCGCGCACCACAACGAGTGGTACGAAAAGCATATGTACGCCGCCGATGCCGACTGGCACGCGCAACATTTCGGGCCGCAGGAAAAGGTCGGTTACAAGGACCTGATCCCGCTGTTCACGGCGTCGCATTGGGATCCCGACGCCTGGGCGGCGTTGTTCAGACAAGCCGGCGCCCGCTTCGTCATTCCCACCGCCGAGCACCACGACAATTTCGCCCTGTGGGACAGCCAGGTCACGCCGTTCAACGCGATGAAGATGGGGCCGCACCGCGACCTGATCGGCGATCTGGCCGCCGCGGTCCGGCGGCAGGGCCTGAAGTTCGGGGTGTCGAACCACGGCATGGAGAACTTCACCTTCGTCAATCCGCGCCCGGATATCGACGAAAGGCTGAAGGCGGTCCATGCCGACCTCTACGACCCGCACTGGGCGTCCTTCTACAATGTCGCCGATCGCAGCCCCGCCGCCATGCAGGCCTTCCTTACGGACTGGACCAACCGCAACATCGAACTGATCGACAAATACCAGCCGGACCTGTTGTGGTTCGACAACGGCGTCAACCTGCGCGTCCTCGATCCGCTCAAGCTGCGCGTCGCCGCCTATTATTACGACCGCGCCCTGCAATGGCATAAGGCCGTCACGATCTCGACCAAGTTCGTGGCCTATGCGCCCAGCAATGACGACACCCATCAGATCGGCTCGGTCATCGACTTCGAAAAGGTCGGGCCGCGGTCGCCGGCCGGTATCCGGCCAGGCCCATGGATGGTCGATGACACGATCGGCTCGACCTGGGGCTATACGGAGGGCATGACGGTTTCGGATGCCGGCGGGATCATCGCGAAGCTTGTCGATACGGTGTCGAAGGGCGGAACCTACCTGCTCAACATCTCACCCATGGCGGACGGCACCATCCCCGAGGCCCAGGTCCATACCCTGCTCGGCATCGGCCGCTGGCTCGACCGCAACGGCGAGGCCATCTACGGAACGCGGCCGTGGTCGCAGTTCGGCGACGGCCGGTGGCGGTTCACGACGAAAGGCGACGCCCTCTATGCCATCGCGCTGGGCTGGCCCGATGGCGAGGCGGTGATAACGGCGCCGGTCGGCCAGGTCAAAAGCGTCGAAATGCTTGGCGGCGGCAAGGTCGCCTTCCGTCAGGACGCCGCCGGCCTTCACCTGTCCCTGCCCGACGGCAAGCCGGACGAGTCCGCCCTCGCCTTACGGATCGTACGGGCGCAGTGACGAAAAAAGCGGCGGAGTCGCCTCCGCCGCTTTCGGTATCTATCTGTCTTCAGGCTTACCAGAAGACGGTGTAGAGGCCGATCAGGATGGCGATGACGCCGATGCCCAGAATGTTGAAGGCGGTCGAGGTCTTGAAGCTGACGCCTTCCAGCGAAAGCGTCGAGACTTCGCGCTTGTTCGGGATGATGAACGACACCAGCACGCACAGCACGGTCGACGCCAGGAAGACCCAGCCGACGCGGTTCATGAACGGCACCTGCGGCAGCCAGATCTTGGCGGCGCACGACAGCAGGAAGGAGCTTAAGACCGCGACGAAGGCGCCGGCGGTCGAGCAGCGTTTCCAGAACATGCCCAGCGCGAAGATCACCACGATGCCCGGCGTGAAGAAGCCGGTATATTCCTGGATGTACTGGAAGACCTGGTCCGACTTGCCGAGCAGCGGCTTGGCCACGGCGATGGCGATGGCCACGGCGACGACCGAGGCGATACGGCCGATCGTCACCAGCGTCTTGTCGCTGAGGTTGGGATTCAGCGGCGCCACGATGTCGAGCGTGAAGATGGTCGAGATCGAGTTGATCTTGGACGCCGTCGACGAAATGACCGCGAAGGTCAGCGCCACGAAGACGAGCCCCAGGAGGCCGGTCGGCAGGAGCTTCATCATTTCCGGGTAGGCGTGGTCGGCCACGGCCAGGTTCGGCGACAGGATGAGCGCGGCCATGCCCGGAACGACGACGATCAGCGGCATCAGCAGCTTGAGATAGGCCGCGAACGCGATGCCCTTTTGCGCTTCGGCCGTGCTCTTGGCGGCGAGCGCCCGCTGGATGATGTACTGGTTGAAGCCCCAGTACGAGATGTTCATGATCCACAGGCCACCGACCAGGACGGCGATACCCGGCAGGTCGCTATAGAAGGGGCTCGATTTCGGCAGGATCATGTGGAAGTGCTCGGGGAATTTGGCCCAGAGCGTATTGAAGCCGCCAATGAAGCCGCCGACCGACTGCTCGCCGCCGATCTTGGTCAGGGTCAGGCCGGCGATGATCACGCCGCCCAGCACCAGCAGGGTCACCTGCACGATGTCGGTAAGCGCCACGGCCTTGAGGCCGCCCGAAATCTGGTACAGCAGGGCAAAAATGCCGAGGCCGATCAGCACGATCACCGGATCGAGGCCCGTCACCGTCGTCACGGCCGTGCCGCCCAGCCACAGGATCGAGGTCAGGTTCACGAAGACATAGAGGGCCAGCCAGAAGACAGCCATCAGGTACTTGACGCTGGGCCCGAAGCGCTGCTGCAGGAAGCCCGGCATGGTCATGACGCCGTTCTTGAGGAAGACCGGCAGGAAGTACTTGCCGACGATGATCAGGGTGATCGCCGCCATCCATTCATACGACGCGATGGCCAGGCCGATACGGTAGCCCGAACCCGACATGCCGATGATCTGTTCGGCCGAGATGTTGGCGGCGATCAGCGAAGCGCCGATGGCCCACCAGGGCAAGGTGTTGCCGGCCAGGAAGTAGCCCTTGGACGAGACCTCTTCCGTCGACTTCCGCCGCGAAACGATCTGGGCCAGGATGAAGATGGAGACGGCGTAAAAGAGCACGATCCAGATGTCGAGACTCTTCAAAAAACTGCTCGAAGGCAGGAAGTGCGTTAAATCAGGCATGGTTTCCCCGTGTATGGTGCGGTTTTTTGGTTTGGTTTGTAATACAATTTAACAGGCACCTAACCACAGCTTACCCGCAAAATCAATCGCGCGGAATGGGACTCGCCTCCTCCGGTATTCGTATTCTCGATCGCGCAAAAAAAACGGCCGGCCCTTTCGAGCCGGCCGTTATTCGAAGGTCTTGCCCGATCAGTGCGCCGGACAGGTGCCGTCGCCCTCGTCCGACATGATCTTGATCGTCGAGTAGCTGATGGACAGCGGCTTGTCGGTGCTGATCGACAGGGGCACGCCGATGGCGTGCGTATCGACGCCGGCCGCGCCGAAACAGTCGAGCGTGACCTTCAGCGTCCCCCACTGCCCGACCGGAGCGGTCAGGGCCCTGGAGACATCGATGCGGTGCTCGCTCGCCAGGTCCTTGCCCATGCCGAACCAGACGGGACCGGCCAGGGGCGCGTCGAGGCGGTAGGTGATGCCGATCGTCATCTTGCCAAGCTGCTGGCGGCTGATGTCGACCGGATCGCCGGTGACGGCCGCCTCGCCCGCTCCCTTGAAGACCAGCGCGCGGCCCGCTTCCTGCTTGCCGGCATCGACGGCGCTTTGCGTGACCGCGCCTTGCGGGCTCGAGAAGGTGTCGTGGTCGCCCGCCGCCTTGCCGCCGGCGTCGACCAGGTTCAGCGTCCACGGCGCCTTGATGCGGCCCGCGGCGAAATAGGTGTCGACATTGGCCACGGGCTGGTCGGCGACGCCCGAGTCTTCCGACAGCTGGGGCAGATCGCCGTCGTCCTTGTAGGTGAGGCCGTAGCCATAGGCGAACAGAGGATCGTAGCCGGAGGTGCCGACATTGAGCGGCCCCTGGTCGGCCTTCTTCGGCCACGAGAAGGTCAGCTTGCCCTTGAAATCGTTGCGCGGCTGGCCGTCCTTGTCACCGATCAGCACGTCGGCGATGCCGCCGCCTTCGGTGCCCGGCAGCCAGGCTTCGACGAAGGCGTCCGACGCGTTGATGATCGGGTTGGTCCACAGGGGGCGGCCCGACAGGAAGACGGTCACGACCTTGACGCCCTGGCGCTTGAGCCTGGCGATCAGGTCGAGGTCCGTGGTGTCGCCCTGCTTGTAGGCGAGATTCGTACGGTCGCCCTGGAATTCGGCATAGGGGTCTTCGCCGATGACGACGATGGCCACGTCCGGCTTGTCGGTGAAGCTGCCGTCGGGCGACAGGGTCGCCGTGCCGCCGGCCTGCGCGACCGCGTCCTTGATGCCGCCGTAGATCGACTGGCCGTTCGGGAAGTCGGAATTGGCGTTGCCCGTGCCCTGCCAGGTGATCGTCCAGCCGCCGGCCTGCTTGCCGATATTGTCGGCGCCGTCGCCGGCCACCAGGATCTTCGCCCCCGCCTTGAGCGGCAGGAGGTGCGACTGGTTCTTGATCAGGACCAGCGATTCGCGCACGGCCTGACGAGCCACCGCGCGGTGTTCGGCCGAACCGAGATTCTGCCATTTGCCGGCCAGCGCCCGGTCTTTCGGCGCGCCCAGCGTAAACAGGCCGCCCTTGATCTTGGCGCGCAGGATGCGGCGCACGGCGTCGTCGAGGCGCGACATCGGAATCTTGCCCGACTTCACTTCGTTTAGTGTGTTGGTGTACATGCCCTTCCACGAATCCGGCGCCATGAACATGTCGATGCCGGCATTCATCGCCGCCGGGCAGTCGTCGTTCTTGCACCCAGGAACCTGCCCCTGGGCGTTCCAGTCAGTGATGACGAAGCCGTCGAAGTGCATGCGCTGTTTCAGCGCCCCGGTGATCAGCCGCTTGTTACCGGCCATCTTCTGGCCGTTCCACGACGAGAAGGATGTCATGACGGAAAGCACGCCGGCCTTGATGGCGGGCGGATAGCCGGCGCCATGGATACGGGCCAGGTCGGCCTCGGTCGCCTGGGCGTCGCCCTGGTCCTTGCCGTCCTTGGTGCCGCCGTCGCCCAGGAAGTGCTTGGCGCTGGACATGATATGGCCGGGCTTGATGCCGTCCCTGCCGCCGTCCTCGCCCTGCAGGCCTTCGACCATCATGCCCGAATAGGCGGCGACGTCAGCCGGGTTTTCGGAATAGGATTCGTAGGAGCGGCCCCAGCGCTTGTCGCGCACCACGGCAACCGTCGGCGCGAAGGTCCAGTCGACCCCGGCCAGCGACATTTCATCGGCCGTGACCTCACCGATTTTTTTGATCAGGTCCGGATCGTGGGCGGCGCCCAGGCCGACATTGTGCGGGAAGATGACCGCGCCGACCAGGTTCGAATGGCCGTGGACGGCGTCGATGCCGAACAGGAGCGGGATCGGCGCCTTGGTCGGACGCTCAAGCGCGGCGCGCCAGTAGTCGTCAGCCAGTTGCAGCCATTGGTCGGGCGTGGCGCGCTCATTGCCGCCAGGCGAGGAGTTGCCGCCCGCCAGGATCGAGCCCAGGGGATAGGTCTTGAGGTCTTCCGGCTTGATGAAATTGATGTCGGCCTGGACCGTCTGGCCGACCTTTTCCTCAAGCGTCATCTTCGACATGATATCGGTGATCTTCGCCTCGGTCGCCGGATCGACCAGCCCCGCGGCGTCCAGCTTCGGCCATGCCGGATCGACCGCGATCACGGCCGGCGCCTTTGCCTTTTTTGCTTTGGCGGCCTTGTGCGCGGCGGGACGCGCCTTCGCCGCGGCAACCGTGGCGTCGAACGCCATGGCGCCGATCACGGCGATGGCAATGCCGGTCATCAGGCGCGACTTCAGCGGCGGCTGTTGAGGCGAAGCAGCGGGCACGGCGTCCCGGTTGACGGTGGCTGACATGGGTCTCCCTTGGTACTGACTTTCGAGTTCTTCCGGTAGTTGCGGGCACCGTGCTGACGGCGGGCACGCCATGGTCCGGCTTCTTGATGATGGCCGGATCCCCGGGTATTTATTGACAGCGCTATCACCTGCCGTCAACCGGGGACACGCTTAACGAGCGGATCGAAAACGGAAAAATCGACCTCTTATTGAAAAAATATATTTGCTTTCAAAATTTATTTGACAGCGTTGTCAGATTTGGCTAGATGCAAAGGCACCCTGTTTCCTGGAGAACGCCCTTTTTCCTCCGGCGGGCTCCGGGTTCGTGTTTAAAACCGCGCTGTTTCTTCCGGGAACTTTCCCTTTTTCGCCCCGGCGGAATCTGCGGTTTTAAAGCGCCTTCTTAAATGTGGCATTATTTGGAAGGCACTGGCCTTTGACCCCGATGAACCGGTAACGGTTCATCGGGTTTTTTTTGCCCGGACGGCCGGCCGCGGCCGCTGACAGCGGCGGTCAATGACGAGAAAGAGATATCAGAGGGCGCGGACGGAATCGCGCTCTATCAGGGTAAACGGCAACTCGCGAACGATGTCGTTCATTGCCGGGCCGTCCTCTTCGCCCGATGTGCGCGACAGCAGGATGTCGGCCGCCGCATAGGCCATGTCGAGGATGGGCTGGCGGATCGTCGTCAGATGCGGCCAGATCAGGGTGCAACCCGGCGTGTCGTCGAAGCCGATGATCGAAATATCGTCGGGAATGCGGATTCCCAGTTGCTGGGCGACGCTCATCAGGCCGAACGCCATGTCGTCGTTGGACGAAAAGATCGCGGTCGGACGCTTTTCGGCGGCAAAATAAGCCTTGCCAGCCTCGACACCCGATTCGAAGTTGAAATAGCCCTGCTTGATCCATTCGGCGCGCGGCTCGATGCCGGCGTCGCGCATGGCCGAAACATAGCCCTGATAGCGCAGGTGCGTACCGCCGTGTTCGGGATGCCCCATGATGAAGCCGATGTCGCGATGGCCCTTGTTCAGCAGATATTGCGTCGCTTCGCGCGCGGCGCGGGTTTCATCCATGCGCACGGTCGCCGTGCGGCCGGGATAGAGGAAGGGCGAAACGCGGACATAGGGCACACCCGCCGCCTCGACCGTCTGCATGACCACGGCCATGTCGCACAGCGGCGGCGTCAGGATGACGCCGTCAAGGCGCACCGTGGCCAGCAGCCCGGCAATCGACCGCTCGAGGTCGCCGCCCTGCAGATCCTGCGGCTCGGCCAGCAGGTGATATCCGCTTTGCCGGCACCGGTTGATGACGCCCTGGTGCATGTTGTTGATATAGGTCGGCACCGGATTGTGATAGAGCAGGCACAACAGGAAGCTTCGCGAGCCGGCCAGCGAGCGGGCCAGGAGGTTCGGGCGATAGTGCAGAAGACCGGCCGCTTCCTTGACCTTGGCGCGAGTTTCCTCGCGCACGTTGGGCTCATTGTTCATGACGCGCGACACGGTCTTGATCGACACGCCGGCCAGACGGGCCACATCGTTGATGGTCGATACCGCGCTGGTGGCCGTAAGTGATGCGGCTCTCTCTGCCGGAGCCTTGATCTGCGTCACCAATGTCTTCCCGAATACCTGAAGTGTGAACCCACAATTTGCTGCAACGCGGGCTTTGTCAATTGCTAAAGCCGTTTTGCAAAAATCGTGCAAGCCTTTTAGCCCGACAAAAAGAAAAGCGCCCCGGGAGCAAACCAGGGCGCCTGCTTACGGACCGGGGGACCGTATCTATTTTTTTCCGAACGTCGCCACGGCTTCGGCGGCCAGGCGCGTGATCTCGTCCCAGCGGCCTTCGTTCATCGCCGAGGCCGGCGCGACCCAGGAACCGCCGACGCACAGGACGTTGGGCAGGGCCAGGAAGTCGGCCGCATTCTTGGCATCGATGCCACCTGTCGGGCAGAATTTCGCCGCCGCCAGCGGACCGCCGATACCTTTCAGCGCCGGAACGCCGCCGGCCGGAACCGCCGGGAAGAATTTCAGGTGGGTAAAGCCCCATTCCAGCGCGCGCATGACTTCGGACGCGGTCGCCACGCCCGGCAGCAGCGGCAGCGCGGCCTGGCCCGCCAGCTTTTCGGTCAGGCCGGGCGAGACGGCAAAGCGCGCGCCGTGGTCGGCCGCCGCCTTCGCGTCATCGGGCGACAGCACGGTGCCGGCGCCAACCACGGCTTCGGGGAAAGCCTTGGCGATGGCTTCGATCGAGGCCAGCGCACAGTCGGTGCGCAGCGTGATTTCCAGCACCTTGATACCGCCCTTGATCAGGGCTTCAGCCAGCGGCACGGCCTGGTCAAGCGACGGAATCACCATGACCGGCAGCACGGGGCCCATGGTCATGAACTTGGGAACATCGGGATGGGTCGACATGGAAGGCCTCGCTCAAGTCTGGATCGTTGTGGCTTTAGTTGAAACAGCCTTACTCGCTGTCCCCACGCATTCCCCCTTCCGCCTGGCTCGGCTTGACGACGAGCCAGCCACCTTCCCCGTAAACAGGGAAGGAAGGGAGTTTAGTCGTTTAATTCCTT
>CAKZJB010000061.1 GCA_936940865.1 uncultured Asticcacaulis sp. | reverse complement strand
CGAATGCAACGGCGCGACGCTGGGCGACGCGACCAATCTCGGCGACCGCTACAAGGAGGCCCTGGCGCGCGGCCTGATCAGCGAGGGCGACCTCGACCGCGCGCTGATCCGCCTGTTCTCGGCGCGCTACCGCAACGGCGACCTGGGCGGCATTGCCGGCAAGACGCCGGTGCCGGTGACCGACATCAATACGCCCGGGCATCAGGCGCTGGCGCTGAAGACCGCCGTCGAAAGCCTGGTCCTGCTCAAGAACGACGGTACGCTCCCGCTGAAACCCACGCTCAGGATCGCCGTCATCGGCCCGCTGGGCGATGCGACGCGCGTGCTGCGCGGCAACTATTCCTCATCGCAGAGCGCGCCGCCGGTCTCGGTCATCGACGGCCTGCGCAAGGCCATGCCCAAGGCGCAGATCACTCTGGTTCCGTTTTCGCCGTCGGTCACCGACGGCGACCTGGTGCCCGACAGCGCCTTCGTGTCTCCGGATGGCAAGCCGGGCCTGAAAGCCGAATATTACAACGCGACGGCGACGGGCTACGACGCCAGGCCCGTTGCGACCCAGGTCGAACGCAATGTCGTGTCGCAGGCCGATCAGATGTCGCAGGTTTCCGACCGCCGCAAGGTGGTATGGACGGGCTTCCTGGTGGCGCCGGAAAGCGGCACCTACCGTATGGCGGTTACCGGCGTTAAGGGCGACATCAAGACCGGCGGCGCCGGTGTCGGCGCCACGACGTTCTCGCATTGGGGCGAACCGTTGAAGCTGGTCGATGTGGTTCTGAAAAAAGGCCAGCGCTATCCTCTGCATCTTGAAACCGAGGCCGGTGTCTCGGCGACACCCGGCGTCTTCTGGAAGCGCGTCTCGACCGATCTCGACGGCGACGTCAAGGCGGCGGTCGCCAAGGCCGATGTCGTCGTGGCCGCGGTCGGCCTGACCTCCGATCTCGAGGGCGAGGAAATGCCGGTCAAGGTCGAAGGCTTCTCCGGCGGCGACAAGACGTCGCTCGACCTGCCGGCGGACCAGCGAAGACTTCTGGAAAATGCGAAATCTTTGGGCAAGCCGCTGGTCGTCGTCGTGATGAACGGCAGCCCGGTCGACCTGAGCTGGGAAAAGGAAAATGTTTCCGCGATTCTGGAAGCATGGTATCCGGGCCAGTCGGGCGGCCAGGCCGTGGGCGATGTGCTGGCCGGCCGCGCCGATCCCGGCGGACGCCTGCCGCTGACCTTCTACAAGAGCATCGGCGACCTGCCGCCGTTCGACGATTATGCGATGAAGGGCCGGACCTATCGCTACTTTACCGGGACGCCGGTCTATCCGTTCGGCCATGGCCTTAGCTACACGCATTTCGAGTATGGCCCGGTCACGGTCACCGGCACGCCCGAAAAGGGCCTCCATGTCGTTACGACAGTGCGCAATTCCGGCGGACGCGAGGGCAATGAAGTGGCTGAGCTCTATATCGTGCCGCCATCATTCCCGGGGGCGCCCAAGCTGGCCCTGCGCGGCTTCGTTCGCCTGTCGCTCAAGCCCGGCCAGTCCCAGCCGGTCACTTTCGACCTGTCGCCGCGCGACTTAAGCTTCGTCGACGCGGCCGGCCAGCGCCGGCTGATACCGGGCGACTACAGGCTGTCGGTGGGATCCGGCCAGCCCGGCACCGGCGTGCCGGCAACCGAGGCCGCGTACGCCGTGACGACGGACGTAGCGCTGCCGCAGTAAGCCTATAAGGCCGGGCGGACCGTTACCGCCCGGCCGTTATAATCGAGTGTCTTCACGATCGGAGCGTCGAACACCGCGCCGCCCGGATGCGCCACCCGGATATTGAAGCGGCGCGCCGCCGGCATGCCGTCGAAGCTGCCTTTGCGGGCGGCGAGGGTCAGTTCGCCGGCCTTGTCGTTCCATTGCATCGGGATCAGGCTGTAGCGGCCCTTTTCGTAGTCGTAGTTCAGCCCCGCATCCTCATAGAGCGTGAACTTGCCGTCGCGGCCAGGGAAGACGACGATGTCGAGATCCCGCCCCGTGGCCTCGGCGGTCGATTGCAGGCGCGGGCCGACGGGCACGATCGAACCGGCGCGGACGTGCAGCGGCAGCCGGTCGAGCGGCGCCGGAACGCTATGGCTTTTCCCGCCGTCGCGGCGTTCCCCCGTCCAGGCGTCGTACCAACCGCCTTCGCTTTGCGGCAGGTAGACCGGCCACGTATTGACTCCCTCCGCCAGGACCGGCGCCACGTGGAAGGCGCGGCCGTACATATAGGCGTGGCTTTCGTCGAGCGCCCGGCTGTCCTGGCGGAAATCGAAGACGAACGGCCGCATGATCGGCCCGCCGTTGCGCCACACCTCGCCGGCCAGGCTGTAGGTATAGGGCAGAAGGCGATAACGCAGGTCGAGATAGGTCCGCGCCACGCTTTCGACCGTGTCGCCGTAATTCCAGAATTCGGTCTTCGTCTGGTAGCCATGGACGCGCTGCAGCGGCAGGAAGGTGGCATACTGGAACCAGCGCAGGAAGCGTTCGTGATAGGCCGTGTCCGTATACTGGCCGTCGCCTGGGCGGAAGAAGCCGCCGGCATCGACCGTCCAGTAGGGATAGCCGGCGGCGGCCATGTTGAGCCCGGCCGGGATCTGGCGTTTCAGCGTATCCCAGCCGTTGCCGATATCGCCCGACCACGTCGCCGCTGCGTATCGGTTCTGCCCGATGAAGGCGCATCGCGTCAGGATCATGACCCGCCGGTCCGGCGCGAAACGGCGCTGGCTGTCGTAAACCGTGCGGTTGACCTGGAGCGGAAAGGCTAGCCGCATGCGCTCGCCCGGTCCCGCCGCTGTCCTGCGTCCGGCCAGGTCGTCGTTTTCCGGCTCGGTGGCATCCTGCCACCAGGCATCGATGCCCAGCGAGGCCAGCCGCTGGTTCTGGTTCTCGCCGTAGAAGTCCGCGGCTTTTTTGTTGAAGAAATCGATCCAGTCCGTCCCCGGAATATAATAGCCCTTGCCGGCAAACACCTTGCCCAGCTCGGTGTCGTGCGAAATCCTCGACCACACGGACAGCATGAAGCGCGTATCAAGCGCGTGCAGGTCCTCGATCATCTGCTTCGGATCGGGATAATAATCCTCGTCGAAGCGCATGGCGTTCCAGCCGTACTTGCCCCAGTACTGCCAGTCCTGCACCATGACGTCGACCGGCAGCTTGCGGCGGCGGAATTCCCTGGTGGTGTCGAGGATTTCGGCCTGCGAGGTGAAGCGTTCCCGGCAATGGATATAGCCATAGGCCCAGCGCGGGAAGATCGGCGTCGCTCCCACGAGCTCGCGATAGCCGGCCATGATGGTGTCGGCATCGGGGCCGGCGATGACGACGTAGTCGATGCCGTCGGCCACGGGCGAACGCCAGGTCGTGCGGTCGGGCGCCGGGCCGAAATGCAGGACCGGCATGTCCCGGGCGGTGGCCTCGACCCTGACTGTGTGTTCGCCGGCGGACAGGTCCGCGATAAAGCTGGTGGTCGGCGGCAGCCACAGATTGCTGAAATCGGCATAGGCCTTGCCGTCGATCTCGACATAGTGGCGCGAGGCCATCGGTTGGCCGACGTCGAGCAGGAAGGCGACCGGTCCGGGCGCATCCGTGGTGAAGCGGCCTTCGAAGACGGCGGATTGCCGCGTCGCCTTGGCGTTGCCGGCGCCCGTCGTCACATTGACGGTCTCGGAGCGGCTGTCGCTGTCGACCTTGTGAAGGGCCACAGTTTGCGACGGTGCGTTCAGTTCGCTCAGGCCGTAATTGCACCACAGCAGGCCGTAGCCCTTGCCGGACAGCAAAAAGGGCAGGCTGATCTGGGTGTTGACCTGGGTCAGGCGGCGCGGCAGGCGGCGGATGTCGAGGGCGCCGTCCTGGAAGCAGCCGGTGCCGTAAAGGCGTTCGTCGTCCGGCGACTCGAAGCTTTGCGCGACGCTGAAGGTCGGTTCACCGGCCACCTGGGACGCTGTCAAATGCCGTCCATCAGCGGTCTCCTGAAGGATGAGATGGCCATTACCGTCATAAAACCGGATGGCACCGGTATGCGGGTCGATCTCGCAGGCGATGCCGGCCAGTTGCAGGCGCGTCATGCCGCCCGCCAACGAACGCTTGGGCTGCGGCCGGGCCGGCTGTGCCAGCAGCATGTCGGGCACGGTCGCTTTGAACAGCGAGCCCTTAGGCGTGAACCGGACGCGCAGCGCGTTGCGTGTCAGGGTGGAAATGGCGAGGTCGCCGTCCGCCAGTGGGACGATCAGGTCCGCTTGCGGGGCTGTCCTGGACTTGGCCAGCGCCGTCAAGGGCGTGGCGCACAGTGCTCCGGACGCTCCACCCATCAGGATATGCCGGCGCGAAGGCGCGGAGTTGAACGCGCTGTACGGGGTTTGGGTCATCGCTGTTTCCGCCTGTTCTCGTTGTCCGGTGATTGCCCGGTCTTTGTAGTCCGTCAAGCGGCTTTTATCATAAGCGAAAATAGTTTTTGCCTGCGATTAACGTGATTTCGAGACTTTTCGGGACGGCGCACCGTCGCCGCATGCATGGTAAAACGCGCAGCGAAAGAAAGCGCGCAACGGCGGGCAAAAACCGCACGCCCGGCTGAGGGAAGACATGTGCGCCGCGTCTTAACGGAAAAGGCCGGCAAGACCGGCGCGAAAAAGGGAGAACGAAGGTGAGACTGACGATACGATCCACCGCGGCCGGCGCGGCCGTACTGCTGGCCCTCATGGCCGCTCCGGCCCTGGCCCAGGTGCAGACCATCACGCCGCCTGCCGTTGCGGGCGCCAGGCCCGTCACGGTCGAGAAAATCAAGGTCCACAGCGTCTCCATCGAAGGCAATCTCGAGGGCGAGTCCGCCGACCGCGACGTCATCGTCTACCTGCCGCCGGACTACGCCCAAAACCCGAAAAAACGCTATCCCGTCGTCTATGCGTTGCACGGCTATTCGATCAGCAACGAGATGTGGACGCAGGAAATCAAGACGCCGCAGACGGTCGAAGGCGCCTTTGCGCAGGGCGTGCCCGGCATGATCGTCGTCCTGCCGAATTCGCGGACCCTGCATAATGGCTCGATGTATTCCAGCTCGGTGACCACGGGTGACTTCGAAAACTTCATCGCCCATGACCTGGTCGCCTATATCGACGCCCATTACCGCACGATCCCCAATCGCATGAGCCGCGGCCTGGCCGGGCATTCCATGGGCGGGTACGGCACGATCCGCATCGGCATGAAGCATCCGGAGGTCTTCGGCGCGCTGTATGCCATGAGTCCGTGCTGCCTGTCGGCGCGCGAGGCGCCGCCGCCCGCCATGGCGGCCGCGCTGGAAGCCGTGAAGACGCCGGAAGACGCGACCAGGCTCGACTTCTTCGCCCGCGCGACCTTCGCCGCCGCAGCCGCGTGGTCGCCGGACCCGAAGAAGCCGCCGCTTTATCTCGACCTGCCGACGAACAACGGCGTCGCCGACCCGTCGGTGCTGGCGCGCTGGGCCGCCAATGCGCCCTTGTCGATGCTGGACCAGTACGTCTTCAACCTCAGGCAATACCAGGCGATCGCCATCGATGTCGGCGACCAGGACGGGCTCAGGACCGACGCCGAAGCGCTACACCGGCGCATGGACGATTTCGGCGTGAAGAACGGCTTCGAGCTGTACAGCGGCACGCACACCAGCGCCGTGGCCGACCGCTTCCAGAACCACCTCCTGCCGTTCTTCGGCAAGGTGCTGTCGTTCCAGTAACGGTAGCGCTAACATTTTACCTCAAAAGCGCAGGCGAATCCCGGCGGCAAGCCGGGTTTCGCTGGAGACCGCGCTGAGGAACTGCTCCTTGAAGCGGCCGTGCGTCGAAACCGGCTCGCCCAGAAGATTGGTGGCGTAGCCGTAGATTTCGGCCGTCTTCGTCGCCTGGTAGCTGAAGCTGGCGTCGAGCTGGGTATGGGCGTTGACGAAGGTCGGCTCGTATGCGTCCTGGCTCTGGCCGATCTGCGAGAGGTAGCTGTCGCGCCAGTTCAGCGCCGTGCGCGCCTGCCAGCGGCCGCGCTCGCAATAGAGGACAAGGTTGGCCGAGTTGCTCAGGCCCGCCACCGCCATGGTCTGGTCGACGCGGTGCACATCGAACGGTTTGTTGGTACCGACCAGGGTGACATTGCCGGCGACGCCGAAGCCGGTAACGCCGAGCAGGTGCTGAAAAGCTATCTCTTCGCCGTGGACGTTGGCGCTGCCGCTGTTTTCCGGGCGGCTGATGACGAAGTTGGCCAGGGTGTCGCCGGGGTCGGGACGGGTGAAGTCCATGCCGGTCGACGGATCGCGCACGCCGTTTATCGGCGCCACATAGGCGCTGGTGGCGATGAAGTCGTCGACGCGCTTGTGGAACAGGTTGAGCGAAAGGTATGACGCCCGCGAATAGTACCATTCCAGCGTCAGGTCGACATTATCCGCCAGGTAGGGCCGGAGATAAGGATTGCCTTCCTGGGCGGCGAAATTTCCCGGCCGTGTCATGGTGATGCTGCGCGTCGGATTGAGCGATGAAATGGGCGGGCGTGTCAGGGTCCGCGAGATGCCCAGCCGCGCCGTCAGGCTGTCCGACAGGTCGAGCCGGACATCGACCGCCGGCAGCCAGTACGCGAACCGGTTCTTCGCCTGCTTTGCGATGGCGGGGCCGAAAACGGAATTTTCCAACGTCAGGTCGACATAGGTCAGGCCGGCCAGCGACTGTTCGGTGCCGGCCGAGGCGATATGGGTCGACTCGTAGCGCAGGCCGCCTGTCGTGGTCAGAGGCTTTCCGAATGCCTCGCCCTTGTAGCGCAGCTCCAGGAACCCGGCCGTGGTCTGTTCGCGCACGCGATAACTGCCCAGCGCATCGACCGGTTGAAGCGAAACACCCGACGCCTGTTCAAGAACCCGGGCCACCGCATCGACGTCATAGCGGATAAGCCGCGGCGGCAGGAGCGCCGCATTGCCGAAGCCGTTGATGAAGCTGGACGGACGGGAGATCTGGTCGGTGAAAAGGCCGTCCGGCAGGTCGGGCGTCGCCGGATAGCCGCAATAGATGCACATGACCGAGTCGTCGTTGACCCACTGAACGTTCTTCATCCGCGCCGTGAAATCGATCCCCGCACGGACGCGCCAGCCGGTCCGCGTCCATTGCGCATGCAGCCGAACCTGATTGATGGTGTCGTGGACATTGTCGGCCTGGCGCGGAAGAATATGCGGACGCATCATCGACGGATCGAGATAGTCGTTGCCGTTGCCAGGCGGTCCGCCGTTCTGGACGCGCCCGGGCAGGCGCTCGTTGTAGCGCAGGATGTAAGGCAGGGCGTGCGCGCCGTCGCCCAGGACGAATTGCGACTGGTTGGCGAAGCCGACGTCGGCGGAATTCATTTCGATTTCGCCGTTGGGATTTTCTTCGGAAGATGCGCTGTTGGCGGCCAGCGTTACCGTCAGGTCAGGCTGCGCGCGCCAGGAAACATTGACGCCCGCCGACAGATTGACCGTCCGCGTCCGGTCCCGGGCGGCGTCGACATCCATGGCATTCAGCTGGTAATAGTCGATGACCGTGCCGTTGGCGTTCGTCCGGACATTGGCCGTGGTCGGATCGTTGGTCGTGAACCAGGTGCCGACCGACGCCGTATCGATGGCGTCGAACAGGTCGGAATACTGGATATGGCCGCCGATCTCCAGGCGGTCGTCGGGACGATACTGAATGACAAGGCGGGCGTTGGTGCGGGTCCGGCGCACGTCCTGCATGCTCATCAGCCAGCTTTGCGGCGTATAGATATGGCCGGTCGTGTCGAGGCTGTCGTCGACCACGCCCGGGGCATAGACGGTGTCGCGCTTCCACGCGGCGATGGCGACGCTGTTCTCGTGCGTCGTGAAGCTCTGGCGGCTGAACGAGGCCAGGATGCCAAGCCGGTCGCCAAGAAATTTCCGGCTGACCAGGCCCCCGACGATCGGTTCGGCCCGGGCGGATTTGCCGGTGTCGGCCGTGGCCGCGATGGCAAGGGTCGCTTTGTTGCCGGGATAGTCGAAGGGCTGCGGCGAGCGGATGTCGATCGTCGCGCCGATGCCGCCGGACGGCATGTCGAGCGAAGCGGTCTTGTAGACGTCGACCGCGCCGATGAAATCGGCCGAAAGGTCGTTGAAATTGAACTCCCGCCCCGTATTGCGCGACGGCATCAGGTCGCCGTCCATCAGCACCGTGTTGAACTCCGGTCCGAAGCCGCGCACCGTCACCTGATAGCCTTCGCCGTGCGAACGGCTGATAGAGACGCCGGGCACGCGCTGCAGAGACTCGGCCAGGTTGGCGTCCGGAAACTTGCCGATATCGTCGGCGATGATCGTTTCCACGACATGGTCGGCCGACCGCTTGCGCGCGATCGACGAGATGAGCTTCTGTTTCAGCCCGAATACGGTGACGACCGGAGGCTCCGGCAGCGGCGGCGGAGCAACGGCGGCAGGGGGCCTGCGGACGATAAGAAAGACGTTCTGCCGGGTGAAGCGGTAGGTCAGGTCCGTGCCGGCCAGGAGCTGATCCAGCGCCGCTTCGCACGGCATGATTCCCGACAGGGCCGGACTGCGCCGCCCGCGTGCAAGGTCCGGCGAAAACAGGACCTGGGTTCCGGTCTGGACGCTGAAGGCATTGAGGGCGTCGGCCAGCGGCGCGGCCGGAAGGTTGAACCGGAAGGTTTGCTCGGACGCGGCGGCGGGTGTCGCGGCCAGGGCGAACACCGGGGCGCACACGCCCAGCCAGGACCAGTTCCGGTCCGTCCTCCGCCTCATTCCTGTCCTCTGCCCATTTTTTTGTTTTGTCGGGGTATTATGCACCCACGGCCATTATGACGATGTTCTGCGATTTGGCAGCATCTTTGTCACGGATTCGGTGCGGATACTCTTGGCTTTGTTGCGAAAATATGACGTATCCACCAGGAAATCCAATGCTCGCAAGGCATTGCGGGCGCCGCCCCCGCTGGCCGGCGATTTTTTTTAAAAATATACGATACAGGATGAGGGAAATTCTCCGTCGTGCGTTTTTGTTTATCGGCCGCGGATTTGCGGCATGCAAAAGACTGAGGATTTCAGGCCGTCGCGACGCGGGGCCTGTTGTTTCGATAAAAGAAAGGTCCGCAAAAAAGGGCCTGGTACAGGGACATGTCGCTTCGGGATCGGAACGTAATCGTTGAAGGCCTTGTCAGGGAGTACAGGGATGCCTTGACGCGCTTCTTCGTCAGGCGGACGTCCGATGCCGCCGAAGCGGAGGAATTGACGAACGAGCTGTTTTTCCGCCTGATCCGGCGATTGAACCGCCAGCCCGTCGAAAACCCCCAGGCCTTCCTCTTTCATGCCGCGGCCAATCTGGTCAACGACCGGCACCGCCGGTTGAAGTCGCGGCAGATGTATGTCGCCTCGAACCCGGATGCAAAAGGCGACGGTATTGAGGACATTTCGCCGGAACGCGTCTTAGAAGGCAAGCAGGCCCTGCAAGCGGTCATGCGCTTGCTCGACGGCGTCGACACGCGCACCCGGGACGTCTTCCTGCTGCACCGCGTTCACGGCATGAAGTACGCCGAGATCGCGAACGCCTATGGAATTTCCGTCAGTTCAGTAGAGAAGTACATTATGAAGTGCCTGGTCCAGATCGCAAAACATTCCGGGGACAAGGCTTAGATCATGGCTGAATCCATTCGCGACGCGATATACGAAGAGGCCGCCCTGTGGTGGGCGCGGCGTCATGAATCCGGGCCTGAGGTGCGCGCGGCGTTCGCGCATTGGCTGGCGGCCGATCCGCTGCATGCCGACGCCTTCGATGCCATCGAACGCGCCTGGGATGCCTTTGGCGATGTCCTGCCGCAAGCCGATGTGGCGGAGATGGATGCGCCGGTTGTCGCGGCCTCCGTCCTGGCGGCGCGCCGGACGGCCAGGCCCGTATCGCGCCGCTGGTTCGGCGCCGGGCTTCTCGGGGCGGCGGCGGCGGCGGGCGCAGGGATCTTCCTGTGGCAAAAGGGCCGGACCGAAACCTATGAATTCGCCACCGGCACGGGCGAACGCCGGCACGAGACGCTGGCCGACGGGTCGAGGGTCGATCTTGATGCCAATTCGCACATGCGCGTGGAATTCAACGGCTGGAAGCGCAAGCTCGACCTCGTAAAGGGCCGCGTGCTGTTCGATGTCGCCAAGGACGCGGACCGGCCCTTCGTCGTGGCCGCGGCCACCGAGACCGTCACGGCGCTGGGCACCCTGTTCTGGGTCGAGGTGCGCAATGCCGAAACGACGGTATCCCTGATCCGAGGCCGGGTGCGTGCCGAAGCTCCGGAGGATAGCCTGGAACTGGCGCCGGGCGATCTTGTCGCCTTCGGGGGCGGCCGGCGTCTTCGCCTGGTCCATGGGGTCGACGCCGCCGCGACGCAGGCCTGGCGCAGCGGCCGGCTGGTCTTCGACAACGAGCCGCTTGCCATCGTCGCGGAGCGCATGAACGACTACAGCACCGACAAGATCGTCGTGGGCGACGCCCATACCGGCGCCATTCGCGTCAGCGGCAGCTTCCTGGCCGGACAGACCCAGGCCTTCACCAACGCGCTTGAATCCTATTACGGTTTGTCGGTCTCCCGGTCAGGCAAGATCCTGACCGTCCGGTCGAAAGGGCATTCGGAGGTATGACGCGTCCGGTCGAACAGCTGGTGATCGTGGGGGGCGGGACCGCCGGCTGGCTGACCGCGGGCGTCATCGCGGCGCGCCACCAGGGCCGCATCAAGGCCGGCAAGGTCAGCGTTACACTGGTGGAATCGCCCAACGTGCCGATAATCGGGGTGGGCGAGGGGACCTGGCCGACCCTGCGCACCACGCTGGAAAAGATGGGCGTTTCGGAAACCGCTTTCTTCCGCGAATGCGACGTCGCCTTCAAGCAGGGCGCGAAATTCGCCAGATGGACGACCGGGCGCGACGACGACTTCTACTATCATCCCCTGATGTTGCCGCAGGGCTTCGCCCAGGTGAACCTGGTGCCGCACTGGCTGGGCGGAATGCAGGACCGCAGCTTCTGCGACGCGGTATGCCCGCAGGGCGAACTGTGCGAGGAGGGCCTGGCCCCCAAGACCATCACGACGCCGGAATACCAGGCCGTCGCCAACTATGCCTACCATCTCGACGCCGGCAAGTTCGCGCCCTTCCTGACCCGTCACTGCACGGAAAAGCTGGGGGTGCGCCACGTCCAGGCCGACGTCACCGGCGTGAACCTGGCGGCCACCGGCGACATCGCCAGTATCGATACCAGGCAGGCCGGCAAGATCGAAGGTGACCTGTTCGTGGACTGCACGGGCTTTTCGTCCCTGCTGCTCGGCGGAGCGCTGGGCGTGCCGTTCCGCGACTGCGGCGATATTCTCTTCTGCGACCGCGCCCTGGCGGTCCAGGTGCCGTATGACACCGCCGACGCCGCCATGGCGTCGCACACCATCTCGACGGCGCAGTCGTCGGGCTGGATCTGGGACATAGGCCTGCCGACCCGGCGCGGCACGGGCCACGTCTACTCCAGCCGTCACACGACCGACGAACAGGCGGAGGAGGAACTTGCGCGTTATGTCGGTCCGGCGATCAAGGACCTGTCGGTGCGCAAGATCACCATCCGTTCGGGCCACCGCGAAACCTTCTGGAAGAACAATTGCGTCGCCGTCGGACTGGCGGCCGGATTCCTCGAGCCGCTCGAAGCCTCGGCCATCGTGCTGATAGAGCTGTCGGCCCGGCTGATCGCCGAGCAGATGCCGGTGTGCCGGGAGGTCATGGACATCATCGCCGCGCGTTTCAACGAGACGACGTCGTACCGCTGGGGCCGGATCATCGACTTCCTGAAGCTGCACTATGTGCTGACCAGGCGGACCGACACCGCCTTCTGGCGCGACAATCTCGATCCCGACACGATCCCGGACCGGCTCAAGACCCTGCTGCACCTGTGGAAATACCAGTCGCCCTGGTGTTTCGACGAGTTCGACCGCCTGGAAGAGGTCTTTCCGGCCGCCAGCTATCAATATGTGCTCTACGGCATGGGCTTCCGGACCGAGGTCACGCCCGAAGACAATGCCGCGACCGAGGCCCTGGCGCGCAGGCATATCACGGAGAACGTCGCCGCCACCCAGCGCCTGCGCACGCAACTGCCGAGGAACCGCGACCTGATCCGCAAGATCCACGAATACGGCATGCAGCCGATCTGACAAGGACAAGATACGCCGTGACCAACATCGTCGTTCTGAACACCGAGGCCCATAAGGATGTTCGCGTGCGCGCAAAGGCCTCCGCGCGCTTCGGCGACGACCAGCGTTTCGTGCCGGTCGTGGTGGGCGAATTTGCCCTGCTGGCGGTCCACTATCCGATCCTGCTGTCAAAGGATGCCGAAACGGGCGCCTTCTATGCCGGCGCCATGCTGGGCTTCGACGACCGGGAAAACCTGTTCCTGGATGAGGCCAGGGGTTTCGACGCCTACAGACCCCTCAGCCTCCGGCGCGCGCCCTTCTTCGCCGCCGGCGACGAGTTGGCGATCGATCTCGACAGCCCGCGCGTCAGCCGGAACGACGGCGAGGCCCTGTTCGATGAGACCGGCGCGCCCACCGCCTACCTCCAGGGCGTCATGGCGGCGTTCCGCGAACTCAAGCCGGGCCTGGAGCGGACCAAACGCTTCCTTGAGACCCTGCTGAGCCTGAAGCTGGTGGAAACGGTGACGATCGACCTGGCTTTCGACGACGGCACCCGCCGCATCACCGAGGGTCTCTACACCATCGACCAGGACGCTTTACGCGCCCTGCCGGATGACGCGGTCGTCGACCTGTTCCGCAAGGGCTACCTGCAACTGATCTATCTGATGATCGCCTCGCTGAAGCAGGTGCCGGTGCTGGCCCGGCGCAAGAATCTGAAACTGCTCGAGGCCTGATGCCGGCCGTCCAGGAAATCATCGGGCGCAGCGTCCTCGACCCGGAAGCCTTCCGCCGCGATGTCTGCCTGCCTTGCCAGCCGGTTGTCCTGAGGGGCCTCGTCGCAGACTGGCCGGCCGTGACGGCGGGGCGGTCGCCGCGGGCATTGCGCGACTATCTGCTGGCCTTCGACAATGGCGGCCGCATGGACGCCTTTGTCGGCGACAGGTCGATCGCCGGCAAATACTATTACGGCGATGACCTGAAGGGCTTCAATTTCGAACGGCGGCCAATGCGTTTCGGCGACGCCATCGGCGCGATCGTCGATGGCCTGGAAGACAAGACTGTCTACGCCGGATCGGTTCCGGCGGACGACTTCCTCCCCGGCTTCAGCGCGCAAAACCCGATGCCGTTCGCACCGCCGGGGAGCGGGCGAATCTGGCTCGGCAACGAGTCGAACGTGTCTTCGCACTACGACACGCTCGATAACCTGGCGTGCGTCATCGCCGGCTGCCGGCGTTTCACCCTCTATGCCCCCGGTCTGATCGCGAAGCTCTACGTCGGCCCGATCGATAACACCATGGCGGGCCAGCCCGTCAGCCTGGCGGCGTCGCTGCCGCGCGATCCAAAACGGTTTCCGCAATTCGAACGCATACGGAATCAGGCCCTGACCGCCGAACTCGAACCCGGCGATGCGCTCTACCTGCCCAAGCTGTGGTGGCATCAGGTCGAGGCTACGGCGCGGGTCAACGGCCTCGTCAACTACTGGTGGGACGGATTCGCCGCCGGTCCGGACGCACCCTATACCGCCATGCTTCTGGCCATGATCGCCATCTCCGAGCGGCCGGAGGCCGAGCGCACCGCCTGGCGTGCCTTTTTCGATCACTACGTCTTTCGTACGGGCGGTCATCCTTTGGCCCATGTGCCGGAGGACCAGCATGGCCTTCTCGGTCCCTTGAAGACCAATTACGGCAAGCTGCGCGCCCGGGTCATGCACCTGCTGCGCGGTGGGTGATCCCCCGATGGGCGTAACATCCGACCGCAGGCTTCGCAGCATCGTCATCGTCGGCGGCGGCACCGCCGGCTGGATGGCGGCCGCCAGCCTGGCGCATTTCCTCAGGCCCCTGGGGCTGTCGATCCGGCTGATAGAGTCGGCCGAGATCGGCACGGTCGGGGTCGGCGAGGCGACCATTCCGCCGATCATGCAGTTCATCCGCGGCCTCGGCATCGACGAGGACGAACTGATCCGCGCGACCAAGGCGACTTTCAAGCTCGGCATCGAATTCCGCGACTGGACCAAGGACGGCGCGCGCTATGTCCATCCGTTCGGCCAGGCCGGCTACGACATGGACGGCGTGCCCTTCCACGCCTGGTGGCTTAAGGGCCGGCGTCCCGGCCGGCTGGAAGACTATTCGCTGATGGCGGCGGCCGGTGCGAAGGCGCGCTTCATGCGGCCGGTGCAGAAGCGGCATTCGCCGCTCGAAGGCATCACCTACGCCCTGCACTTCGACGCGGCACTGTTTGCCCGCTACCTGCGCACCTATGCCGAACAGCGCGCGGTCGTCCGCACCGAGGGCCGGGTGGCCGACACTGTCCTGAAAGCCGATAACGGGTTCATCGATCATGTCGTGCTCGACAGCGGAGAGTGCGTCGCCGGCGACCTGTTCATCGATTGCAGCGGCTTTCGCGGGCTGCTGACCGAAGGCGCGCTGAAGACCGGTTACGACGACTGGACGCGCTGGCTGCCGTGCGACCGCGCCCTGGCCGTGCCGTCGCCGCGGCTGGCAAGCCTGCCATCGCTCACGGCCGCGACCGCAATGGAAGCCGGCTGGCAGTGGCGCATCCCGCTGCAGCACCGCACCGGCAACGGCTATGTCTATTCCAGCGCCTTCACCTCGGACGAGCGGGCGCGCGAGGTCCTGCTGGCGAATATCGAGGGCGGATCGCTGGCCGATCCGCTGGCCCTGCGTTTCACCGCGGGCCGCCGCAAGCGTGCGTGGGAAAAGAATTGCGTCGCCCTGGGCCTGGCCAGCGGCTTTCTCGAGCCGCTGGAATCGACCAGCATCCACCTGGTCCACCGCGGCATCGCGCTTCTGCTGACGCATCTTCCCGACCGCGATTTCGAACCGGCCGATACCGCGCGGTACAACCGCATCATCCGTGCCGAATACGAGCGGATTCGCGATTTCCTGCTGTTGCATTACGCATTCACCGAACGCGGCGAAGCGCTCTGGCGATACTGCCGCGACTTGCCGTTGCCCGACAGCCTGAGGGAGAGACTCGATCTCTTCCGCGGCTATGGACGCATCGCGTCCGAAGCGCAGGAACTCTTTCCGGTGCAAAGCTGGCTTTACGTCATGACGGGGCAGGGGATCGCCCCGCGCCGCCACGATCCCATGGCCGACAGGCTGACGCCGGAGCAGATATCCCGGGCGCTCGACGAACTCCGAAGCGTGGTCCGCGCCTGCGCCTACGCCATGCCCGACCATGCGGGATTTGTCGCGCGAATCTGCGCGCCATAAAAAAGGGGAGGCCGCCAGGGAGACGGCCTCCAGTCGCACCAGGGAAGTACAGAAAAGGGAAAAACATTGGCGCCAATAGAGCGCGCCGGAAGTATGCAGGAGCGAAGGCCGGGGCTGAGGGAATGACAGCCCCGGCCTTCGTTTTAATAGTGGTAGCGGACGCCAAGCGTCCAACGCTGGCCGTAGTCGTATAGATCGAGGATCTGGTCCTTGAAGCGGCCATGCGAGGTCAGGGTCTGGTTGGTCAGGTTCAGGCCTTCCAGATAAACCGTGAAGTGCTTGTTGATGTCGTAGCTGGTCGAGACGTCGACGTTCGTGCTCGAATTCACGAAGGTCGGCTCCGTGCCGAACTGCGACACGTTCTGGGTCTGGCCGAAGTGGTCGAGATATTCGTCGCGCCAGTTGACCGCGATACGGGCCTGGAAGCCCCTCTTGTCGTAGAAGGCCACCAGGTTGGCCGAATTCGCCAGGCCCGTAACGGCGAAGCCCGAGGTCGTCAGGTCGTGCGCGTCGTAGGGCTTGTCGGTATCGACGAAGGTCGCATTCGCCTGCACGCCGAAGCCCGTTTCGCCGAACAGATGTTGCCACGCGACTTCAAGGCCGCGCACCTGCGCCGAAGGTCCGTTGACCGATGTCGAGAGCGCGAATTGCGCCAGCTTGTTCGTCGTCGGATCGATCGTACCGTTGATTGACTGGGTCACCGTCTTGGTCACGATGAAGTTCGTGACGTCCTTGGTGAAGGCGTCGAACGCCAGGTAGGACATCTTGTCGTAGTACCATTCGGCGCCGATATCGAGGTTGTCCGAAAGGTAGGGCAACAGCAGCGGATTGCCGCCGCTGGCGGTCAGCGCATTGATGCGCTGGCCCTGGCCGACATTGAGGTCCGGCGTCATGGCGCTCAGACCCGGGCGGGTCAGGGTGCGCGAGGCGTCGAAGCGCAGCTTGATGTCGTCGGTCAGCGCATAGTTCAGGTCGATGTTCGGCAGCATGTACCGGTAATGGTTCTTCACCGACAGGGTCTGGGTCGGCGTATAGGTCAGGTCGAAGGCCGTCGGGTCGTGCGGCTGGATCGCCATGCTGACCGGCAGCTTGCCGATGCCCTGCGAAAGGACGTGCGTGTCTTCGTCGCGAACGCCCAGGTTGACCGCCAACGGCCGGCCGGCCAGTTGCAGCTCCGTGTCGAGCGAGATGAAGGCCGCCATCGTCTTTTCTTCGACGCGCTGAACGCTGCCGGTGCTCAGTTCGATCTTGAACGGTCCGCTGGTTTGCGGATCGCAGCCGCCCGAGCACGCCGGATCGACGCTTTGCAGGTAGTTGAACACGCCCAGGTCGTCGAACATCGGGATCGTCGCGGGCAGGTTGCCGTTGCCGTTCCAGCCGCGGATGAAGTTCGAGGTGCTGAACGAGCCGGTAATGTATTTGGCCGGGATCATGACGCCGCCCGAATGGGGCAGGGGCGAATTGGCGACATTGCTGCCGGACGCCGGACCGTAGCCGGCATAGGACTGCCAGTTGCCGTTGTCGAAGTCGCCGTAATTGGCCATGTCCTGGGATTCGTCGACATAATGCGCGCCGAACTTCAGGTGCAGGGTGTCTTCGTCCCAGGTGCCCAGGAACTTGGTCTGGTTGACCGTGTCGTGATTGCGCTGGCTGGTGATGACGACGACGTGCGAGCCCAGGATCGTCGGATCGCCGAAGCGGGCATGGTTGTTGTTCGGGCCATATTCGGTCGTATACGGCACCATGCCGTCGCCGACGCCGGCGACGCCCGTATTGTTGGTCAGCGGACCGCCATAGCCGATATCGCCGCCGATGCCGTCGAGTTCACCGTTCGGGTTGCGCCAGGACTGGGCGTTGTCGGTGTCGAATTCCAGTTTCAGCTTGTCGTTGACCGTCCACTTGACGTTCAGGCCGATCTCGTTGTTGCGGTAGTGCGTATAGTTGGTGTTGCTGTCGATATCGGTCGGCGAGTTCGCCTGGGTGAAGTTCGAGATCGTGCCGTCGGACGTCTGGGTGACGTTCCGCAGCGAGCCGCTGTTGAACCAGATGGCGTAGCCGTACTGGTGGGCCGTCGACCAGTTGCGCGAATAGTCGTCGTTCAGCGTGATCAGCCAGTTGTCGTCCGGGCGCCACTGGAAGACCAGGCGGCCGTCGACGCGGTGCTCGTCATTGGTCTCCTGGAAGACGCCATAGTCCTGTGTGAACCAGGCCGGGATCGACCCGGTCGTCGAAGCGCCGGGCGCCGCGCCGGCCAGTTGCGACGGCGCCAGCAGGAAGCCGCCCCAGCCCTGGTTCTGCACGTGGTTGGTCTGTGTTTTCAGGTCGGAATAGGCGATGTCGGCCAGGACGCCGAACTTGCCGCCGGCAAAGGTGTTGGAAATCAGCACGCCGCCGTTGGGCGACGACTTGCCGGACTTGTCGTTCTCGTTCGCCGATACCGTCGCCGCGAAGTGGAAGCCGGGACGATCCATCGGCTTGGGGTACTTGATGTTGATCGTGGCGCCGATGGCGCCGGACGACAGCGAGGCATCGGGTGTCTTCAGCACGTCGACTTCGCCGACGAAGTCCGCGCCGACGCCGCTGAAGTCGAAGCTGCGGTTGCCGTTGCCGGCGGACGCCTGGCGGCCGTCGAGAAGGGTTTCGTTGAAGCTGGGGCCGAAGCCGCGGATCGTGACCTGCGACGCCTTGCCGGTCGAGGTCCGGCTGATGGTGATGCCCGGAATGCGCTGCACGGCGGCGGCCAGGTTCGAGTCCGGGAACTTGCCGATGTCTTCCGACGAGATGGCGTCGACGACGCCCACGGCCTTCTTCTTGACGGTCATCGCCTTTTGCAGCGATCCGCGGATGCCGGTGACGACAACCACCTGGCTGTCCGATGCCTGCGTCTGCTGGGCCGCGGCGGCGCCTGCCGTCACGGCCAGGGCCAGCGCCGAAATGGACGCGCCCAGATAGAGCGCCGCCTGGGAGCGGCGCAAGTTCGAGTGTTTCATTGCGTGTTTCCTCAACCCTAAAAGTCCCTGTTTTTGTCCCGCGGGCCCAGGGTCCAGGTCCGCGTTCAATGACAAAAACGGGCAGGGCGAAAAAACACTCAGACTGTTTGTTATCGCTCACATTGAGTGAGGATTTTTTGCAACACAAAGCGCGACGCGACCGGCGGAGTGTCCGGAAACCAGGACATCGGCCAGAGCGAAAAGTTACGGGCAAATGCCGCGAAAGCGCGGGATCTGGCCGACGAGCGAGCACGGGCGAAACCGGCTGTCGAGTTCAAGGGCGAGCACGAGGTCCCATCCGTCCCGGCACGCGCCGGTGGATCCCGGCAGGCAGAAGACGAAGGTGTCTTCCGCCTGACCGGCGAAGGCGCGTGACTGCAGCGTCGCGACGCCGACGGTCGTAAGGCTGGCATGATGGAAGACGGCGCCGAAGCCTTCCATCTCGCGCCGGAACAGCGGGCGGATGGCTTCCGGGGTGACGTCGCGCGGGGCGAAGCCGGTGCCGCCCGTGGTCAGGATGACATCGATGCCCGGGTCGGCCACCCAGGCCTTGACCCGGGTCTGGATTGCGTCGATGTCATCCGTCGCGATCGCCCGCGCCGCCAGCGCATGGCCGGCCGCCTGGAGACGGTCGCAGAGCAGGGCGCCCGATGTGTCGGTGTCCCGCGTCCGCGTGTCCGAAACCGTCAGGACCGCGATGTTGAGCGGATGAAACGGCAGGTCGGTGTTGATGCCGGCCATGGTCTCAGTCCCTGGCATCCCCGGCAAGGTTGCCGGAGAAGCGCGGAAACAGGACGTTGTTTTCCAGGTGCATGTGCATGCGCAGGTCGGTGTCGAGCTTCTGGCAGGCCGCATAAAGCGCCCGCCAGGTCGTGCAGGCACCGGGCGGCGGCAAGAAATCGGTCGTCAGCTTGCCCAATGTCTCCAGCTGGTCGCCCAGGTCGTCGTGTTCCATCAGCATGCGCCGGATGGGAAAGGACAGGTCGAAGGGCGCCCCGTTCAGCATGGCCGGGAACAGGACCGCCTCCTCCCTGGCCTGATGCTCGTCGAGTTCATGAGCCATGACGGCCAGCAGGTCACCCAGGCCTTGCGGGCAATCGGGGCTGTCGCGGTGGACCGCTTCGACGCGCCGCGCCATGCGGATGGCCTCCGGAAACTCCCGCCGGTGAACCTCATGATAACGCTCCAGAATGTAGGCAATGAGGTCCGGGGTTTCGCTCGGCGCCTCCACCGCTTCCCCCCGCAGGCCCGACAGCTCTGCGATCAACGAATTGACGTCGACGCCGCGGGTGGCGGCGGCTTCAGACAGCGGCACGCCGCCCTTGCAGCAAAAATCGATCTTGTGGCGCCGAAAAACGGCGGTGGCTCCGGGCACCTCTACGGCGATATCCCTTACAAGCTGGTCTTCCGTGGTCATTTGGGAACTCCTTCGACCCGCGTCTTAGGCCGCGTGGCGGGGAGCGTCATCCACGGCAGTCAATCGGGCGCACGATGAAATTCAATCGAGCGATTGATAAACTTGCCCCGTTGCGGCGGGAAAAATACGCCGCGCCGCTACGGCTTGACTATAGTCAAGCGGCCGCAAGGGTCATGTCAAACCCTGTCCCGGCCAGGCCTTCTATGGTGCCGTGGCGGCCCGTTGACGCCGCGAAACGGAGTAAAGATGGCGTCCGGCATCGATCCACTTATTGACCGGTATGGCCGGCGGTTCAGCTACGTCAGGCTCTCGATCACCGAAGTCTGCAACTTCCGCTGCACCTACTGCCTGCCCGATGGATGGAAGAAGACCGGGCCGCTGCACGTCCTCAGCCCCGGCGAAATCTCCAACCTGGCCCGCGGCCTGGCCGGTCTCGGCGTGGTCAAGATCCGCCTGACGGGCGGGGAACCGGCCGTCAGGCCGGATCTTCCGGACATCATCGAAGCGATTGCCGCCGTGCCCGGCATCGCCAAGATCGCCATGACGACGAACGGTTGGAACCTGGCGCGCAAGGCCGCCCGGTGGCGCGCGGCCGGTCTCAGCCACCTCAATGTCAGCGTCGATTCCCTCGATGAAAATACGTTCCGGGCGATCACCGGACACGATCGCCTGGCCGGGGTGCTGGCGGGAATCGACAGCGGCCTGGCGCTCGGCTTCGCGTCGGTCAAGGTCAATTCCGTCCTGCTCAGGGCGACGGCGGAGGCTGGTTTTCAGGCCTGGGCCGACTACGTGAAGGACAGGCCCGTCGCGGTCCGGTTCATCGAACTGATGCGCACCGGGGACAATGCGGACTATTTCGCCGCGAACCACGTATCCGGCCGCGCCGTCGTCGACTGGTTGACGGACCGCGGCTGGGCGCCGGCCGGACGTGCCTCCGACGGGGGACCGGCCGTGGAGTACGGCCACCCGGATCATGCCGGACGGATCGGGGTGATCGCGCCCTATGCGCCGGGATTCTGCGACAGCTGCAACCGCCTGCGGGTC
This sequence comes from uncultured Asticcacaulis sp., assembly GCA_936940865.1. Classification (GTDB taxonomy): domain Bacteria; phylum Pseudomonadota; class Alphaproteobacteria; order Caulobacterales; family Caulobacteraceae; genus Asticcacaulis. Next base: position 15,924 of record CAKZJB010000061.1, on the reverse strand, counting down.
ACGGCGCGCGGCAAGCTGAGGCTGTGTCTGTTCGGGGAAGGCGGGGTCGATCTTCGCGATCTGCTGCAGGATGACGAACAGCAGGTCGAATTGCGCGAGCGGATCGCCACGGCCCTTGCGGGCAAGGCGGCCGGGCACCGCCTGCACGACAATGTGCCTGGGGACCTGAGACGGCTGGCCGAACTGGGCGGCTGATCAGGCCCTGCCGGCCATTCCCAGGGACGGCGGCCACATTTCCTTTTCCGCCTTGCCACTCCCGCCCATGCCAGGAGGCGCGTGGTTGTCGAGCAGAGGGTTCGGCTTGGCCAGCCGCCGCAACGGCACGGGGCGCAGAATCCGGATTTCCGCGCCATGGACCTCGATCCCGTAGTCGGCCAGTTGCGCAAAGGCGCGCGACAGGTTTTCCGCCGTCATGCCCAGCAGGGAGGCGAGCGTGCGCTTTTCGTGGGGAATGACGACGACGTCGGGATTGCCCTGCCGCACCTGCTGCGTGAGAATATAGTTGGCCAGCCGCTCGGTGCCGTTGCGCAGCTTCTGGTTCTTGATGGAGCGAACCAGGCCGCGATAGCAACCGGAGACTTCGCGCGCCACAGAGACCGCGAAAGCGGCGTCTTCGGCCATGATGCGGCGAAAGGCTTCGGCCGGGATCATCAGGATCTGCGACTTTTCCAGGGTGCGGGCCGACATCAGCGCGTTGGCCTCGAGCACGACCGCGGCCAAAATGAAGGTCGAAATCGGCCGCAGGATGGCCAGGGTGCTTTCCTTGTCGTTCCAGGTGCCCTGAAGTTCGACGGCGCCATCCATCAGGATATAGAGGAAGTCCACCGGATCGCCTTCGTAGAGCAGCGTAAGGCCGGCCGGAAAGGTCTGGAGATAGGCGCCCTGCGTTACGTCGTTGAACTGATCTTCCGACATCCCGGAAAACAATTGCAGGCTGCGGATGCGCTCGAGATCGGCGGCTTTCATGGACGTGGCCCCACTGGACAGAACAGGCGGGAAGGTTCGCGTTCCGATTGATAAATGTCAATTTGGTTTGAATGCGTACGTACATGTACGTAGGCCGGCTTCATGGAACAGAAGACAAGTGAATCTGAATTGATGTGGATCAATAAAGGCCTGAAATTTCGCCGGAAACCGTAATTATACTTGAACGCCTTGCGGGAGTTGGGCTCTCGGATCCGGAATGACGAGATTGGTCATCCGGATTGATGTCTATCAAGTGTCTCCAGGATGAGATCAAGCGTCCCCGGACCGGGATGACGTAACACGCTGTCACGGCATCGAGCCGGATCCGGTGGCAGGTCACCTTATGTCTCAGCTCAGGCAACCCCCGGCGCCAGGCGCGGCAACCGCGCTTTGGGCCAGTACGATTTCGTTCACCGGCTGCTTTGCCGTCTGGACGATCTTCGCCATCATCGGCGTGAAGATAAAGGCGGACCTCCATCTTACGGAGGCCGAGTTCGGCCTGCTGGCCGGCACGCCGATCCTGACCGGTTCCCTGTCGCGCATCTTTCTGGGGGTCTGGACCGACCAGATCGGCGGCCGCGTCGTCAACCTGCTGGTCATGCTGGCCGCCGCGGCGGCGACCTTCATGCTGTCATATGCGCACACCTATCCGCAGTTCCTCCTGGCGGCCTTGGGGGTCGGTATCGCCGGCGGCGGCTTCGCGGTCGGGGTCGCCTATGTGTCGCGCTTCTATCCCAAGGAACGGCAAGGCACGGTTCTGGGGATCTTCGGTGCGGGCAATATCGGTGCCGCCTTCACGAAGATCGCCGCGCCGATCGTCATGGCGGCGTTCGGCTGGACCATGGTCGCCCAGACCTGGGCGGCCGGGCTGGCGGCGATCGCCGTCGTCTCCTTCCTTATTACCCGTGACGACCCCGACCTGGTGGCGCGCCGCCAGGTCGGGGCGAAGCCCGTGTCGGTGCTGAAGCAACTCCAGCCCCTGAAGAACCTGCAGGTGTGGCGCTTTGCCCTCTACTATTTCTTCGTCTTCGGCGGCTTCGTCGCCCTGGCCCTGTGGCTGCCGCACTATCTGGTCGGCGTCTATGGCCTGGACCTCAGGACGGCCGGCCTGTTCGCGGCGGCCTATTCGATCCCGGCGTCGCTGTTCCGCGCGGTCGGGGGAGCGCTGGCCGACAGGATCGGCGCGCGCAAGGTCATGTACCTGACCTTCGGCATCAGCCTGGTCTGCTGCTTCCTGCTGGCCTATCCGCCCACCACCTACGTCGTCGACGGCGTGCGCGGTCCGATCGCCTTCCGTCTGGCGACCGGCATCGTGCCCTTCACCGTCATCATCTTCGTGCTCGGCTTCTTCATGAGCCTCGGCAAGGCAGCGGTCTACAAGCACATCCCCGTCTATTATCCCGACCGCATCGGTTCGGTCGGCGGCCTCGTGGGCATGATCGGCGGCATCGGCGGCTTCGTTCTGCCGATCGCCTTCGGCATCCTCAACGACCTTACGGGCGTGTGGACCAGCTGCTTCATGCTGCTGTTCGCCCTGGTCGGCACGGCGCTCCTGTGGATGCACTTCGCCATCCGCCGCATGGAACAGGCCCGTTTCCCCGAAATTTCGTCGCTGCCCGAACTGCCCGAACTCCAGGGCATGGGACAGGCGCCCGCCAGCAAGTCGTAAGGAGACTTCACAATGGCAAGACATGTTCTCACGGACTGGAAACCGGAGGATCCGCAATACTGGGCCGGGAAGGGCCGCGCCGTCGCCGCCCGCAACCTGTGGATTTCGGTGCCCAACCTGCTCCTGGCCTTTGCCGTCTGGATGGTGTGGTCGGTCGTCGTCGCCAAGCTGAAGCTGGTGGGCTTTACCTTCTCGACCGACCAGCTGTTCTGGCTGACGGCGCTTCCGGCCCTGTCCGGCGCCACCTTACGCGTCTTCTACAGCTTCATGGTGCCGATCCTGGGCGGCCGCCTGTGGACCGTGCTGACGACCCTGTCCCTGGCCGTCCCCGCCATCGGTATCGGCGTCGCCGTCCAGCATCCCGGGACGCCCTATCTGGTCTTCGTCATCCTGGCCCTCCTGTGCGGTTTCGGCGGCGGCAACTTCGCCTCGTCGATGAGCAATATCGGCTTCTTCTTCCCGAAGGCGCAGAAGGGCAACGCCCTGGCCATCAACGCCGGGTTCGGCAACCTGGGCGTCAGCATCATGCAGTTCGCCGTGCCCGTGGTGATCACCAGCGGCCTGTTCGCGCCGGTGTTCGGCGCCGGCCACGCGGTCCACGACAAGGGCGTCGAAAGCCAGCTCTACCTGCAGAATGCCGGCTTCATATGGGTGCCGTTCATCGTCGCGGCCGCCGCCGCGGCATGGCTCGGCATGAACGACATCTCGACCGCCAGGGCGTCTTTCAAGGCCCAGTCGGTCGTCTTTCGCCGCGCGCACAACTGGCTTATGTGCTGGCTGTATCTGGGGACCTTCGGCTCGTTCATCGGCTTTTCGGCGGCGTTCCCGCTTCTCTCCAAGACCCTGTTCCCCGACGTCATGGTGCTCAAGATCGCCTTCCTGGGACCGCTGGTCGGCGCCCTGTCGCGCGCGCTCACCGGCTGGATCTCGGATAAGTGGGGCGGTCAGAACGTCACCCAGGTCACGTTCTTCGCGCTGATCCTGGGTGTGGTGTGCACCTTGCGGGGCGTTGGCGCCTTCGGCGGCCCGGCGAATTTTCAAATCTTCTTCGCCAGCTTCATGTGGCTGTTCTTCTGGACGGGCGTCGGCAACGCCTCGACCTTCCAGATGATCCCCGCCATCGTCCGGGCCAGCATGCCGCGACTGATGCCCCAGGCCAGTCCGGCCGAGCGCCTGAAGGCCTCGGAAATGGAAAGCGCCGGCATCGTCGGCTTTACCTCGGCCTTCGGCGCCTTCGGCGGCGTCTTCATACCGATGGCCTTCGGCCAGTCGATGAAGGACACCGGCAACCCGAACACGGCGCTTCTGGTCTTCCTGGTTTTCTACGTCACCTGCGCCGCCCTGAACTGGGCCGCCTATGCCCGCAAGGGCTCGCTGCTCCGCGGCGGCGCGCCTGCCTCCACCTTCAAGCCCGCCGAGTAACCATGTCACACACGCTCGACCGTCTCGCCTTCTTCAAGCGCCGGACCCAGACCTTTTCGAAGGGCCATGGCGTCCTCAACGACGACGACCGCACCTGGGAAGACGCCTACCGCGACCGCTGGCGGCACGACAAGATCGTGCGCTCCACCCATGGGGTGAACTGCACCGGTTCGTGCTCGTGGAAGATCTATGTCAAGGGCGGCATCGTCACCTGGGAAACCCAGCAGACCGATTATCCGCGCACGCGGCCGGACCTGCCGAACCATGAACCGCGCGGCTGCGCCCGCGGCGCCAGCTACAGCTGGTATCTCTACTCGGCCAACCGGGTGAAGTATCCGCTGATCCGTTCGCGCCTGCTCAAGGCATGGCGGGCGGCGCGTGCGAGGCTGTCGCCCGTGGCCGCCTGGGCCTCGATCCAGGCGGACGCCCGGGTCCGTGACTCCTACGTCAAGATGCGCGGCGCCGGCGGTTTCGTCCGCGCCCGGTGGGACGAGGTCAATGAGATCATCGCCGCAGCCAACGCCTATACGGTCAAACACCATGGCCCCGATCGCGTCTTCGGCTTCTCGCCCATCCCGGCCATGTCCATGGTGTCCTATGCGGCGGGCGCGCGCTACCTGCAACTGCTCGGCGGCGTCTGCGGCTCGTTCTACGACTGGTATTGCGACCTGCCGCCGTCGTCACCGCAGACCTGGGGCGAGCAGACCGACGTGCCGGAATCGGCCGACTGGTATAATTCCGGCTTCCTGCTGCTGTGGGGCTCGAACGTGCCCCAGACGCGGACGCCCGACGCGCACTTCTACACCGAGGCGCGCTACAAGGGCGTCAAGTCGGCGGTCATCTGTCCCGACTATTCCGAGGCGTCCAAGTTCGGCGACGTCTGGCTGGCGGTCAAGCAGGGCACCGACGCGGCGCTCGGCATGGCGTTCGGCCACGTCATCCTGAAGGAGTTCCACCAGGACCGTCAGGTGCCGTACTTCCGCGACTACCTGCGCAAGTATTCGGACCTGCCGATGCTGGTGCGGCTGGTGAAGAAGGACGGCTATCTCATCCCCGAGCGCCTGCTGCGCGCCTCGGACTTCGTGGGCGACCTGCATGAGGCCAACAATCCGGACTGGAAGACGGTCGCCATCGACGAGACGACCGGCAGGATCGTCGTGCCGCAGGGCTCGATCGGATTCCGCTGGGGCGATGACGGCAAGTGGAACCTCGAGGAAAAGGACGGCGGCGGCGCGGATACCCGCCTGCGCCTTGGCTTCAAGGATATCCACGACGGCGTCGAGGGCGTCGGTTTCCCGTATTTCGCCAACACGGCCAGCAACGGCTTCGCATCCACGGACCATCCGGACGTTCTGGTGCGCAACGTGCCCGTCAAGCGGCTGCAACTGAAGGAAGGCGAGGCGATAGTCGCCTGCGTCTACGACCTGTTCCTGGCCAATTACGGCGTCGACCAGGGTTTCGGCGGCGATTTCATGCCGAAGACCTTCAACGACCCGGAACCCTATTCGCCGGCCTGGGCCGAGGCGATCACCACGGTGCCGCGCGACAAGATCATCGCCGTGGCGCGCGGCTTTGCGTCGAACGCCGAAAAGACCAACGGCAAGTCCATGGTCATCATCGGCGCGGCGATGAACCACTGGTTCCATATGGACATGAACTACCGCGCGGTGATCAACATGCTGGTCATGTGCGGCTGCGTCGGGCAGTCGGGCGGCGGCTGGTCGCACTATGTCGGCCAGGAAAAGCTGCGGCCGCAGACGGGCTGGGCGCCGATCGCCTTCGCCACCGACTGGGCCAGGCCGCCGCGCCAGCAGAACGGCACCTCCTACTTCTATGCCCACACCGACCAGTGGCGCTACGAGACGGTTTCGGCCGGCGAACTGTTGTCGCCGACCGCACCGGATGGCGACTGGAGCGGCGCCCTGATCGACTTCAACGTCAAGGCCGAACGCATGGGCTGGTTGCCGTCGGCGCCGGCGCTGGAGACCAATTCGCTGGAGATCGCGCGCGCGGCGGCCGAGGCCGGCCTCGATCCGAAGGACTATGTCGTCCGCTCGCTGAAGGACCGCTCGCTCAAGCTGTCGTGCATGGATCCGGACAAGCCGGTGAACTGGCCGCGCAACATGTTCGTGTGGCGCTCGAACCTGCTGGGGTCGTCGGGCAAGGGCCACGAATACTTCCTGAAGCACCTCCTGGGCGCCACCCACGGCGTGCAGGGCAAGGACCTGGGACAAACCGGCCGGCAGAAGCCGCGCGACGTCGTGTGGCATGACCACGCACCGGAGGGAAAGCTCGACCTGCTGGTCACGCTCGACTTCCGCATGTCGACGACGGCCGTATATTCCGACATCGTGCTGCCGACGGCGACCTGGTACGAAAAGCACGACCTCAACACCTCGGACATGCACCCCTTCATCCACCCGCTGACCGCCGCGGTCGACCCGGCCTGGGAAGCGCGTTCGGACTGGGCGATCTTCAAGGGGCTGGCGAAAACCTTCTCCGAAGTGGCGCCCGAAGTGCTGGGCGTCGAAAAGGACGTCGTCCTGACGCCCATCCAGCACGACAGCGCCGCCGAAATGGCCCAGCCGTTCGATGTCAGGGACTGGTACCTCGGTGAATGCGAGCCGGTGCCGGGCAAGACCATGTCGCAGGTGACGGTCGTCGAGCGCGACTATCCCAACCTCTACAAGCGCTTCACCTCGCTGGGACCGCTGCTGGAAAAAACCGGAAACGGCGGCAAGGGCATCGCCTGGAATACCGAGCATGAGGTTCATGCGCTCAAAGACCTGAACGGCCGCGTGGCGGAGGAGGGGACAAGCTTCGGCCTGGCGCGCATCGAAAGCGACATCGACGCCGCCGAGGCCATCATGATGCTGGCGCCGGAAACCAACGGCGAGGTCGCGGTCAAGTCGTGGCGCGCCCTGGAAAAACAGACCGGCCGCAAGCACGACCACCTGGCCTTGCCGAAGGAGGACGAAAAGATCCGCTTCCGCGACATCGTCGCCCAGCCGCGCAAGATCATTTCGTCGCCGACCTGGTCGGGCATCGAAAGCGAGCACGTCTGCTACAATGCCGGCTATACCAACGTCCACGAGCTGATCCCATGGCGGACCCTGACCGGACGCCAGCAGCTGTATCAGGATCATCTGTGGATGCGCGCCTTCGGCGAAGGCCTTTGCGTCTATAAGCCGCCGGTCGACCTCAAGACCACCTGGGTCCAGGGCGAGAAGACGAACGGCGAGCCCGAGATCGTGCTCAACTTCATCACCCCGCACCAGAAGTGGGGCATCCACTCGACCTATTCCGACAACCTGCTCATGCTGACGCTCAACCGCGGCGGGCCGGTCGTCTGGCTGTCCGAGGTCGACGCGAAGAAGGCCGGCATCGAGGACAACGACTGGGTCGAAGTCTTCAATGCCAACGGCGCCCTGACCGCCCGGGCCGTCGTGTCCCAGCGCATGCGCGAAGGCACGATCTTCATGTACCACGCCCAGGAGAAGATCGTGAACACGCCGGGCTCCGAGATCACCGGCCAGCGCGGCGGCATCCATAACTCGGTGACGCGCGTCGTTCCCAAACCCACCCACATGATCGGCGGCTACGCCCAGCTCGCCTACGGTTTCAACTATTACGGAACGGTCGGGGCGAACCGGGATGAATGTGTCGTCGTGCGCAAGATGAGAAAAGTGGACTGGCTCGAGAAGCGCCTGTCGAAGAAGGAGCAGGGCCAATGAAGATCCGCGCCCAGATCGGCATGGTGCTGAACCTCGACAAGTGTATCGGCTGCCACACCTGTTCGGTTACCTGCAAGAACGTGTGGACCAACCGCGAAGGCGTCGAATATGCCTGGTTCAACAATGTCGAAACCAAGCCCGGCGTCGGCTATCCCAAGGACTGGGAAAACCAGAAGCGCTGGAACGGCGGCTGGGTCCGCAAGGCCAACGGCAAGATCGAGCCGCGCATGGGCGCCAAATGGCGCATCCTGTCGAAAATCTTCGCCAATCCGGACCTGCCGGAAATCGACGACTATTATGAGCCGTTCGACTTCGACTACGGCCACCTGCAGACGGCGCCGGAAATGAAGGCGTTTCCGACCGCACGGCCGCGTTCAAAGATCAGTGGCCAGCGCATGGAGAAGATCGAGTGGGGGCCGAACTGGGAGGAAATCCTGGGCGGCGAATTTTCCAAGCGGTCGAAGGATTACAATTTCGAAGGCGTCGAAAAGGAGATCTACGGCGCCTATGAAAACACCTTCATGATGTACCTGCCGCGCCTGTGCGAGCACTGCCTGAACCCGGCCTGCGTCGCGGCCTGTCCGTCAGGCGCCATCTACAAGCGCGAGGAGGACGGCATCGTCCTGATCGACCAGGACAAGTGCCGCGGCTGGCGCATGTGCGTGTCGGCCTGCCCGTACAAGAAGATCTATTACAACTGGAGTTCCGGAAAATCGGAAAAGTGCACCTTCTGCTTCCCGCGCATCGAGGTCGGCCTGCCGACCGTGTGTTCGGAAACCTGCGTCGGGCGCATCCGCTATCTCGGCGTGCTGCTCTATGACGCAGACCGCATCGAGGCGGCGGCTTCGGTCGAGGACAAGGACCTCTACCAGGCGCAGCTCGACGTCTTTCTGAACCCGCACGATCCGGCGGTGATCCGCCAGGCGCGCGCCGACGGTATCCCCGAGGCGTGGCTCGAGGCGGCGAGAAACAGCCCCGTTTACAAGATGGCCATGGACTGGAAGATCGCCTTTCCGCTGCACCCGGAATACCGGACCCTGCCCATGGTCTGGTACGTGCCGCCGCTGTCGCCGATCCAGTCGGCCGCCTCGGCCGGCGCGCTCGAAATGGACGGCGAGATGCCGGACGTCAATTCGCTGCGCATCCCGGCGAAGTACCTCGCCAACCTGCTGACCGCGGGCGTCGAGGAACCCGTGATCGAAGCCCTGCAACGCATGATGACCATGCGTATGTTCATGCGCGCCAAGACGATCGAAGGCCGCATCGACGCGCCGATGGCCGAAAAGGTTGGCTTAAGCGCCGCCCAGGTCGAGGACATGTACAGGATCATGGCGATCGCCAATTACGAGGACCGCTTCGTCATCCCGACGACGCACCGCGAAGCCGCGGAAGACGCCTACGAACTGCGCGGCAATTGCGGTTTCACCTTCGGCAACGGCTGCTCCGGCGGCCAGACCGAATTCGGCCTGTTCGGCAAGATCAAGAAGCCGGCGGCGGCCCCGACGGCGAAGGAGGCGTGACCATGTCCATGACCTATCAGGCCCTGGCGCAATTGCTGGCCTATCCGACCGAAGAGACGCAAGGCCTGTGCGCCGACATCGTGCGCGCCGTGACGGGGGAGGGGCTGGTCCCGCCCGCCATCGCGGCGTCGGTATCCGTCCTGGCGCAGGAGATCGCCGATGCGGATCTCTACGAGGCGCAGGAACGCTATATCGATCTGTTCGACCGTTCGCGCTCGTTGTCGCTCAACCTCTATGAGCACGTTCATGGCGAAAGCCGCGAACGCGGCCAGGCCATGGTGGCGCTCGTCGAGCTTTACCGCAGCCGCGGGCTGGAGCTCGACGCGAAGGAACTGCCGGACTACCTGCCGGTCTTCCTCGAATTCCTGTCTATCCTGCCGCAGCCGGAAGCCGCGTCCTTCCTGGGTGAGGCGGTGCATGTCCTCGAAGCCCTGGCCGGGCGCCTGAAGACGCGCGACAGCGCCTACGCCGCCGTCTTCGATGCCCTCGTGGCCCTGGCCGGCGTGCGCGCCGAGGCCCAGCTCGTGGCGGCGCTGCTGGCCGAACCCGAAGACAATCCCGACGATCTCGATGCGCTTGACAAACAATGGGCGGAGACCGCCGTCACCTTCGGCCCGGGCGAAGCCGGCTGCCCGAAAGCCGAGGCCCTGGTCGCCGCGATGAAGGCCGGTACGCCGGCGCCCGGCCGCGCCGCCGGAGGAGCACGATAATGGAAACGATCAACAGCCTTCTGTTCGGGGTTTATCCCTATATCGCCCTGTCGGTGCTGGCCATCGGCTCGGTCCTGCGCTTCGACCGCGAACAATATACCTGGCGGACGGGATCGTCGCAGCTCTTGCGCCGCAAGCAGCTTGTGGCGGGCTCGGTCCTGTTTCACGTGGGTGTCCTGGTCATCTTCGGCGGCCATCTGGTCGGCTTGCTGACGCCCATCGCCGTCTTCGAATATTTTGGCGTGCCGCACGGCGCCAAGCAGCTTCTGGCCATGATCGCCGGCGGCGTCGCCGGGGCCTTCGCCCTGATGGGCGCCCTGCTCCTGCTGCACCGGCGTCTGTTCGACGCCCGCATCCGCCACAATTCAAGCTTCGGCGATACCGCCATCCTGCTGATCCTGACGGTGCAGCTCTGCCTCGGCCTGTCGACCATTCCCCTGTCGGCGCAGCACCTGGACGGCAGCGAGATGGTCAAGTTCATGAGCTGGGCGCAGGGCATCTTCAGCTTCGACCGCCAGGCGGCCAGCTATGTCGCCGACGTGCCCTGGGTCTTCAAGGCGCATCTGATCCTCGGAATGACGATCCTGCTGGCCTTCCCCTTCACGCGTCTGGTCCACATGCTGTCCGCGCCCGTCTGGTACCTCAACCGCCGCGGCTGGCAACTGGTGCGCACGCGCCGCGACATCGCCGCCATCCGGAGGAAATAAGCTTATGTCGTACATGTCCCACCTTGTTGTCGACGGCGTCGAAATCCCGGAACAGCTGATCCGCGACGAGATGACCCACCATCCGTCGGCGACCTCCGCCGAAGCGCATGCCGCCGCCCACGCCCTGGCGCTCAAGGCGCTGCTGCTCAACCGGGCGCGCGAGCTCGGCCTCGTAGCCACCCCGCAGGCCGACGAGGCCGGGCGGCTGGAAACGGAGGAGGAGGCGCTGATCCGCGCGCTGTTCGACACCGAGCTGACCGTCGACGTACCGACGGAAGACGAGTGCCTGCGCTTCTACGCTACCCGCCCGGACAGCTTCCTGACGCCCGAACTCTACGAGGCATCGCATATCCTGCTGCCCGAGTCGGGCGCGGAAATCGCGCGTGACCTGATCGCCCAGCTGATGAGCGAGCCCTCCGCCTTTGCCGGCCTGGCCCGGGCCCTGTCGCAATGTCCGTCGGCCGAGGTCGGCGGCTCTCTGGGACAATTGCGCCGGGGCGACCTGGTTTCCGCGCTGGAAGAGGTCCTGCTGTCGATGCCCGAACGCGCCATCTACCCCGAACCGGTGCGATCGGCATTTGGCTGGCATATCGTCCGGCTCGACCGGCGCATTCCGCGGACGCGCCTGCCGTTCGAAGCGGTTCGTGACCGCATCCGGCTGCACATGGAAAGCCGCGCCTGGGTCGCCGCCTCGGCACGCTATTGCGAGCAACTGGTGGCGGAGGCGCGCGGCAAGGGCATTGCGCTGAAACTCGGCGATGCGGGGACCGTCGAACGGCCCAGCCTGTCGCTGGGCGGCCTGGTCGACGATCCGCGCCTTGCGGAACGCATCGCGCCCTGGCTGGCCGGCGCCGATAAGGCCCTGGCCGAGCGCGTGGCCGCCTCGGCCGTTGAGAAGGCGATGACGGTCGCCGACTTCGTGCGGGGCGAGGTCCGGCATTTTCTCGACCACGCCGACGACGAATCCTTTACCCAGCTCGTTTCCGCGGCACAGGGCGCGAACGATCCCATGCTGGCCAGCGTCGCCTGCATCCTCAAGTCGCGGCTCACGCCCGCGAAACGCAACTACACACTTATACCAACGGCCATAAAGAATGATCGTCGGTATTCGTCTTTTTAGCTCAAACGCCGCATGGCTCGCCGCCCACGAAGCGTTGTCCTGACGCTTCGCTCCTTGAGGACCACGAGGCGTTGTCCTGACGCTTCGCTCCTTGAGGACAAGGCGCCGGCGGGCAAAGTACGAAAAGAGTGGCGCCCTCGCCAACGGCGACAGAATCAAAGCCAATCGCCGTTGGTATTATTCGAAAGTCCTGACCCTGACCGGCGGAGCCGGACGCGCGGCGCCCCTGATACAGCCATTGAGGAGGATGTCATGATACAGGCGGCCGACTTCGCGGCGGATGCCCAGATCGAAACCGTACCGGCCGAGCTGATGGCCGAGCCGCTGGACTGGTTCTTCGCCGAGCATTACAGGCACCGGCAATTGTGCCGGCTGGTGGAGCGGCTGGCGCGATCGGACGTTTTCGATGGCGCCTGCCTGGCCACGGTGATCGCCTTCCTGCGTCACGACCTGCCCTTGCACGTGCTCGACGAGGAGGAGGACCTGTTTCCGCTCCTGCGCCGCCGCGCCGCGCCGGAGGACGATATAGAGCGCATCCTGGGCATGCTGACGGACGATCACGGCGGCGACCGGGACAGGGTCGGCCACCTGCTGCGGGGCCTTGAGAAGGCCGGGGCGGAGGGGATGCCGCCCTCGCGCGAAGCCGGCCTGCGGGCGCTGCTGCTTGAGTTCGTCGCCCTGGAGCGGCGTCATGTCGCACTCGAAAACGCCATCGTCATTCCGATCGCGCGCCTGCGTCTGAAACCCCAGGATTTGCAGGACTTGAGCCATCGCATGGCCGCCCGCCGACGCTCAGTCGCACACCCGGACTGAAGATGTGATGCCCCCGCTTGATAGCTGTCAAATGGCCCGATGCAAATCAACATAATGTAGCCAAGCCAAGCAAGGCATCTACATATTGATTTGCGGAGGTCATCATGCCCGACAGCGACAGCGGTCTCGACACGCTCGATTTTCTCTTCCGGATTGGCGGCGGGGAGGGGGCGGCCAGCCTGGTCGATTGCAAACAGACGGTCGAGGAATATGTCCTGCGCCAGGATTGGCGCGTGAACGCCAACGCCAACACGTCATACAGCAATGCCGGGCTCATCAACAACGCCGCCGGCAAGATCATCGCCAACTACTGGCTGGACCATGTCTATGCCCCCGAGGAGTCGCAGGCGCACCGCAATGCCGACATTCACATCCACGACCTCGATTGCCTGACCGGATACTGCGCCGGCTGGAGCCTGCGGGCGTTGCTCGACGAGGGCTTCAACGGCGTGCCGGGCAAGGTCGCCAGCCGGCCGCCGCGCCATTTCCGCGAGGCGCTGGGCCAGATGGCCAACTTCCTGGGTATCCTGCAGTCCGAGTGGGCCGGCGCCCAGGCATTCAGTTCGTTCGATACCTACCTGGCGCCATATGTCTTCAAGGACCGGTTGCCCTTTGCCGAGATCAAGAAAGCCATCCGGAGCTTCGTCTACAATCTCAATGTTCCGGCGCGCTGGGGGCAGAGCCCGTTCACCAATATCACGCTTGATATCACCGTGCCGCCCGACCTGCGCGACAATTTCCCGACGGCGGACAGCCTTCACCTGTTGAGAGGAATCGACGCCCCCGATCTGCTGGCGGAGGCCCGCCGGCGCGGCGCCGCCGGACCGGAGGACATGACCTACCGGCATTTCCAGCCCGAGATGGAGCAGATCGTCGTAGCCTATTACGAGGTCATGACCGAGGGTGACGCCCAGGGGCAGCCCTTTACCTTTCCGATCCCGACCGTCAATGTCATGGAGGACTTTGCCTGGGACGGCCCGGTGGCGGACGCCCTGTTCGCCAACACGGCCAAGATCGGCAGCTCATACTTCCAGAACTTCATCGGCAGCCAGTACAGGATCGACGAACACGGATGCCGCGTGCCCAATCCCGACGCCTATGCGCCGCACGCCGTGCGCAGCATGTGCTGCCGTTTGCAGCTCGACCTGCGTGAGCTGCAAAAGCGCGGCAACGGCCTGTTCGGCTCGGCCGAAATGACGGGGTCGATCGGCGTGGTCACCCTCAACATGGCCCGGCTGGGCTACCGCTTTTGCGGCGATGCCGACGGCCTGATGCGCGAGGCCGGGCGGCTGATGGACCTGGCGAAGACCTCGCTCGAAACCAAGCGCCGCTGTGTCCAGGAAATGTACGACCGCGGGCTCTATCCCTACACCCGGCGCTACCTGCCGCATTTCCGAAATCATTTCAGCACGATCGGCGTCAACGGCATGAACGAGATGGTGCGCAACTTCACCGGTGGCGCTTTCGATGTGACCGATGCGCGCGGCATGGCGCTGTGCGAGGACATCCTGGACCAGATGCGCCACCGGCTGAAGACCTATCAGGAAGAAACGGGCCACCTCTACAATCTCGAGGCCACGCCGGCGGAAGGGACGACCTACCGCTTCGCCAAGGAGGATGCGCGGCGCTATCCCGGGATCGTGCAGGCCGGCCTCGGTCAGAACATCTATTACACCAACTCCAGCCAGTTGCCCGTCGGCTACACCGAGGATCCGTTCGAGGCGCTGGATCTTCAGGACCGGCTGCAATGCAAATATACCGGCGGGACGGTGCTGCATCTCTATATGAGCGAACGCATCTCGTCGGGCGAGGCCTGCAAGCGCCTGGTGCGCAAGGTCATCGAAAACTATCGCCTGCCTTATATCACCATTACGCCGGTCTTTTCCGTCTGCGAGACGCACGGCTATCTCAGCGGCGAGCAGGCGACATGCCCGTCGTGCGGCAAGGAAACGCTCGTGTGGACCCGGGTCATGGGCTATCACCGCCCGGTCGCCAGTTTCAACCTCGGCAAGAAGGGCGAGCACGGCGAACGCAAGCACTTCCGTGAAGACGCGCCCAGCCTGCCGCTCTTCCTCTGTGAGCCGGCGGGGTGAGCGATCCCATGTGGCGCAAGCTGCCCATAACCGCCCTGACGCCCTTCACCTTCCAGGACTATCCGGAGCGGACAGCCTGCATCCTGTGGTTTTCCGGATGCAACATGGCCTGTGCCTACTGCCACAATCCCGAGTTGGTGAAGGGCAAATTACGCCGCCTGGCGCCGGATCGGATCGAACGCTTTCTCGAGGCGCGCCGCGGGCGTCTCGACGGCGTCGTCCTGTCGGGGGGCGAATGTACGCTTTGTCCGGCCTTGCCGGATCTGGCAAGACACCTGAAATCCATGGGCTTTCTGGTGAAGCTCGATACCAACGGGACCCGTCCCGAGCGGCTGGCGGCCCTGCTGGACGAAGGGCTGGTCGACTTTGTCGCCCTTGATTTCAAGGCGCCGCGCGCGAAATTCGCCGCGATCACGGGGTGGGACGGGTGGCGGGCTTTCAGGCGCGCCCTGGACCTGGTCACCCGGACCGCCGTCGCACGCGAAGTGCGTACGACCGTGCATGCCGATCTTCTGGACCGGCGTGATATCGATGCGATAATTCGCGAACTGGAAGACGTCGGCTACCGCGGCCGTTACGTTTTGCAGAACTTCAGGGCCGGGCCTACCCTGGGCGGCTTGCGCGGGCCGTCCCGCCGCCTGGATATCGACAATCTTTCCGGGCACGGCCTCGATATCGAATTCCGGAATTTCGACGGCGCCTGAGTTCAGGAATACCACCCCAACGGAGTCAGGGATGGAATCCGATTTGCCTTTGGTTAACGTTTTGGGGGCGAGCAGGGGGCAATTATGTGTCCGATGATTGCGAGACGCCGAATTGGTCGCGCGGGTGATTTTTTGAGACGCCTGGCCGGCACGATGGCGAAGACCTCGGCCCGCCGGCAAATCCCGCCGGCTGCGCCATTCGAAACCGTCCGCCGGAAGCCCATAACGATCCGCGTCGCACCACATCGGACCTTGCGGCCCGAGGAATACGGGCGTTTTCCCGTATATTCAAAATCTTATACGCCGCGATCGAGCCGGAGACCAATCGCCGTTGGTACGATATGCGACTCTGCGCCCGATATGCGCCAGAATGGATATTTTATTTCCCATAACCTTTATTATGCGAAAATCCCTTGTAGCTGCAAAATGCAAATGTCAGTGCCACGCAAATTAGACGTGTCAGTCT
>CAKZJB010000060.1 GCA_936940865.1 uncultured Asticcacaulis sp. | reverse complement strand
GAGCCGCGAAGCGGTGAGATGTGGTGGTGGGGTTTCTTGCTTTCTTCCTGCCACCGGTGTGTAAAAAGGAAACAAGAAACCCCACCACCATCACCCTACGCTAGCGCTCCAGGTGACGGTCCCCCTCCCCATTTTCTTCGAAAACGGGGAGGTGCAAGAGGCGGGGAGGAGCGATTCCTAATACGTCCGCGACATGTTGAGCACGAAGGCCGGGCCCAGGTCGACGGTCTGTTTCGCGCCGTTCAGGTGCACCACGAAGACCAGCTTGCCCTTGTCGTAATCCTGGTCGGCGTCGCCCTCGACCGTCAGCAACTGCCACTGGTCGGTGGCGTTCAGGTCGCCTTCCATCACCGCGGTGTAGGGCGCGGCGTTGATCTGCAGGCGGCCGTGCAGCGTCGCGGTCGCCGGCGACTTGGCCTTGAGCCAGACCGCGCAGACGATGTGGTCGCCCTTGACGATCTTCTGGTTGACCTCGACCTGCGCCGCGGAGGCATACGAGTCGCCGACGCCGGTGGCCGATGCCTCGATGGCGTTTCCGCCCTGGACGGCCGGGTCCTTGATCTTCTTGTTGGTCTGGGTCGCCCCGTAGATCTGCCACGATCCGATGTTCGGATTGCTGATCAGACGTTTGGTAATATCGTCGTCGGCCCGGGCGGGAAGGGTGAAGACGAGCGCGGTGGCAATCCCTGTGAGAACAGCTAAGCTTTTGAGCGGAAGCATGTTTTATCTCCCTTTATAAGTTTTTTATAAAGGGAGACTAACCCCGATCACGGCTTTTGGCTATAGGCATATAGGCCGACGATCGTGCCGACGAAACCGCCGGCCCTGGCTGTCGACAAATTTGTCGCATCGACATTGTCCTTCAGCACCCGCGCCTTGCGTCCGGCCCCGAAGCTGAATTTCGCCGTGCCGCCGTCGATATCGAGCCGGATCGTCACCGGACCGGCCGGCGCCGGCATGTAGGTGACCGGCTGGCCGTCGACCGGGTCGCCCTTGCCGTCGCGGCGGCTGACCTCGAGCATGGTCTGGCCCTTCACGCGCGTAAGCCCGTAAAACAGGTAGAAGTCGTCGTTCTGCAAGGCCATGATGCCGGCGCGGTCGCCGTCATGCGCGGGATGGAAGCTGACCGTCGTCTGGAAGGTCATGCCGACATGGCGCTGGCGCAGGCCGATAAAGGCCGGGTGCGATTTTTCGTCGCCGATCGCCTCGGGCAGAGCCTTAAGCGTGATCTTTTCGGCCTTGCCGGCGCCATTGACGGTCAGGAACGGCTGGCCGGGCGTGCGCACCTGCAGCCATTCGTATTTCGCCGACGCATAGCCTACGCGTTTCGTGGCGCCCGTATAGTGCGGCTTGCCGCCGGTCTGCGCGCCCTTGGGCAGGTCGACCAGAAGGGGCATGGGTTCGTCCCTGGGCAGGATCAGCGGCCAGGACACGCCCTGCGCGTCCTTGCGCCACGACACGGGCAGCATGAAGGTCTGGCGCCCGGTATTGTAGAGCTTGTCCTGGTACGGCTGGGTGCCCAGGAAGACGGCGTACCAGTCGCCGCCGGGTGTCTGCACCAGGTCGGCATGGCCGGACGAGGTGACGGGAAGCGCACGGTTGGGATCGAGGTCGCGCTGCGTCAGGATCGGATTGCCGGCATAGGGCACATAGGGGCCATCGACCTTGTCGGACCGGAAGATGACCTCGGAATGGTCTTCGGCCGTGCCGCCTTCGGCGCACATCAGGTAGTAGGCGCCGTTTATCTTGTAGATATGAGGTCCCTCGATCCATACGGGCTTTTTGGAAATATCCGTGCCGCCGTTGACGATGACGGTATGCGGGCCGACCATCTTTTTCGCCACCGGATCGAAGCGCTGGATCCAGATGGCGCGGTGGCCCGGGTATTGCGGCGGGCCGTCGGGATCGTCGTTATGGACGACCCAGGCCTGTCCGTCGTCGTCCCAGAAGATCGACGGATCGATGCCGCCGATATCGATCCACACCGGATCGGACCACGGGCCTGCCGGATCCTTGGCCGTAATGACGAAATTGCCTTTGCAGTCGACGCAGGTGTTGACGATCCAGTAGAGGCCGTCGTGATACGAGATCTGCGGCGCGAACACGCCGCGCGACGTGCCCAGATTCGAAAAGTCGAGCTGGTTCGGGCGGTCGATGGCGTTGCCGATCTGCTGCCAGTTGACCAGGTCCTTCGAATGGAAGACCGGGATGCCCGGCCAGTAGGCAAAGCTGGAATTGACCAGGTAATAGTCGTCCTTGACGCGCACGATGCTGGGGTCTGGATAGAAGCCCGGCAGGATCGGATTCTCGTACACCGCCTTGTTTTGCGGGTGCTCCAGCAGGTCCGTCGTGCTGTCGTACGACGTCCCCGTGAACACGGCCACGCCCGTCTGTGCGGTTTGGGCAGACGGGGCGGCCTTTACGGGCTTGTGGCCCTTGAGCTGGAGATAGGGCACCGGGTCGGCCGAGGCGGAACCGGCGATCAACAGGGCGGCAAGGGCAGCAGCAGTTTTCATCGGGGCGAGGCGGCCTTGAAGGCGTCGGCGATGGCAGCGGTCAGCGGCTTCGGCTTGAAATCGGCGTCGAAGGGGGCGGGGCGCAGGGGCTGCTTGTCGTCGCGCGGAGTGAATCCTTGCAGCCAGCTATAGCGGTCCGTGATGCCCCACGCCAAGACATCTTTTGTCTGTTTATAGGACAGGCAGAGGTCGAGATATTCACGGCCGATCTTCGCAACCACGGCGTCGCGTTCGGCGATCGTGCCCTGCACGTGGCGATCGTTGACGTCGAACTCGGTAATCAGCAGGTCGTAGCCCAGGCCGGTGGCGGTATTCAGGAAGTCCGTCCACGCCT
Source organism: uncultured Asticcacaulis sp. (assembly GCA_936940865.1). GTDB lineage: Bacteria > Pseudomonadota > Alphaproteobacteria > Caulobacterales > Caulobacteraceae > Asticcacaulis. Next base: position 33,988 of record CAKZJB010000060.1, on the reverse strand, counting down.
TGACGTTGCCGAGCGTTACGTCGTGGTCGGTGCCCAGGTGGCTTTGCAGGCCCAGCGCATCGACCGGCACATGGTTGTCGCGGAACCAGCGCAGCAGCGTGATGACGCCGTCGCGGTGGACTTCGCCGCCCGTTTCCCAGCCCATATAGTCGTTATAGACCAGTTGCATGTGCGGCAGGTGCACGCGCGTCGCCTCATAGGCGATGCGCAGGGCGTCCATGCCCAGCACGCGCGAAAAGGCGTTGTCGCGCACCTTGCCGGTCTTGGGATCGATCGTTTCGTTGACCACGTCCCACGAGGTGAGGGCGGTGCCGTAGTGGTCGGCGACGGTGGCGATATAGTCGCGCAGCAGCTTTTCGGCGGCGACTTTCGGATTGGGTCCGAAGTCGTAGGATTTCAGCCACTGCGGCGTGAATTCGTCGCGCGCCCAGAACAGGTTGTGGCCGCGCATGGCGATGTCGTGCGCCTTGGCAAAGGCCAGGATGGCGTCGCCCGGGCCGAAATTGTAGTCGGTCGCATTGTTGTTGTGCGTGACGTACATCTTGAGCTCGTTTTCGGGCACGAGGATGTTGCATTCGCGCGCAATCAAAGCCGCCACGTCGGGATCGGACACGCCGCCCCGCCCGGCGGGTACGGCCGTACCGAATCGCAGGCCCTTGGCGCGCGCCAGGTCGGCCAGGGAGGGGCTGTCCGCGAAGGCGGGCATGGCGGCGGCAGCCGCGCCGGCGGCCATCAGGCCAAGGGCGGACCGGCGGGTCAGATCATTTTTCGAGTAGGTCATCGTTCTCCCTGTTGTCTTTTTTGCTGTTACCGCTAACAATGTCACCGTTGGGGTAGGGCGTCAATGAAGAGCGGCGGATTTCTCCAACCGTCATATGTTTTCGCCGATTTCATAGGAATCGGTTAATTGTGACGCTTCCAACATTGTCATGCGTGCGTCCGCCGTTGACGGTGGAGGCCCGTTTCAAGCGGTCCCGTCCGAGGATCGTACCGAAGAACAGGGAGAACTCGACCATGTCTCAACGCAAGCAGGGCTTGTCGCGCCGTGCCGTCACCACCGGCGCATCCAGCCTGGCGCTGGTTCTTGGCGCCACCGGGCATGCCATCGCCAAGCCGAAGCCGGCCAAGGCCGCTGCCGACAGGCCGTTGTACAAGGATGCGACCCAGCCGGTCGAGGCGCGCGTTGCCGACCTGCTCGGCCGCATGACGCTGGAGGAAAAGGTCGCGCAGATGCAGTGCGTCTGGCAGCAGAAAGGCGCGATCCAGACGCCGAAGGGCGACTTCGACGCCGCCAAGGCGCAGGCGAAATATCCCAACGGGCTCGGCATGATCGCCCGCCCGTCCGACCGTGTCGGCGTCAATGTGGCGACCGGCGCCGGCGACAACGGCGCGGTGCCGAACCGCAATGCGAAAGAGACCGCCGACTACGTCAATGCCGCGCAAAAATGGGCGGTCGAACAGACGCGCCTCGGTATCCCGCTGATCCTGCACGAAGAAAGCCTGCACGGCTATGTGGCGCGCGACGCGACCTCCTTCCCGCAGGCCATCGGCCTGGCGTCTTCGTTCGATCCCGATCTGGCGACGCGCATCTTCAGCGTGGCCGCGCGCGAAATGCGCGCCCGCGGCGCCAACCTGGCGCTGGCGCCCGTGGTCGACGTGGCGCGCGAACCGCGCTGGGGCCGCATCGAGGAGACCTACGGCGAAGATCCGCACCTGGCGGCCCAGATGGGCAAGGCGGCCGTCATCGGCTTCCAGGGCGAGACCCTGCCGCTGGCCAAGGACAAGGTGTTCGCCACGCTTAAGCACATGACCGGCCACGGCCAGCCCGAAAGCGGCACCAATGTCGGCCCGGCCGAGATTTCGGAGCGAATCCTGCGCGAAGACTTCTTCCCGCCGTTCGAAACCATCGTCAAGGAAACCAATATCCGCGCCGTCATGCCGTCGTACAACGAAATCGACGGCATCCCTTCGCACGCCAACAAGTGGTTGTTGACTACCATCCTGCGTGGCGAATGGGGTTTCAAGGGCGTCACGGTCTCCGACTACTTCGCCATCCATGAGATGATCACGCGCCACCACCTGGTGGTCGATGATACCGAAGCCGCCTTCCGCGCAGTCAAGGCCGGGGTCGACATCGAAACGCCCGACGACCAGTCCTATTCGAAGCTGGTCGACCTGGTGAAAGCCGGCCGCGTCAGCGAGGCCGAGATCGACGCCATCGTGAAGCGTATCCTTCAGGTCAAGTTCGAGGGCGGTCTTTTCGAAAACCCGTATTGCGACGCGTCGAAGGCCGACGCCCTGACGGCGACGCCGGACGCCGTGGCGCTGGCACGCGAGGCGGCCACCAGGACGGTCGTCCTGCTGAAAAACGACAAGGGTGTCCTGCCCTTCAATCCGAAAAAGATCGGCAAGCTGCTGGTGCTGGGCCACCACGCCAAGGATACGCCGATCGGCGGCTATTCCGACGTGCCGCGCCATGTCGTCTCGATCCTCGACGGCGTCACCGCCGAGGCCAGGGCGGGCGGCTTCAGCGTCGATTATCGCGAAGGCGTGCGCCTGACCGAACAGCGCATCTGGGGCCAGGACAAGGTCAACTTCACCCCGCCCGAGGTCAATGCCAAACTCATCGCGGAGGCGGTCGAGGCGGCGAAATCCGCCGACACCATCCTGATGGTGCTGGGCGACAATGAACAGACCTCGCGCGAAGCCTGGGCCGACAACCACCTGGGCGACCGTCAGTCGCTGGACCTGATCGGTCAGCAGAACGACCTGGCCCGCGCCATCTTCGACCTGGGCAAGCCGACCGTGGTCTTCCTGCTCAACGGCCGTCCGCTGTCGATCAACCTCCTGGCCGAACGCGCCGACGCCATCATCGAAGGCTGGTACATGGGCCAGGAAACGGGGCTCGCCGCCGCCGACATCCTGTTCGGCCGCGCCAATCCGGGCGGCAAGCTGCCGGTCAGCATCGCGCGCAACGTCGGCCAGCTGCCGATCTTCTACAACTACAAGCCCTCGGCGCGCCGCGGCTATCTCGACGGCACGACCAAGCCGCTCTATCCGTTCGGTTTCGGGCTTTCCTACACGACCTTCGACATCTCGGCGCCGCGCCTGGCCAAGTCGACCATCGGCGCGGCCGACAGCGTGACGGTCGAGATCGACGTGGCCAATACCGGCAAGGTCAGGGGCGACGAGGTCGTGCAGCTCTATATCCGCGACGATGTGTCTTCGGTCACGCGCCCGGTGCTGGAACTGAAGCACTTCAAGCGCATCACGCTGGATGCCGGCGCCAAGCAGACGGTCAGCTTCACCATCACGCCGGCCGATCTGCGCTTCTATAACGCCGATATGCAGCGCGTTGTCGAACCGGGGACCTTTACCATCTTCGCGGGACCGAATAGCGTCGACCTGAAATCGGCGACGCTGACGGTCGCTTAATCGGAGATAGACGATGGACAGGCGAATGCTTCTGACCGGCGGCCTTGTGGCCGGCGGCGCGATTTTGGCCGGACAGGCCGCGGCCCAGACGACAGGACAGGCGGCGACACCATCTACCCAGGTCCCGGAAGCGAGCCCCGCCACGCCGCCCGAGCCGTCCGACGCGGCGCGCGCGGTCCAGGCGCCGCCTCCGCCGCCGTCGCCCAATATCGACTGGGCGAACCTCAAGCGCTATCGCCAGGCCAACATCGATGCCCTGGCGCTGGCGCCGGCCGCGCGCACCGTGGTCATGATGGGCGATTCCATCACCGACAACTGGGCGCGTCCGGAACACGGCAACGGCTTCTTCGACGCCAACGGCATGATCGGGCGCGGCATTTCCGGGCAGGTCACCGCCCAGATGCTGGTCCGGTTTCCGCCCGAAGTCCTGGCGCTGAAACCGCGCGTCGTCCACATCCTGGCCGGCACCAACGACATCGCCGAAAACCAGGATCCCTACGACCCGGCGATTACCACCGGCAACCTGTCGGCCATGATTACGCTGGCCAAGGCTGCGGGCATGAAGGTCATCGTCGGATCGGTGCCGCCGGCCACCAGCTTCGCCTGGCGGCCGTCGCGCGGCAATCCGCTTCAGACCATCAAGGCGCTGAACGAGTGGATCAAGGCGACGTGCGCCCGGCAAAAGCTGGTCTATGCCGACTACTGGCCGGTGCTGCAGGGCCCGGACGGCGGCCTGAAGCCCGAGCTTGGCATCAATGGCGACAGCGTCCACCCCAATGCCGCCGGCTACGCCGCCATGGCGCCGGTCCTGCTGGCGGCGGTGAAAACAGCCTTGAGGGGATAGCCCATGATCGCGGCGCTCGTTCTTTCCACCGTGGCGGCGGGCGCCGTCGATTTCAAGCCGTCCAAAACAGGGTTTGCGCTGATCGCCAATGGCAAACCGGCGATGGTCTATGTCGATGCCGACGCCGAAACGCCGGTGCAGCGCGTGGCGACGGACTTTGCCTCGGACCTCGAAAAGGTTTCGGGGAAACCCGCTGTCGTCATTCATGACCTGAAGGATGCAAAAGGGCCTGTCGTCATTATCGGCGAGATCGGGCATTCGTCCGTCATCGACGGTCTGGTGGCCCAGGGCGTGATCGCCTCAGACATCAAGGGCCAATGGGAAGCCTACCGCCAGACGGTGACGGCGGTGCCGGGCGTGGGCAAGGCGCTGGTCATCGCCGGCGCCGACAAGCGCGGTGCGGTTTACGGGACTTACGACATCTCGGCCAGGATGGGCGTGTCGCCCTGGTACTGGTGGGCCGACGTGCCGGTCGAACATCGTGCGACCGTGACGGTGGCCGCCGGTTCGCGCATGGACAAGCCGGTGGTCAGGTATCGCGGCTTCTTCATCAATGACGAAGAGCCGTCGTTCGGCGGCTGGGCGCGCGAAAAATTCGGCGGCATCAATCACAAGCTCTATGAAAAGGTCTTCGAGCTCGACCTGCGGCTCAAGGGCAACTACCTGTGGCCCGCCATGTGGGGCAAGGCGATCGCCGACGATGATCCGGAAACGCTCAACACCGCCGACGACTACGGCATCGTGCTGGGCACCTCGCATCACGAGCCGATGACACGCGCCCAGGAAGAATGGCACCGCCATACCGATCAGGGCGTCACCGGCGGCAAGTGGGACTATACCAAGAATGCCGAAGCCTTACGCACCTTCTGGCGCGGGGGAATGGAGAGAGCGAAGGCGCACGAATACGTGGTGACCGTCGGCATGCGCGGCGACGGCGACGAGCCGATGAGCGAAGGCACGGCGACGCAACTGATGGAGACGATCGTCGCCGACCAGCGCAAGATCATCGCCGACGTCACAGGCAAGCCGCCGCAACAGACGCCGCAAGTCTGGGCTTTGTACAAGGAGGTCCAGGACTATTACGACCACGGCATGAAGGTGCCGGACGACGTGACTTTGCTGTTCTCGGACGACAACTGGGGCGATATCCGCCGGCTGCCGGACCCGAATGCGCCCAAGCGGGCAGGGGGCTACGGCGTCTATTACCACTTCGACTATGTCGGCGGGCCCCGGAACTACAAGTGGATCAACACCAACCAGATCGAAAAGACCTGGCAGCAGATGGAGCTGGCGTACGAGACCGGCGCCGACCGCCTGTGGATCGTCAATGTCGGCGATATCAAGCCGATGGAATTTCCGTTGAGCTTCTTCCTCGACATGGCGTGGAACCCCAAGGCGATGACGCCCGAGGCGTTGCAGGCGTACCCGAAAACCTGGGCCGGGCAGCAGTTCGGGGCCGCGCATGCAGCCGAGATCGGTGACATCCTGACGCGGTATTCGCAATACAATGCACGCCGGAAGCCGGAACTGCTCGATGGCAAGCTGTTCGAGACCTATCAGGATCTGGGCGGCGCCAGTCAGGACTATGGCCAATTGAGCCGCCGCACCGACAGCATCAGGAAAGCGCTCCCCAGGGCCTATGACGCGGCGTGGTTCCAACTGGTCGAGCATCCCGTAAAGGCCGGCGCCAACCTCTACGACCTCTACACGCACGTAGCGATGAACCACAGGATCAACCCGGAGCACTGGGAGCTGGCGGATAGCGAAGCGGCGGCGGCAAAGGCCGATTTCGTCACCGACAAGGCGCTGAGCGCGCAGTATAACGGGCTGCTCGGCGGCAAATGGAACCACATGATGGACCAGACGCACATCGGCTATACCGGCTGGCAACAGCCGGACGCCGATGTGATGCCTGGACTGTTGTCGGGGCAAGACGTCAAGACGTCGGACAAGCGGTTCAGAGATGAGATATGGATCAACGACGACTCCAAGCCCGTGAAGGGCAAGCCCTTCTTGGGCGGAGAGCACGGTGTTGCCATCGAAGCTGAGCACTTTGCCCGCAAGGTGGATGGCAAGGCCGTGCGCTGGCAGGTCATTCCCAATCTCGGCCGGACGCTGTCGTCGGTGATTTCCCTGCCGCAGGCCGCGTCCGCGACGACGGTCGCCGACGGTGTCCGGCTGGAATACGATGTGAAGACGCAGAAGGCGGGCGATGCGACGCTGAAGCTCTACCTGGCGCCGACACTCGATACGGCGGGCAAGGGCGGCTTGCGCATCGCCGCCGCCATCGACGACCGCCCGGCGGAGACGCTGGGCTTCGATCTCAGGCCCGACAAGCCGGACTGGAACGCGGCGGTGTCGAACAATATCCATATCCTCAGCCTGCCGGTCAAAGGGCTGTCGGCCGGCAAGCATACGATCAAGGTTTACCGCATCGACGGCAATGTGGTGCTGGAACGGGTAGTGCTGGAAACGGGCGACGTGACCCCGACCTATCTCGGCCCGCCGGAGAGCGCGACAGCGAGATAACTCGGCCGGAAAGATACCCCTCCACCGCTTCGCGGTCCCCCTCCCCACGCTCCGCGTAGGGAGGAGAAACGAGTACGAATTTCTCCTCCCCATTGAAAATGGGGAGGGGGACCGCGAAGCGGTGGAGGGGTATCTTGTGTCGACTTCCACGGACACAACCCGTGTAATTACAAGACGCACGAAGTGATCCCACGGACGCCCGCCATCGGTTACGGTACGCAAAAACATGCCACGAGACCTCCGATGAGCCGACCTGCCGACCACGCCCTGCGACGTCCCTTGAGCGACCTGATGCACGAACGGACGATCCCGATCTTCACCGCGCCGGTGGTGCTGCGCTCCTGGGTCTATCTCGTCCCCGACACCGACCGCGCGGCGGAAAGCCAATGGATCGCGAGCTTGGCCCAAGACGACGATTTCGACCGCGGGCGCCACGCGGAAATCACCGGCACAGGGGGCTCGATCTGGGAGCGCCACGGCGAATTTTCGACCTACCTGGCCTTTTCGACGTCGGGCAAAACCCAGGTCTTGCTGCGCAACAATTTCGGTTTTTGCAGCCTCCGTACCGAGGATTTTCATTGGCTCCATGGCGCGCCGGGCTCTGTCTTCCGCAGCGTCGAAATCGTCGTCCTGCCGCACGCCCCCAAGCCCCAGGCGCTGCAAGCCCATATCGATCTGACGACGGCTGTGTGCTGCGACGTCTTCGACGGCCACGCGCGCATATGGTCGGATTTCCGCATGCACGAGGGCGGGGCAGGGCGTATCTATGTCCAGGACAAGGGCCTGCGCAACGACGAGCTGTCGCGGTTGCTGCAAAGCCTGATCGAGATCGGCCATTACCGCAAACTGGCGCTTCTGGGCTTCCCCGTGGCGCGCGACCTGATGGGGTGGCTGAAGGACGCGGAGACGCGCCTCAATGCCATCACGTCGGACATGGCGGGGCAGGCCGCGTCGCAGCAACAGATCCTCGACCGGCTGATGGCCCTGTCGGCCGAGGTCGAACACCGCGTGACCTCGGTGCGTTATCGCCAGGGCGCGACCGAGGCCTATGCACAATTGGTCCACGACCGGCTTGCCGGCCTGCGCGAAGCCCGCGTCGAAGGCTTCTCGACAATGCAGACCTTCATCGAGCGCCGTTTGCAGCCTGCCATGCGCACGTGCGAGGCGGCGTCGAAACGGCTCGACGACCTGTCGCAGCGCCTCGGCCGCGTCAGCGACCTGTTGCGAGCCCGCATTTCGATCAGCCTGGAGATGCAGAACCAGGAGCTTTTGAAAAGCATGGACCTGCGCTCGAAGCTGCAGATGAAGCTGTCGCACCTGGTCGAGGGCCTGTCGGTCTTCGCCGTCAGCTATTACGTCTTCAACCTGGTCAAATACGTCGTCGATCCGTGGTTCGCCGGTCACGAAGACCTTGCGCATAAGCTCTATGCCGTGATCATTGTCGCCATCCTGGGGCTGGCATGGCTGTTCATCACCCATCGCAAACGCTCGATTACGGGTGAGGCGGGCGCGTGAAGCGATTTCTTTTCGGGTTATTGCTGCTGCCGGGCCTGAGCCATGCCGCCGCCGTGGCCGACTGGACGCGCCCGTGGCCGAAGGGTGAGGTGCCGTATCGCTTTACGGCGGACTTCCTAAGGGCCGCCGGCGCCATGGGCCGCGACTGCACCGGATACGAACGCTGGAAAAAGGGCGTCGAAGCGACGATCGCCTGCCGCGCCATGGCGGAGTGGACGCGGAAGACAGGCGTGCGCTTCTTCCAGGCCGATAGGATGGACAGTCTCGACTTCATCCCGGGCGATGGCACGGACGGTACGATCGGCCACTGGCCGGTCGGCAACCATGTCCACATCCAGAAGGGCGCAACATATGGCGCCGTGCTGCACGAACTTGGGCACGTGCTGGGGCTGATGCACGAACAGCAGCGCCCCGACCGCGACCGCTATATCCGGTTCACGCAATTCCTGCGCGACGACATGAAGCACTGCACGGCGGGGCTCAATGTCTGCGTCGACGTGGCAACGAACTTCCCGACGATCAAAACGCAGTTGCAGTCGGATTACGATCCGTGCTCGCTGATGCACTACCTGTCCGACCAGACGGCACGCCATCGCGAGGACCCGCGCTGGAGCCGGATTTATACGCTGACCAAAGACGGTCAGGCGGCGTTCGCCAGGTGCCGTGTTAAGCTCAAATCGCTGCCGGCGCGATGCGACAAGCCGGGGCAGAAATGCACCGTCACGGCCGAGGACGCGGCTATCGTGCGCCGGTTCGAACTGGGAATATAGATAAACGGAAGGAAACGCATGATACGCCCGATTTTAATCGCCACCTGCCTTTTGACGGCGACGCCCGTCTGCGCCCAGGACGCGGCCGACCGCACGACCCAGGCCAGCGCAGCCGACATCAAGGCTGAGGTCGCCGCGATGATGGCGGACATGAAGCCGGGACAGACCTTCATGTGGCGGTCCCTGCTGACCACCGGCCAGCAGACCGCCGGTCTGGAAATCTGGAAGGCGCCCGGCCGCCCGGCCATCCACACGGCGGAGGCCGAATATGTCACTGTGGTGCAGGGCACCGGCACGCTGGTCACCGGCGGCACCATGGTCAATCCGAAGCTGGTCAGGGAGGGCTTCGTGGACGGCGACGTCATCCAGGGCGGTACGACGCGGACGTTGAAACCGGGGGATTTCGTGCTGATCCCGGCCGGTGTTCCGCACTGGTTCGGCATACCGGGTGAGCCGCTTGTGCTTCTGGGCATCAAGGTTCCGGTGCAAGCCGCCCATTGAGACACGGCAGGAACCAGTCGCGGAAGGCAACGACGGCCGGATGCGTCGCCAGTTCCGAACGGTAGACCAGGGCGTAAAACCGGCCGCTTGGCTGCTCCAGACCGGGCATCGCCTGCAAAGTCCCGGCACGCAGGTCGGCTTCGGCCAGGCGACGCCGGGTCCAGGCGACACCCCGGCCCCGCCGCGCCGCCGATAGCAGCAGCAGAGCGTCATTGACCTCAAGACCTTCCGGGCGCAGGCGGACCTTGCCCAGGCGCGCCGGCCAGGCGGTGTCCGTATGGCGCAGCATTTCGCGCGAGGGCCAGCCCGCCGGATCGGTGCCATGCCGCGCGATCCAGTCCGGCGCGGCCACCGCCAGATGCGTTTCCTCGGCCGAGCGGTGGACGGTCAGACCCGCTTCGTCGAACACGCCGAAACGCACCGCCACGACCGGCAGGGCCGGCGGCAGGCTCATCATCGCATACTGCGTCGACAGCGACAGCCGGATATGCGGGTGGCGATCGCGGAAATCGCCCAGGTGCGGCAGGATCAGGCTCTCGGCGATCGACGGCAGGGTAAACAGGCTGAGCGGTGTTTCGCGCCGGGTGTCGGCGACCGGCACCAGGGCGTCGTAAAGCGCCTGCATCGGTTCGCCCAAACGGTCGCGCAACGCCTGGCCTTCCGGCGTCAGCGCCACGTGCGGGCCGTTGCGCGTGAACAGCGCCTTGCCATACCAATGCTCCAGCGCCTGGATATGGCGGCTGACGGCGCCGGGTGTCAGGTTGCGTTCGGCGGCGGCGCGGCTGAAGCTGCCGAGGCGCGCCGCAGCTTCGAAGGCCTGGAGAACGGGCAGGGGCGGCAGGTGTTTCATATTGCATAATGCTCACAATCAATGCGGCACTATATCGTTTTATATTGCTGAAATCGAACTCTAAAATCACGACCATGACAAACGAATCCACCCTGATGCAGGCGGCCGACCGCGCCGCCGCCAACTATATCGCGCACGTCAATACGCGCCGTGTCTTCCCCGATGCCGGGGCGCTCAGCCTGCTCGACGGCTTCGACGAAGCCTTGCCGGAACGGGGCGTAGAGGCTGGGGCCGTCATCGGCCAACTCGACCGGCTGGGCTCGCCCAACACAGTGGCGAACAACGGCCCCAACTATTTCGGCTTCGTCATCGGCGCGGCGCTTCCGGTGGCTGCCGCCGCCGACCGGCTGGCGCTCGCCTGGGACCAGTGCGCCTCTTCGTGGGATGGCTCCCCCGTGGCGGACAAACTGGAGCGGACGGCGGCGCGCTGGCTGCTCGAGATTCTGGATTTGCCGCGCGACAGCGCCATAGGCTTCGGCACCAGCGCCACGGCCTGCGCCTTGGCCTGTCTCACGGCGGCGCGGCGCGAGCTGTTGCAACGCAAGGGGTGGGATTTCGATGCGAAGGGGCTCGACGGCGCGCCGCGCGTCAGGATCGTCATGTCGCAGGCCATCCACATCACACTGAAGCGGACGGCGCGCGTGCTGGGTTTCGGCGTGGACACGATCGTCTATGCGCCGTGCGATGCATTCAACCGCGTCGATCCGGCGCAACTGCCGCCGCTCGATGGCATGACGATCCTGTGCCTCCAGGCGGGGGAGGTAAATACGGGCGAGTTCGATCCGTTCGCCGCAATTGTCCCGCAAGCCAAGGCGGCCGGCGCCTGGGTGCACGTCGACGGCGCCTTTGGATTATGGGCGCGGGCCGGCAGTGATCGTGCCCGGACGGATGGTGTCGACCTGGCCGATAGCTGGACGACCGACGGGCACAAATGGCTGAACACACCCTATGACGGGGCCATGGCGATCTGCCGCGACGGCCGCGCTCTGGCGGACGCCATGCAGAGCGACGCGCCCTATGTGCCGGCGGTGTGGGATGCGCAGAAGAACCTGACTTTGGAGTTTTCGCGAAGGCCGCGCGGTATCGCCATCTGGGCGGCGTTGAAGGGCCTGGGCCGCGACGGTGTGCGTCAGATGGTCGACCGCCACTGCGGGCTGGCGCGGCGTATCGCCGACGGTGCGAAGGCGGCGGGGTTCGAGGTCCTGAACCGCGTGGTGCTGAACCAGGTGTTGGCGCGGGCAGCCTCCGACGCGCAAACGCGCGCCGTGATGGAATATGTCCAGGCGTCGGGCAAGGCGTGGTTCGGCCCGGCCGTCTGGCAGGGCCGCCCGGCCTTCCGCATCAGCGTATCGTCCTGGCGGACCGAGGAGACGCATGCCGACGCCTTGGTGACTTTGTTGGAAGAGGCTTTGCGCGCCGAAACAATTTTGTGAATTGACGGCCGCCCGTCCGCCGGAACAAAAGCAAAACCAGGGATCGCGCAAAAAGCCGCTGTCGTTCATGGCCAAATCACCGCACAAGCGGGCAGGGCCGGAGTTCAGTGGAGTTTACGCGTGGTGCGGGGCGGAAGCCGGCAGCTTTATGCCGACAAACTATTCGATTGCTGCTGGGTGGAATTGCAGGGCCATGCGCGCCCGCAACTGGTCGTGCAAAAGAAGCTGAAACCGAAGATCTTCCGCATCGGCGATTTTCTCTATGACGAGCGCGGCTCGGCGCTGCCCTGCGACGGCGAGCCGCCGCAGGTTTTGCTGATCTACAACACCACGATTTCGCCGAGGCGGATCGTCGCCTGATGTGGCGTTCGAATGCGAGGAAGCGCGGACACCTGCGGTCCTTACTGGTCTGTCGTTCCCCCTTCCGTCATCCGCCGCTTGGACAGCGGCGTCTGCCCCTCCCTCGCGAAAGCTGTACTTTCGCTTCGCTCGATCCGCCGTAAACGGGGAAGGAATTATTTGATTTCATGTATTTTCTTCCTTCCCCGTTTACGGGGAAGGTGGCGCGAGCGGAGCGAGTGACGGAAGGGGGGATGCGCCGTCAACCTTCCTACGCTGCCCTTGCCCAGAACACGCCGGTCTGCAGGGTGAACGAGCCGTCGTCGGTGACGGCCAAAGCTTCGCGGACTTCGGCGGGGGCGTCGTTCATCAGGGTGCGGATGGCGGCAACGCGCTCCGGCGGGGTGCGCATGCGCGTGACCCAGGTGTCGAAGTCGAGCGGCAGGGGCCAGCGGCGTTCCTCCAGCAGATCGAACCCGGCCCTGGCGATCGCTTGCCGCCATTGCGAGGCTTTGAGATTGCGCACGTGGCTCTTGTCGCGCAGCAGTTCCATGGCCTGCAGGTGCGTGTCGACCAGGTCGTCCTCGTCGCCGACCACGTCGATCATCAGCAGATAGCCGCCGGGCTTGACCACACGGCGCATGTCGCCCAGCCCGCGCGCAATGTTGCCCCAATGGTGCGCCGAATAGCGCGAGGCGACGACGCAGAAGGTGCCGGCGTCGAACGGCAATTCGCCTGCGGCTGCCTGAACGGTCTCGATGGGCAGGCCGCGTTCACCGGCTGTTAACCGAACTGTTTCAAGCATTTCCCGTGACGGATCGGCCGCGACGACGCGGGCGACGTGCGGCGCCAGGGCATAGCTCAGGTGGCCGGCGCCGCAGCCGAGATCGAGCACGACGCCCTTTTCCTTGGGGATCGCGCCCAATACGCGCTCTGCCGCATGGATCAGGTCCGGGCCCGAGGCGTGGACCGCACTGGTGAGATAGGCTTTGGCCTGCGGATCGAACTGGGCGTGGACTGTGTCGGTGTGGCGGGCAGGGGCCGTCATTGTGATCTCCTGTGATTTGTCCAGGAGCTTAACCGCCGTTTATACTGGTACAAGTTCACCCGTTATCCTAGTATAAGCAACACCTCCATGCCGATCACAGAACTCAGCCAACTGGGCGATTTCGTCCGGGCCGTGCGCCAGCGCCTGCGCCCCGAAGACTTCGGCCTGCCCAAGGGCACGCGCCGCCGCACGCAAGGTTTGCGGCGCGAAGAGGCGGCCTTGTTGTGCGGCATCAGCCCGACCTGGTTCACCTGGATCGAGCAGGGACGCACGACCGGCATTTCCAATTCCAGCCTGGAAGCCATGGCGCGGGGGCTGCGGTTGTCGCGGGCGGAACGGGCCTACCTGTTCACCCTGGCCGGCCGCGCCGAGCCGCCGGGCGCCGCGGTCGAGGAGTCCGATCCACACGATGTCGAGCCCTTGTTGGCGGCGATTTCCGCGCCGGCCTATGTGCTCGACCGCCATTGGGACGCCGTGGTGTGGAACGAAGCGGCCACCGAGCTGTTCTCGGGCTGGCTGGGGCAGGAGGGCGACCGCAACCTGCTGCGCTACGTGTTCACAACTGCAGATGCTCGCAATTTCATTGCGGACTGGCCGGAAAGGTCCCGGCGCCTGGTTGCGGAATTCCGCGCCGATACGGCAGCCTTTCGCGACGATCCGGTGTTGCACGACATGATCGAGGACTTAAGCCGGTCAAGCGCGGCGTTTGCATCGGCGTGGAAGGCGCAAGAGGTGCTGGCGCGCGAAGGCGGCGAGCGGCGGTTTATTCACCCGAAATCAGGGCCGCTGAGCTTTACGCAATATACGCTGCGGCTGACGGCGTTTCCGGATTTGAAGCTGATCAGCCTGGTGCCGACTGATCGGACAGAAGATCCGAATATGGCGGCGTGAGGCCGTAGTTTTGACAGACCTTTTCGTAATACTTCTGATCGTTGCGTAAGCCGGCAATCGTCTTCCTAAGCTTGTCGCGAGCGTGATCGTTGCCGGTGATCTGCGCCAGAATTTGGTCCAGCCGTGAGGCCAGCTCTTTTTGCCAGTCTCCGGGGTGGGCAAGGTAAGGGAACCGGCATTCGGGCATGACGAGGACCGAAGTTTCGCTGACAAACGTAAGCAAGTCGGCTTTCTGAAAGTCATCCGTACCGGGGATTTCGCCCTTAAAATGCGGAAGGCCCAGGTCGCGTGTGCCGAGGTAGGTCAGTTGGCCTTCCTTGTAAGCGTCGGAACCGTAGAGCTGCGTGCTGATCGACAGCAACGTCATCTCCAATGCCTGAATGCTGTCGATGCCGATGCCGCGATGCGTTCTCGCACCGGTCGGCCAGCCTATCCGGTAGAAGCACAGGTACGGACCATTGTTTGGCTCCTGCTCAGGCTTCCAGACATGGACGTCTAAATGTCCGCTGTCGCTCAGGTCGTAGCGGCGGGTTAAAATAGCGTCCTTGGTATCCAGATCCGGCATGCTGTTCCCCTCGGCAGTACAGTAGTTGTGCAAGAAAACAGTATGGCTGTCCAGAATGAGCCGGAGCGTTATAATCTCTCCTCCCCATGCGCGGCATGGGGAGGAGAAGCAAATTACTCCGCCGGCTCGTTCGCCGCCGGCACGTCGATCTCGCTGCCGAGCGCCTTGAACTTGGCCGACATCTCGGACATGCCGGCTTCGATATCCGCCCGTTCGTTGTCGCTCAGACCGGCAGCATATTCCCGCACCTCCTGCGTGATCTTCATCGAGCAGAATTTCGGCCCGCACATCGAACAGAAGTGCGCCGTCTTGTGCGCCTCCTTGGGCAGGGTTTCGTCGTGATAGGCGCGCGCCGTTTCCGGATCGAGCCCTAAGTTGAACTGGTCCTCCCAGCGAAATTCGAAGCGCGCGCGGCTCATGGCGTCGTCCCACATCCGCGCGCCGGGATGGCCCTTGGCCAGGTCGGCGGCGTGAGCGGCGATCTTGTAGGCGATGACTCCGTCCTTGACGTCCTTGCGGTCGGGCAGGCCCAAATGCTCCTTGGGCGTGACGTAGCAGAGCATGGCCGTGCCGTACCAGCCGATCATGGCCGCGCCGATGGCGGACGTAATGTGGTCGTAGCCCGGCGCGATGTCGGTGGTCAGCGGTCCAAGCGTATAGAAGGGTGCTTCGCCGCAGGTCTTCAGCTGCTTGTCCATATTGGCCTTGATCTTGTGCATCGGCACGTGGCCGGGGCCTTCGATCATCACCTGGACGTTCTTCTTCCACGCGATCTGCGTCAGTTCGCCGAGCGTCTCGAGTTCGGCGAACTGGGCGGCGTCGTTGGCGTCGGCGATCGATCCCGGACGCAGGCCGTCGCCCAGGCTGAACGAGACGTCATAGGCGCGCATGATGTCGCAAATCTCGTCGAAGTGCGTGTAGAGGAAGTTTTCCTTGTGGTGCGCCAGGCACCACTTGGCCATGATCGAGCCGCCGCGCGACACGATGCCGGTGACGCGCTTGGCCGTCAGATGGATATAGGCCAGGCGCACGCCGGCGTGGATGGTGAAATAGTCGACGCCCTGCTGGGCCTGTTCGATCAGGGTGTCGCGGTAGATTTCCCACGTCAGGTCTTCGGCGACCCCGTTCACCTTCTCAAGCGCCTGGTAGATCGGCACCGTGCCGATCGGCGCCGGCGAGTTGCGGATGATCCATTCGCGGATATTGTGGATATTGCGCCCGGTCGACAGGTCCATGACGTTGTCGGCGCCCCAGCGGATCGCCCACACCATCTTTTCGACCTCTTCCTCCATGGATGAGGTGACGGCCGAATTGCCGATATTGGCGTTGATCTTGACCAGGAAGTTGCGGCCGATGATCATCGGCTCGACCTCGGGGTGGTTGATATTGGCCGGGATGATGGCGCGGCCGCGCGCCACTTCGTCGCGCACGAATTCCGGCGTGATGAAGTCGGGGATTTCGGCCCCGAAATCCTCGCCGTCGCGGATGACCTCAGCCAGCTGTTCGCGGCGCAGATTTTCGCGGATGGCGATGAATTCCATTTCCGGCGTGATGATGCCGCGGCGGGCGTATTCCAGCTGCGTCACCGACTGGCCGTCTTTTGCACGCAGCACCTTGGGCAGGTTGGGGAATTGCGGGGCCAGGGCGCCGGCCGACACATTGCCGTTGTCCTCCGGCTTGACGACACGGGCTTCGATCTCCTCGACGTCGCCGCGGGCGCGGATCCATTGTTCGCGGATGCGCGGCAGGCCCTTTTCGATATCGGGGGTGAAGTCGGGATCGGTATAGGGCCCCGACGAATCGTAGATGGTCAGCGGCGCTTCGTTGGCCGACGGATGCACGCAGACCTCACGGAACGGCACGCGCAGTTCAGGGTGCAAAGACCCTTTCTGGTAGACCTTGCGCGATCCCGGAATGGCCGAATGTTCGACGGTGATGGGCTTGTGATCGAGTGGCTTGTTCATAATGTCCCTCAACAAAAAGAGGGATCATGCGCGTAAGATGCGGGCGCCTTATGGAAGGCGTATCCAACTCCCTTCGCCGGCATGACCCGGATCAGGTTCTGCGGGTTTCATCTCAGCCCCAGCAAAGGGACACCCCGGTGAACTGCGCGCGAGCATAGGGGAACGGAGCGGGGGGTCAAGGTCGATTTGCATCTCCCCGTTTTCGCAGAAAATGGGCGAGGGTGAGCGAAGCCAAGGTATAGCCTTGGTAAGCGCAAGACGACTGAACCGTTGCGGAGCAATGGTGAAGGAGATGTGGTGGTGGGGTTTCTTGCTTACTTTTCGGAGGGCCGACAGCTTGAAGAAAGTAAGAAACCCCACCACCACCCTTCGCTAACGCTACGGGCGGTCCCCCTCCCCATGCTTCGCACGGGGAGGTGCAAAAGGGCTTTACCGAAATCTTTTGCGCCCGCGACCGCTTTGGCGCTGACATTCGTTTCACTTGCGGTGTATGCGGTAAAGAAACGGAGCTACGGCATGAGCGATATCGAAATCACGCAAACCCATAAGGTCCATGGCGGCACCCTGTCGTTTGTCCGTCACGCCTCGGCCGCGACCGGCGGGCAAATGGCGTTTTCGATCTTCGTGCCCGAAGGCGAAGGGCCGTTCGCCACGTTTTACTGGCTGTCGGGCCTGACCTGCACCGCCAATAATTTCACGGAAAAAGCCGGAGCCTACAAAAAGGCCGCCGAACTGAAGCTCATCGTTGTGGCGCCCGACACCAGCCCGCGCGGCGAGGGCGTCGCCAATGACGAGGCCTATGACCTGGGCCAGGGGGCCGGCTTCTATGTCGACGCCACGCAAAGCCCGTGGACACCCCATTTCCGCATGGAGACCTACATCGTCTCCGACCTGATCGCGGCGGTCGAAGGCAACTTTCCGGCCGATCCGGCGCGCCGCGGTATCAGCGGCCATTCCATGGGCGGGCATGGTGCCCTGACGCTGGCCATGAACCACGCGCATCTGTTTCGCTCCGTGTCGGCCTTTGCGCCGATTTCATCGCCGACGCGCTGCCCGTGGGGGCAAAAGGCGCTGGGCGCCTATCTCGGCAGCGACCATTCGGCCTGGGAGCGCCACGACGCCAGCCTGCTGATGGCGGGCGGGGCGGCAAGGCCGTTCGATACCGTCCTGGTCGACCAGGGCCTGGCCGATCCCTTCCTCGACACACAACTGATGCCAAACCTGCTCGAACAGGCCGCTACGGCCGGCGGCGCGGGACTGACGGTCCGCTATCAGGACGGTTACGACCATTCCTATTACTTCATCCAGAGCTTTATCGACGACCACCTGGCCTTCCACGCGGAACGGCTGGCTCGCGCCTGAGGATTACCATGAAGATCGCTGTTGCCGCCGCCTTGATCGCCTTCGCGCCGCTGGCCGCTAACGCCCAGACGCCGGCTAACCAGACGCCGGACGCCAAGCCGTCCGGGCCGACCTGCACCATGGCCATGGACACGGCCCTGCCGGCGGCCTTGGCGGCGTGGACAAAGCCCGAAGCCCTGCCCGCCGGCGCCAGCGGCGCGACGCAGCCCGATATTGCCATCGGCAACGCCTACCAGGCGCAGCTTTCGCCGGTCGCCGCCGTGCACTATCCGGTGGCGCCGAAGAAGCTGAAGGACGCAAGCTTCGGCGGGGTCTTCATGCTGACGGTCGAGAAGGCGGGGACGTACACTGTGGCGCTGGACGCGGCGGCGTGGGTCGACGTGGTCCACGATGGCCAGACGGTGAGGGGGCTCGGCAACAGCCACGGGCTGGATTGCTCGACCATCCGCAAGACGGTCGACTTCGCCCTCGACCCCGGACACTACACGATCGAAGTGTCGTCGGCGCCCAGGGATACGGCGGTGCTGATGGTTGTCCCTAAAACCTAAACATCGCCGTCTAAACGTCCCCTTGCGGCCGGTCCTTGGCGGCGGGCTTCGGCTTGGCGATCACCTTTTCGAGGAAGCCCAGCATCAGGGCCGAGAGGACGAAGGTCAGGTGCATGGCCACCGTCCAGGTCAGGGTCGTTTCCGAATATTGGTCGAGGTTCAGGAAGATCTGCAGCATGTGGATCGACGAGATGGCGACGATCGACGACGCCACCTTGATCTTCAGCGAGCCGGAATCGAGCTTGCCCAGGAAGCTGACCTGGCCCGAGTCGTCATGCTCGTCGAAACGCGACACGAAGTTCTCGTAGCCCGAGATCATGACCATGACGATCAGCGAGGCGACGAGCGCGGCGTCGATCAGGCCCAGCATGGCCAGGATCATGTCGTTGGCTTCGTAGTCGAGGACGTGCGTCGCCACCTTGAACAGCTTGAGGGCGAACGAGACACCGTAGAGCCCGAGCGCGATCGCCAGCCCAAGATAGAAGACGACCAGCAGCCAGCGGCTGGACAGGATCAGGCGCTCGATGATGTATTCGAGTTTCGGCATGGCGGGCTCCTGTGTGGTGACGCAAGCCTACGCCGTCGTGCTCCGTCAGTCGAGGATCAGTTCGCGCAGGCTTTGTTCTTCCGCCAGCTTTTCGCGCGTCAGCCGGTCGGCTTCGGCGGCCCGGTCCTTGAGGACGCCGAGCGCGGTCCACACGCGGCCGATGGCGTCGTTTTCCGCATGTTCGGGAATGGGCGTGTCGTAGGCGCCTTCGGAGACGCGGACGATGGCGTCACGCACGGCCATCAATGGCCGGCCGATCGAGAAGACGGCGATCCACAGCGAGCCTCCGAGCATGGCGAGGATGCCGGATGCGGCGATAACCAGAAACTGAGTCTGGCGCGTGGCTTCGAAGCGGGTCAGGGCAGACTGGCTCTGGATAAGGCGCGAGGACAGGTCGGCCACCAGGAAATCGACCTGCTGCTGCAGGCGCTCGCGGAATTCGCGATGCTCGTCCGTATTGCCCATGGCGTCGGCGGCGTCGCGCCCGTGTTCGCGGACGGCCGTGGCGACCATATGGCCGGCGTCGACCATAATCCCGATCTTGCCGCGGATGTCGCCGAACTGCGGCAACTCGCCGGGCTTGAGCATGCTGGCGACGAGGTCGAGCTGGCCACGCAGGCGCGAGGCGCTTTCATCGACGGCGTCGGCCGCCAGGCGTGCGTGGTTGTCGTCGCGCGCGATGTAGGTGTTCCGTATTTCGACGGCCAGTTCTGTTACATCGCGATTGAGCTTTTCGGTATGAAAGACCAGTTCGGAATCGTGCCGGTAGGTATCGATGGTCCGGTTGTAGGCCGACATGGTCGCAAGGCTCAGGGCCGTGATGGCGGACGCCATGATGGCAAAGGCGGCGACGAGAAACAGAATTTTGGCTTTGATAGTCATGGCCCACACCCATGAAACGCACTTGTCTGTTGTCTTATACCCGGCGTGCGTTAACAAATCGGCCCCAGGCCGAATAGCCGTATATCGGCGGCCTTGACTTTCCGGAGATCGTCCGCCATAAGCCCCGCTTCCTGCGTCGGCCGAAGGGCCGGCGGGGGTTTTCACGGGTTCATTCCGGGCTGCCGTTTCCATCGCATTCCGTTTCGCGGGATGCCAGCCGGAGTAAAATACAAGGTACGACCATGTCCAAGCGCCACAGCGCCAAGTACAAGCTCGACCGCGCCATGGGTGAAAACCTGTGGGGCCGTCCCAAGTCCCCCGTCAACAAGCGTTCGTACGGCCCCGGCCAGCACGGCCAGCGCCGCAAGTCCAAGGTCTCGGACTTCGGCCTGCAGCTGCGCGCCAAGCAAAAGCTGAAGGGCTACTACGGCAACATCACCGAAAAGCAGTTCCTGCGCACTTACGAAGAGGCTGACCGCCGCAAGGGCAACACCTCGGAAAACCTGATCGCGCTGCTGGAATCGCGCCTCGACGCCGTCGTCTATCGCGCCAAGTTCGTGCCGACCGTCTGGGCTGCCCGTCAGTTCGTCAACCACGGCCACGTCCTGGTCAACGGCAAGCGCGTCAACATCCCGTCGTACCGCGTAAAGCCCGACGACGTCATTGAAGTCCGCGAACGTTCGCGCAACATGGCCCTGGTGCTCGAAGCCCTGCAATCGGGCGAGCGCGATGTGCCGGACTATATCGAACTCGACGCCAAGGGCATGAAGGCCCGTTTCGTGCGCCTGCCGGAATTCTCTGAAGTGCCGTACGCGGTCAAGATGGAACCGAACCTGGTCGTCGAATACTATTCGTCGTAAGCGGTCCAGAACCAATGCGAAAAACCCCGGGAGCGAAAGCTTCCGGGGTTTTTCTTTTTGGGCCGGCATTCCGTCCTGTGCGGGCGGTTTCGGCGGCGCGGTTATTCTCTTCCCAAGGCACAGACCGCCAGGTATGATACCAGTGACGATTGACATTGACTTGATCGCCGTTGGCGCGGGATCAACAGGAAAGCATTCGGTCGGTGGAGGGGGGGAGACATGGCGGCGAATCCCGATCATTACCTGCATGCGCTGATCCTTTTGACAGTCGGCTGCGCCTGCCTCTGCCACGGGCTGTTCCTGAAGCGGATACGGAGCTGGCGGATGAGGCGGTTCCGGCGCGAAAGCGGCGCCAGCATGGAACAGGTGCAGGCCTGGTTCAGCCCAAGTCACGACGCGGTCAGCGACCTGTTTGCCCGTGTTGTCTCACTCGCCGCCGCCTATCCGGCACTTGTGATCGGCGCGGGATCGGTTTGCGACGGTCTGAACATTCGGCTGCCACCCATGGCTGCGTGGGTCTCGCCCGTTCTTTCCTACAGCCTTGGCGGATGCGCCTTTCTTGTCTTTGCCGGTGCGGCCTTACTGTTCCTTGTGTCGGCGGAAAGGATAGCCGGCGGCTATGTCCTGTCGGCCTTGCCACGAAACGGATACGACTATGCCAGGGCTGAGAGGTCCATGCGGGGCTGGGGACGCAGCGGACCGGCTTTCAGCGTCATGTCGCGCGTTTTCGGCCTGATCATGCTGGCCATCGCCGGGTTCATCGGCCATATGATCGCCGATACGCTCACGCCCCTCCTGCATACCTGGCTGGGGCGGTAGCGCCAGGCTGGGTCGCCTATCCGCCGTTCATCATCCGCATCACTTCGTTGGCGGTCTTGCCGGCCTTGATGGCGTCGACGGCCTTTTGCAGCTTTTCCGCCTGGGCGCGGTTATGCGGGTCACCGGTATAGGGCGTCAGCATGGCCACGGCCTCGTCGCGCTTGCCCACGGCCAGGTTCACGAAGGCGTCGAAGATGGCGTATTCGGAGATGCTGGGGGCCAGGATGTGCGCGGCATTGGCCGCGTTGACCGCGTTGGTGTCGGGGAAGCCGGGCTTCGACTGGAAGCTGCGCGCCAGGTAGTAGAGATTGGCCGCGTTCGACTTGTCGAGCTTGTAGGCGGCGATGAAGAAGCCGCGCGCGGCGTCGGTCAGGTCGGTCCGGTCCTTGTCGAGGGCCGTTTCCGCTTCCTTCATGTAGACGCGGCCCATCAGGTAGTTGGCTTCGAAGCTGTCGGGATGGGCGTCGACGACCGGGCTTACGGTGGCCTCCGCCGTTTCCGGCTTGTCGTACAGCAACTGGGCGCGGGCGACGGCCAGCTTCAGGTCCCAGTCGGCCGGTGCGGCGGCGGCCTGGGCTTGCAGCCGGCCTAGCACGGCCTTGCCCTGGTCGGGCATCATGCAGGTTGTCAGAAGCGAACGATCGAGCAGCCAGGCGCCGGCGTCCGGTGCGATATGTGTGACCGCGATATTGGCGTCGGCATACGAAGGCATGGGCACGTTCATGTACACCATGTTCTGGCTGTAGCGCGCGAGCGTATCGTGCAGGCTCGAGACCTTGATTCCCGTCGTGGCTTCGAAGCTCTTGACCGGGTCGCCGCCCTTGGCCAGCTCCGCGAAATAGGCGTTGAAGGCCTTGGCGCGGCTCGTGTCGCTCAGCATGTAGTGGGTCAGCAGCCAGGACTGGGCATAGAAGCTCTCCACCTCCCACGCATCGTTCGACTTATCGCCGGCGAAGCCGAAGCTGGGCTTGAGCACGCGCTCATACGGAATCTGGCGGTCCTCCGCCAGGGTCCAGCTGCGCCACTTGTTGTTCTCGCCGATCGAGATCTTGTCCTTCATCGGATCGGCGGTCGACAGATATTCGGCGAAGCCTTCGACATACCAGGGCGGGTAATAGGTCCGCGCGTGCTGGAACATGACGAAGTGGCTGTATTCGTGGAACAGGACGATCAGGCTGGGGTCCTGATCGTCCAGCATGTCGCCGCGCGTCTGCACGCTGGCATAGGCGGAATCGCCTTCGCCACAGCCGAAATAGACGCCGGCGACGCCGTTGGCGAAGCCCGGACGCACCAGCTTGATCTGGTCCTGGTTGTTCAGCAGATAAAGGGTAAAGCGCGGCTGCGCGCCCGTATCGGCGCTGCCGAGCAGGAGCAGGGTCAGTATCCGGAACTGCTCCAGATCCTTGACATAGGTGCGCGTCTTGCCTTCAGGGGCATTGCTGTACAGCGTGAAATGATCGGACTGGGCCTTGATCCAGCTGTCGGCGGCCAGGGCCTGCCCGCCGGATGCCATCATGGTGCCCGCGGCCAATGCCGCCAGGATGTGCTTCTTCATCATGCCCCCCTGGGCCGTTTTCCTGACGATACCTCCGATTTGCCTGGCGGGAAAGGCGCAACCCAAACGAAAAACGCCGGGACATGAGGTCCCGGCGTCAATCTGGATAGCGGGTACGGCGGTCAGGCCGGCAGCAGGCCCTTTTCGCCGAGCGTGGTCTTCAGTTCGCCCGACTGGAACATCTCGCGCACGATATCGGCGCCGCCGATGAATTCGCCCTTGAGGTAGAGCTGCGGAATGGTCGGCCAGTCGCTGTAGACCTTGATGCCTTCACGCAAGCCTTCGTCCTGCAGGACGTCGACGCCGACATATTCGACGCCCATATGATCCAGGACCTGGACGACCAGGCTCGAGAACCCGCAGCGCGGCTGCTCGGGCGTGCCCTTCATGAACAGAACGACGTCGTGGTCCTTGATGGTCTTGTCGATAAAATCGTGAATTTCGTCGCTCATTGCGGCACTCCAGGTCTGATAACTGTCCATATAGGACAGGTGCACGCGCGAATCCAGTCAGGCCGCGCCGCCGCGCGGCAGATGGCTGGTGAACCGCGCCATTTCGATTTGCGCCGGCACGGAGGAGGGCAGGTGGCGTTCCGGCACGTTGGCCAGGGCCTCGACCTTTTCGGGCTTGTCGGCGTCGATCAGGATGCACGACAGGGAGGGCAGGGAAAGCGCGTAGCCCAGGCACAGCTCCTCCGGCGTCCAGTCGGGGGTCTGGTGCAGGAAGGCATGGGTGCCGGCGCCGGCCAGCGGGTCTTTCGGCTTTCCGCCGAAAAAGCCGAAGCGCGCCTTGGCCGGCACGACGTCGTTTTCCTTGCGGTAGACGTCGGGGAAGTAGTCGGCGCCGATGACACACATATTGCTGTGGATGGCATGGTCGATCTGGTGACGCTTTTCCCAGGTCGAATCGATGTCGAAGCCCGTCTTGATGACGCTGAACTGGCGTGTGGCGACCAGGGGCTTGATATCGTTGGTGTCGGCCACGGCGCCGATGTGCCGCACCATGGCGGCGCGGCGAAGATCGCGCAGGAAGGCAAAGCTCTCGGGGGGAATATAGTTGGCGCCCGGTTGTTCGAACAGAAGCAGGTCGATCCACTGGAACCCTGTGCCCTTGACCAGGTCGCGCAGCCGCTCCTTCATCTGCGGCATGGTATAGCCGGCAAGGTCGCCCGACTGGCCGGGCAGGTCGGGGCTGACGCTTATAAATAGCAGGCGGCGCTCGACGAGGGTGAAGAGTGCGGCCATTTCCTTCAGGAAGCCGAGGTCGAAAGCATCGAAGTGATAGGTATTGATACCGGCTTCCAGCCCGGCCATCACAAGCTTTTCGGCCTGTCCCGTGTGTTTGCGCAAGTGGGCGACGTCGAGCCGGAGCCCGACGGCCGACAAGGCCTGTCCGGAATGTCCGAAGGGACGGTAGCGCATTTTCCCAAATCAGCATCATTGGGTTAAGGCGTGGTTATCATCCGTTAACAAAACCGCGATTTGCGTTATCATCACGACGTTTTGGGGAAACGGATCATGAAGCGGATGCGGGCAATGGGCATTGCAGTGGTGTTTGCCATGGGAATGGTCGGTCATGCCGACGGCATGACGTGCGACCGCAATTACGACGCGTCGCTGACCAGGGCGGTGGCGGCGACCGTGGCGGCTGTGGCCGGAAACAGGCCCGACGTCCTGCTTTCACAGATCAGCCGCGAGGGTGTCGCCTTCGGCACCGACGGGCCATTGGTGTCTTACGTGGCCCTGCGGGAGCAGTTCGCACAAAAGACCGGGCGGTTCTGCGACCTGTTCGAATGCGGGGCCCGGCCGGCGCCGTGGAAGCGGTTGTTCGTCATGGGCAGGATCGACAAACAGATCGACGCGGCGCATGGCCTGGCCAGCGTCTTTATCAACGCCAACAGTCAGGACGAGCTGGACTTGAGCTACAAGTTCACCACCCAATGCAGGTGGGAGATCACGGGCATCGGTGTGCCGTGATTGTTTTTGCGGCGGTTTGTGTTAGGGTATCGAAAGGTATTACCTTTTAGTACCGGAGGATCGGTTATGGCGACGTCCGTTAAGCTCGACGAAACCTTGAAATCACGTGTGCAAAAGCTCGCCGATGCACGGCAGCGGTCGTCGCATTGGATTATGCGTGAGGCGATCCAGCAATATGTCGAGCGCGAGGAAGCAAGAGAACGGTTCGACCAGCACACGTTGTTGTCATGGCGCGAACACCAGGAGACAGGTCTCCATATCACTGGCGAGGAGCTGTTTGCGTGGATGGATACCTGGGGAACCGAAGATGAAAGCGGGCCGCCGGCGTGCCACGACTGATCATTTCGCCGCGCGCCGTGTCGGACATCGATCGATGCAGGACTTTTCTCAAGACAAAAGCGCCCGCTGCAGCGCAGAGGGCAGTTCTGGCCATCCGCAAGGGACTGACCCTGTTGATTGATGTGCCCGAAGCGGGGAGACCCTCGCGGATGCTACCGGAGTTCCGAGAACTGGTTATCGAGTTCGGAGACTCCGGCTATGTCGCAAGATATTTTTATGACACTGAGCACGATGCTGTTCGTGTCGTTGCACTTTGGCATCAGCGCGAGACCGGCTATTAAGCCTTGCCCGCCATATAGTCCGGCAGCCAGCGCTCGTTGGTTTCGCGGATCGTTTCGATCTCCAGCGACAGGCCCGGATAGGTGAGGGTGGTGCCGCCCGCCACGCCGACGACCGCCGCAGGGACATCGGCTTCGGCCGCCTGGGCCGTGACGAGGTGCGCCGAGGCTTCGTCGACCGCGATAAGGTAGCGCGCCTGGTCTTCGGCGAAGGCGAAGACGTGATCGCTGAGGTCGCTGGGGTTCTTGAGCTCGAGGCCAATGTTCGACGCCAGCGCCATTTCGGCCGCCGCGACCAGCAGGCCGCCATCCGACAGGTCGTGCACGCCCTTGGCCACGCCCGATTTGATCAGGCGGCGCACCAGGGTGCCGTTGTTCTTTTCGCAGGCCAGGTCGACCTTGGGCGGGGCGCCCTCTTCGCGGTTCAGGACTTCGCGCAGATACAGGGTCGAGCCCATTTCCCCCACGGTCTCGCCGATCAGGATCAGCACCTGGCCCGCACGGACGCGGTTGAAGCCGACGCGCTGGTCGTAGTCCTTGAGCAGGCCGACGGCGCCGACGGTCGGCGTCGGCGGGATCGCCTGGCCGTTGGTCTCGTTGTACAGCGACACATTGCCCGATACGACCGGGAAGGCCAGTTCGCGGCAGGCCTCGGCCATGCCGTCGATGGCGCGCACGATCTGGCCCATGATCTCGGGCTTTTCGGGATTGCCGAAGTTGAGGTTGTCGGTGATGGCGATCGGCTCGGCGCCGACAGCGGTCAGATTCCGCCAGGCTTCGGCGACGCACTGCTTGCCGCCCTCGTACGGGTCGGCCTTGACGTAGCGCGGCGTGCAGTCGGACGTCACGGCAAGCGCCTTCTTGGTGCCGTGGACGCGCACCATGCCGGCGTCGTGGCCGGTAGCGCTGTCGGCCAGGGTGTCGGCCATGACGTGGCGGTCGTACTGTTCCCACAGCCAGCGCTTCGACGCCTGGTCGGGGGACGATACGATTTTCAGCAGGGCGTCATTAAGGTCGTGCGCCGCAACCGAGGCGGGGCTGATCGCGGGCTCGAGCGCGGGCTGGACCCACGGACGGTCGTACAGCGGCGCGTCATCCGACAGGGGCGCCAGCGGCAGGTCGCAGACGATCTCGCCCTTGTGCTTCAGCACGATATGGCCGGACGTGTTGGTTTCACCGATGACGGCGGCGTCCAGGCCCCACTTTTTAAAGATGCGATAGCCGTCTTCCTCGCGGCCGGGCTTGAGGATGGCCAGCATGCGCTCCTGGCTTTCCGACAGCATCATCTCATAGGCCGACATGTTTTCTTCGCGCTGCGGCACCTTGTCGAGGTCGAGCGTGATGCCAAGGCCGCCCTTGCCGGCCATTTCGACCGACGACGAGGTCAGGCCCGCGGCCCCCATGTCCTGGATGGCGGCGACGGCGCCCGAAGCCATCAGTTCCAGCGTGGCTTCGATCAGCAGCTTTTCGGCGAAGGGATCGCCGACCTGGACGGTCGGGCGCTTTTCCTCGGAGTCCTCCGAAAACTCGACGCTGGCCATGGTGGCGCCGTGGATGCCGTCGCGGCCGGTCTTGGAGCCGAAATAGACGACGGGCAGACCGGGCTCGGGCGCGGCGGAATAGAAGATCTTGTCGGCGTCGGCCAGGCCCACGCACATGGCATTGACCAGGATGTTGCCGTTATAGCCGGCATGGAAGTTGGTCTCGCCGGCGACGGTCGGCACGCCGACGCAGTTGCCGTAGCCACCGATGCCCGCCACGACGCCTTCGACCAGGCGGCGCGTCTTGGGATGATCGGGCTCGCCGAAGCGCAGGGCGTTGAGCAGCGCAACCGGACGGGCGCCCATGGTGAAGACGTCGCGCATGATGCCGCCCACGCCCGTCGCCGCGCCCTGATAGGGCTCGATGAAGGACGGGTGGTTGTGGCTTTCCATCTTGAAGATGCAGGCCTGGCCGTCGTCGATATCGATGACACCGGCATTTTCGCCCGGACCGCAGATGACGCGCGGGCCCGTCGTCGGGAATTTGCGCAGCTGCTTGCGCGAGGATTTGTAACTGCAGTGCTCGGACCACATGACGCTGAAAACACCCAGCTCCACATAGTTCGGTTCCCGGCCCAGGCGGTCCAGGATGACCTGATATTCGTCGGGCTTGAGACCGAATTCGGCGGCGAGTTCGGCGGTGGTCTTGGGCTTTGCGGCGGTCTGGGTGCTCATGGGCGCGCGTTTAGCCGATTACGCGCGCCCTGTCAGCTATTAATGCGGCTTTTGCCGCTCAGTTCGCCATGTGAAACTGGATACTCAGGTTCTGGCTGCCGGCATTGGTCGTCGACTGCTGGTAGCTCGAGACGCGCAGCAGCGGATCGCCGGGTTGGCCGGGGGGCTGGTTGCGGACCTGGCCGAGTACAGGCGCCGCCGCGACCAGGGCATCGTGGAAGACGACCGAGCGCTGCAGCGCCAGGGCGGCCGCGGCCCGGCCTTCGGCGGTGAAGGCATCGAACTGGGCATCGACCTGGACGTTCACCGCCGCCATGTGCGCCTCGTTGTCGCAGCCGGTGGCCGGCACGCCGTAGCCGAAGCACGGCAGGCGTGTCGACAGGCTCTGGGCGACCCTGGCGGCCGTCGCCTGGCCCTGGGGCGTCAGCGTAGCCGTGCCTGGCGCGAACAGGGTGTCGGCCGGGAAGGACAGGGTCCCGGCATCGAGATTGACCGTCGCGGGGACCGGCGTATCCTTGATTTCGCCTTCAAGGCCGCCCATGAAGCCGGCCTGGTCGGCGGCGGCGATCTGCGCCTTGGTGTCGGTCGGCTTGGGCGGGGACTTTGGCGTCGCGCTGTAGGCGAAGCAATGCCGGCTTTCGCCCGGGCTGTCGTCGCCAACAAGGCTGCCCGGCAGGCAGACCACATGGGCCGCGCGGTCGATTTCGACCTGGACGGGTTCGGCCTTCAGCGCAGTCGCGACCTGCAGCAGGGCGGCCGTCTGCCCGTCCTTGGCGCCGGTCAGCGAGGCCGTGGCCTTCTGGTAATGGAGCGCGAAGAAGCTCAGCATGATGATGAAGATGAACAGCACGCCGACCATCATGTCGGTCATGGCGATGTAGTCGCTTTCACCTTCTGCGCCTTCGGCGCGCGCGGACGCGGCGCGGCGGAGAAAGGCGCTCATTCGGCGGCCTCTTTGGCGGCGCGGTCGGACAGGGCTGTCTCGATGCGGTTCAGGCTGCGCAGTTGTTCCAGCAGGGCCTTTTCCGGCGGCATGAAGGTGACGGCCTTATCAAGGAGCGTGAATACCTGGTGGGCTTCGGTTTCGATGGCCTTTCGCCAGAAACGGGCGGTAACACGCAAGATTATAGAGCCGATGACGCCGGCGATCGACGTCCAGAACTTGGTGGCGGCGATGGCCAGAAGGCCCATCAGCGCGCCTTCGGCCGCCGTGGCGCCGCCCTGGCCCAGCGTCGCCGTGGCTTCGGACAGGGCGGCGACGATCCCCAGGAAGGTGACGGCAAGGCCGGTGGCGACCAGGATGTTGGCCCACCATTCCAGCGTTCGGGCAGGTTCGTCGAGATGGTCGAAGGCGTCGGCCGCGCGAATCGAGGTCGCCAGCCGGCCATCGGCCTGGACCGTCAGCAGGCTGCGGTAGTGCGACCACCCGCCGGTCAGCACGGGTATTGCGCCATGCGTAAACACCCGGTCGACGGCCTCGAACTGAGTCGTGTCGAGCCTGTTCAGGTTCAGGCCGGCCAATTTGTTCCAGAGATCGTTCAACGCTATGCGCAAGGGGCGATAGCCCGTCCATGCGCCGCGGGCAATCAAACCGATTGCAATGGCCAGAATGCCCCCAGCCAGCCACAGGGCGACGCCCGGTGCAGAAAACAGGGTGACGACGAGTGATGTTACCGGATCTTGCAAAGGCTGGCTTCCTCAAATGGCCTCAACACCGCCCCCGGGGTCGAGCGCGGCAGTGGTGACGGCCAATTGTGGAATTATTGCGGCAATCCCCGAGACTTTCCTTGCGGAAGGATAAACTCGAACTTCGGGTGGTCCTTAGGCAGGCAGGTCGCGTCGACGTGGGCGTCGGCCGTAGTCAGGAACCGGGCAATCATGGCGCGGGCACACGGGCTTTGGCGGCTGACGCCATGGGTGCGATTCGCGAAGTTGAAATGGGCGCCGTGGCTGAGCCGCTTGACCGCCGCGTCCGACAGTTCTGTCGGGCAGCCGGCGTCGATATCGGCGGTCAGAAGCAGGGCGGGAACGTCGCTGGTCAGCGGCTGGTTTTCCACCGGATCGGCGGCGCCGACCTTGAAGCCCTGGCAGACAGGGAAGAAGCGGCGGACGTCGCGCGCCGTGGCCTCGGCGATCGGATCGGCTTCGTCCAGTCCCGTCTCGACGGCCGAAGGCTTTTCGAACGGGAATTCTTCCTTGCACATATGGTTGAAGAACTGGCCTTCGACATAGCCGCTCTGTTCGACCAGGAACTGGTCGAGGTCGGAATAGTCGCCCTTGATGAGCGCGTCGATCGACGACGGCAGGGCGCGGGCGCTGTCGGTGCCGTAGACGGCATCGAGCAGGTAGGCCGCGACCTCGTCGGCCGTATAGGTCTTGCCGTCCTTGACAACCGGCGTTTTCAGCCATGCCGTCAGCCGTTCGTCGAAGCGGCGCTCAAGGTCTGGATAGGCGGCGTTGCACGCGGTGTCCGAGGCGCAGAGCGTCAGGATCTGGCGCACCTCGCGCGAGACCAGGCCGGGCAGGGGCGCGGTCGCGGCGGCTTCCGGCGGCCAGACCGAATCGAGCACGACGGCGCGCAAATCCTGGGGATCGTGTTGCATGACGGCCATGGCGACGCGCGTGCCGTAGGAGACGCCGAACAGATTGTAGGTGGTGATGTGCAGGGCCGCTCGCAGGTCGCGGATATCCCTGGCGATGACGGCGCTGTTGTATTGCGACAGGTCGACGCCTTGCGCCGTGAACTTTTCTCCGCAGGCCTTCAGGGTGGCCACGCCTTCGTCGGAGGTCACGCCGGCGTCGGAGAGGGGCGCCGCGCCGCAGTCGAGCAGCGGCGTCGCCTGCCCCGTGCCGCGCTGGTCGAAGAAGATCCAGTCGCGATCGGCCGTCAGCGGGACCTTCCCGGCGCGCAGCCGGTCGGCCAGGCCCTTGATCAGGCTGCCGCCCGGACCGCCGTGCAGGTAGATGACGGGATCGGATTTCGGATTGGCGTCGGTGGCGTGGACGATGACGACCGGAAAGCTGACCAGGCGGCCATTGTTCGACCCGCGCGTCTCCTCGACCGTCATGGTGCCGCAGTCGACCTTGTTCGGCAGGCCGGCAAAGCTTTCGGCGCATGCCGTTGCGGCAAAGCCGGGCTTGGGCTTCTCAGGCTTGGCGGGATGGGGCGTGCAGCCGGCGACGAGGGCCAGGACAGCGAGGGCGAGTACGGGAAGAACTTGTTTCATCCGTACCTGATAGCCGATTAGCCGTGTTTCGTCACCCACGGCTTTTTATACCTCCCCGTTCGGAACGAATGGGGAGGGGGACCGCGAGCGAAGCGAGTGGTGGTGGGGTTTCTTGCTTACTTTTCAGAGCGCTGTTGGCGGAAGGAAGCAAGAAACCCCACCACCCCATCTCCTTCGCCTTGCGGCTCAGTCGTGCGGTCCTCCCCATGCTCCGCACGGGGAGGTATAAATCACGCCACTTGCAACGCCGCGACCAGGCTGTGGAACATCGGCGCGCCGTCGGCGGAGCCGAGCGCCGGCTCGAACGCGCGGTCGGGGTGCGGCATCATGCCCAGCACATTGCCGGCCTTGTTGATAATCCCGGCGATATCATTGACCGAACCGTTGGGGTTTTCGACGTAGCGGAACACGACCTGGTCGTTGTCCTCTATGGCCTTCAGCGTATCGGCATCGGCGAAGAAGTTGCCGTCGCCATTGCCCTGCGTCATCCACACGGTCTGCTGGTTGCCGTAGGCACTGGTGAAGCGCGTCTTGCGGTTCTCGATGGTCAGCTCGATCGGCTTGCAGACATATTTCAGCTTGGCATTACGCAGGAGCGCCCCCGGAAGCAGGCCCGATTCGCACAGGATCTGGAAGCCGTTGCAGATGCCTAAGACCGAGACACCGCGCTCGGCCTCGGCCCTGACCGCCGCCATGACCGGCGACAGCGACGCCATGGCGCCGCAGCGCAGGTAGTCGCCGTAGGAAAAACCGCCTGGAACGACGATCAGGTCGAGGCCCGCGGGCAGGGTGCTTTCCTGGTGCCAGACCATCTCGACGCTACCGCCGACCGTCGTTTCGACGGCCGTCTTGCAGTCGCGGTCGCAGTTGGAACCCGGGAAGACGAGGACGGCGGCTTTCATGCTCAGGCGACCTCGACCTTGTAGGATTCGATGACCGTATTGGCCAGCAGCTTGTCGCACATGGCCTTGAGTTCGGTCTTCGCCTCATCTTCCGACGCGGCCTTCAGGTCGAATTCCAGCACCTTGCCGACGCGGACGTTCGAGACGCCGTCCCAGCCCAGGCCGTGCAGCGCGCCTTCGACCGCCTTGCCCTGGACGTCGAGGACGCCCGGCTTCAGGAATACGTGAACTTTCGCCTTCATTATTGCATTCCGCCTTCAATGACCTTGGGCATGTCGCCCATGATGCCGAGGCGCTTGGCGACCTCGGTATAGCTTTCGATGACATTGCCCATGTCGCGGCGGAAGCGGTCCTTGTCCAGCTTCTCGTTCGTCTGGGCGTCCCACAGGCGGCACGAATCGGGGCTGATCTCGTCGGCCAGGATGACGCGCGAGAAGTCGCCTTCGAACAGCCGGCCGTATTCGATCTTGAAATCGACCAGGGTGATGCCGACGGCGGCGAACATGCCGCACAGGAAGTCGTTGACGCGCAGGGTCATGGCCAGGATGTCGTCGATCTCCTGGGTGTTGGCCCAGTTGAATGCCGTGACATGCTCTTCGGTGACCATCGGGTCTTCGAGGGCGTCGTTCTTGTAGTAGAATTCGATGATCGAGCGCGGCAGCTGCTGGCCTTCCGGCAGACCGAAGCGCTTGGCCATCGAGCCGGCGACGACGTTGCGGCAGACGACTTCCAGCGGGATGATCTCGACTTCGCGGATCAGTTGCTCGCGCAGGTTCAGGCGCTTGATGAAGTGGTTCTGCACGCCGATGTTCGTCAGCTTGGTCATGACGAATTCGGAGATGCGGTTGTTGATGACGCCCTTGCCTTCCAGCACGGCCTTCTTCTGCGCGTTGAAGGCGGTGGCGTCGTCCTTGAAGTACTGGATCAGGGTCCCCGGCTCGGGGCCCTCGTACAGGATCTTGGCCTTGCCTTCGTAGATTTTCTTGCGGCGGGTGGTCATCAGCGGTTCCAACTTTGCGAATCCAGTAGACGGCGGCAATATTGCTCCGGACCCGGCGAAAAAGCCTTTATGACGGCAAGGCGCCTGGAATGAGGCGGGACCGGGCCGTCAGGCTGTCGGGAAAGGGTTCGTCCGTCCGTGATTACGGTCTGGCATCTTAAAGGATGCCCTTCGCCGCCGCAAATAAACAAAAACTTTTGCCCTGTAAATGTCGGTTTGCAGGTTGCGCTGACGGTTAAGGAGATTTAAAACATTATCCCGCCTGAAAGGTTTGTCTCCATGTCCAGTATCGACCCGCGTTCTTCCGACATCGCCGTGACTGGTGTAGCCGTGACTGGCCTCGACGGCGCGGAAGGGTTTGAGTACCTGGCTGCCCAGCGCCGTAACCGGCTGATCGGCCTGTGGGCTGGCGAAAAGATGGGCCTGAGCGGCGAATCGATCGAAACCTATGCGCGCGCCCTCGACCGGGGCCAGTCGGCCGAGGAAGACGTCATCCGCAAGATTCTGGGTGATCTTACCGCGTCGAACATCGTGATCCGCGAATCCGAGGTCCGTGTGAAGGCCGCCGAATTCCTGGCGCAGTCGCGCGAAGCGATCAAGGCCGGGGCCTAAAGCCGCGACACGCTACGACTTTGCCGGATAAGCCGGTGATTTTGATTTTTACGGTATCCCCCTTCCGTCACTCGCTTTGCGAGTGCCACCTTCCCCGTGAACGGGGAAGGAAAAAAATAAATGAAATCATATAATACCAACGGCCATAAAGAATGACCGTCGGTATTCGTTTTTTTTCAGC
>CAKZJB010000059.1 GCA_936940865.1 uncultured Asticcacaulis sp. | reverse complement strand
CGGCCGCGCCGGCCGCCAGCAGCGCCAGGGTAAGGGTCTTTGCTTTCATCATGACGGGTCTCCTAACTTCATGAACGGCATGGCCGTTGTCTTGAAAACCATGGTAACCCCCGCAAGATGAACGGCATTTGAGCACTCCGTTCATCTTCATTCATATGCCGCCATCGTGAGCCGTAAAGCGCAGGAATGACATCGGCATATGCGACCGCACGCCGCCGCCAATGCGGCGTCTGAGCCAAAAAATATCCATACCAACGGCCATTCTTTCTGACCGTTGGTATGAGACCAACGGACAAGCCGTCACCAGTCGCGATGCGGCCAGCGGTATTCGTACTGCGTGCGATGATCGAGCCGGGCGCGATCGAACACCCGTTCGCCGTAATCATAGAGTTGCGGCCGTGTGTACCAGCGGCCGCCCCACCAGGCGCGCGAGCAGCCGCAGCGGTGCCAGTACCCGCGCGGCGGCGTATGCAGGACGCCGTCGCGCCACCCTTCCTGCTCGCCGACGCGCGGATCCCTGGGCGGCGTGCCTTCGTAGTCGTAGTAATAGTTGCGAAGGTAGTCGTGCGAGATATCGGCGCCGGCAAGGGGAGGACGGTAGTCGTCGTCGTCGCCATATAGGCTTTGCGACAGGGCGGGTAAAGCCGCCAGCACCATGGCGGCGGCGAAACCGGTCGCGAGATAGACGTTTGCGGACATGATCGTCTCCGGGAAAGGCCGCCCTGCAATCGCGGGCGGCGCGGCGGGGGAAACGCAGAACTGAAGGTTGACGCAGTGACATTCGGGTCATTCGATGGGGCGCGAAATACCGAAAGCCCCGGGCAGCGCCAAAATTTCAATAAAGAACGCTGCCCGTCCGGGCATTCTCAATAGTCGTCGCGCCAGTCGTAGCGCCGCCAATGATGGCGGTATCCGTAGTGGCCTTCGTGGCGGACATAGGTCACATGGCGATATACCGGCCGCGGAACCGTATGATAGACGGCAACGGTGCGAACGGTCCTTGCGGCCGCGGGCCGGCAAGCCGGTCAAC
This sequence comes from uncultured Asticcacaulis sp., assembly GCA_936940865.1. Classification (GTDB taxonomy): domain Bacteria; phylum Pseudomonadota; class Alphaproteobacteria; order Caulobacterales; family Caulobacteraceae; genus Asticcacaulis. The sequence goes on along the minus strand of CAKZJB010000059.1, from coordinate 35,815 downwards.
AGGCCGACCGCGCCGAACACCAGGGCCGGCTTCGGAATGGACGGACTCATGGCTATGCCTCCGATCCAGGTGCGGCCCGATTGCCGCGCCTTCCATGCGCAAAGGCTAGGACCTGGTTAATGAACCGGAGATGAAAACGCCGCCCCGGAGGTCCGGAGCGGCGTAAGGAAGCGATCAGGTTCTGAAGCAAACCCGGATCAGCACTTCACCTTGTCCTTGCCCATCTTGGCGCCGACCACACCGCCGACGACGGCGCCCGCGATTGTGCCGGCCGTCTTGCTCTTCTTGCCGGACACGACATTGCCGCCGACCGCGCCGGCCAGCGCGCCGATCACGGCACCCTTGTTCTTGCTGTCCTTCTTTTCCTGCTCGCAGGCCGCCTTGCGCTCTTCCTCGCGGCGCAGGCGGGCATCCTTCTCGGCCTGGATCTGGGCAGCGGTCTTGTGCTTGGCGAGGGCGGCGGACGGTACGCCGCCGGCAACCAGGCTGGTCACGGTGATGGCGGCCACAACGGCACTCAGGACGGTTTTCTTGGACATATGATGTCTCCCCTAAGTGCATCCCGAAAACGCGCGAAACGGCTTTCGGACGGGATGCACGACTAAAAAACGACTCACAGCGGAAACGACCCGGCTTCGAATCGTACGCTCCACGGTTACGCTTATAAAGCCATTGCGGCGAAAATGGGTTGATTTTCATATGGCATGGCGTAAGCGAACGCCTCCCTATAACACGGAAAACGCGCGTGACCGAATTCGAAGCCGACATCGACAAGGTGGGATTCCAGGGCGACGGCCTGACAAGGGACGGGCGCGTCATTCCCCTGACCCTGCCGGGCGAGCGCGTCCGCGCCGTGGCCAGCCGCGACAAGGATGGCAAGGAGCGGGTCGAGGTCCTCGAGATTCTTTCGTCCAGCCCTCGGCGCGTGGTGCCGCCGTGCCGCCATTTCGCCGCCTGCGGGGGCTGCGCGCTCCAGCACTGGGAGATGGAGGCCTACGGCGCCTGGAAGCGCGAAGTCGTCGAAGTACAGTTGCTGCGGGCCGGGCTGGAAACCGACGTCGCGCCGATCCTCATGACGCCCGTGGCATCGCGCCGCCGCGTCGGTCTGCATGCGCGCAAGATGAGCCCGAAGAAGGACGCCCCCGTCGAGATCGGCTACAAGATGCGCCGGTCATGGTCGCTGGTGCCGATCGTCGAATGCCCTATCGCCGACCCGGCCATCGTGCGCGCCCTGCCGCAGTTGAAGGAGATGGCGCGCGGTCTTTTCGAGCATCCGAAATCCGCGCCGATCCTGCATGTCACGGCGTCGCAGACCGGGCTCGATATCGATATTTCGGGCGTCGAGCGCTCGAAAAGCGGCGGCCTGTCGGCCGACGCCTGCATGCAGATCGCCATGATCGCCGGCGAGGCCGACTTCGCCCGCGTCACCATGGGCGACGACATCCTCTATGAGGCCCGCAAGCCGCGCGTCACCTTCGGCCGCGCGCAGGTCGCCCTGCCGCCCGGTTCGTTCCTGCAGGCCTCGGCCAGGTCGGAAGCCGACATGGTGCGGCTGGTGGTCGAGGCGGTGAGGGGCGCAAAGACCGTCGCCGACCTGTTCTGCGGCGCCGGCACCTTCACCTTTCCGCTCGCCGAAGCCGCTTCGGTCAAGGCCGCGGACGGTGCGGCAGGCGCGGTCGGGGCACTCAAGACCGCCATCGCCACGGCGCCGGGCCTGAAGGCCATTTCGGCCGAAGTCCGTGACCTCTTCCGCCGCCCGCTGCTGGCTTCGGAGATGAAAGGCCTTGAGGCCGTCGTCTTCGACCCGCCACGGGCCGGGGCCGAAGCGCAGGCGCGGGAAATCGCCCAATCCGGCGTGTCGCGCGTGGTGGGCGTCAGCTGCAATCCGACAACCTTTGTCCGTGACGCAAAAATCCTTGCCGCCGCGGGATTTTCGCTGGACAGGGTGACCCCGATAGATCAATTCCTGTGGTCTTCCCATGTCGAACTGGTGGCGATTTTCTCCCGCTGAGTTCGCGTTTCAGGAGACGACTCGTGCTATACGGGTCCTCAGGGCCGAAGGCCCGCTCTTCAAGAATTGAAAAGAAAGTAGCGTCCGTGATTTCCGTCGTCATCCCGACCCTCAATGCCGAAGATCACCTGGTCCGAACCCTGACCGCCCTGATGCCGGGCGTCGTCGAGGGGCTGATCAAGGAGGTGGTCATCGTCGACGGCGGATCGACCGACTCGACCCTCGAAATCGCCGAGTCTACAGGGTGCCGCATCGTCCACGCCGACGCGGCGCGCGGCCTGCAACTGTGGCAGGGCTGCCGCGAAGCGCGCGGCGAATGGCTGATGATCCTGCATTCCGATTCACAGCTTGGCGACGGGTGGCTCGATCCGGTCGAAAACCATGTCCGCAACTTCCCCGCCCAGGCCGGTTATTTCCATATCCGCTTCGAGGAACCGTCGCTGCTGGCCAGGTTGTGGGGCGAATTCGTCGCCCTGCGTGCCCGTTTCCTGGCCTTGCCGAGCGGCGACCATGGCATGCTGATCTCGCGCGCCCTCTACGACTGCGTCGGCGGCTACAAGGACCAGGTGGCCTTCGAGGAAGTGGCGCTGTCGATGAGCCTCGGTCGCGCCCGCCTGCGGCCCATTCCGGTGTCGCTTGGCACTTCGGCCAGCCGTTTCAAGGCGCGCGGCTGGGCTGTCGGCACGGTGGGCCGCGCCTTGCAGTTCGGGCTCTATCTGCTGGGCATCCCGCCCAAGCCGCCAGTCAAGCGACTGGCGTAATTTGGTTATGGCCGGCGACTACATTGTAGTCCTTGCAAGAATTTATCTGCTTCCAACGACGGAGGGCGGGCGTACAACGCCGGTGAGCGGAAGCTACCGACCGAATCACAATTTTTTCGGGCCTGGGAACCGCGATATGACGATCGGCTTTATCGAGATCCCCGCCGGACAAAGTCTGCAGCCCGGTGAGACGATGAATGTGTTGCTGCGGCTTCGGAAATGGCCCGCCCTGGAAGGCGAAATCCATCCGGGCCGAGAGTGGCACATTCAAGAAGGTGGGGCCGTCGTCGGAATGGGAACGGTATTGCAAGTCGTTGGAACCTGAAATGCGGTGCCTCCCATCCGGGCATACCGCTGACCGCAGGTGTGAGCCATAGCGCTTAAGTCTCTGAAATAACGGCGTAAAGTGCCATCCGCGTCTTGCCGCGCAAGCGGCAAATCCGTGTCATCCGTGGCAATCTCTTACTGATCGTCCGTATCGGCCATGGCGACGTCCTTCGGATCGGCGTCGGCAGTCGGATCGATGACCTTGGCGTCGCCCGCAGCCTGGGTCAGGCTGGGCGTCTCCTTGCCCATCAGCTGGCGATAGATCCAGTAGTTGGCGGCGACTTCCTCGACATATTGCCGGGTTTCGGCGACCGGGATCGATTCCATGACCAGCAGGGCATCGGCATCGGGACCCAGCGAGGTGACGGCATCCTTCACGACGCCCGGACCGCCATTATAGGCCGCGATGGTGCGCAGGAGATCGCCGCCGACCGGCTTCGAGTCCATCAGGCGCTGGATGTATTTCTGGCCGACCCGCAGGTTGGTCGCGGGCTTGAGCAGCTTGGACGGCCTGGCATTGAAGCTGGGATCGTTTTCGACCAGGGCCGCGGTCGACGGCATCAGCTGCAGCAGGCCATAGGCGCCGGCATAGCTCTTGGCATTGGCGTTGAACTTCGATTCCTTGCGGGCGAAGGCATAGACCAGTGCGCTGTCGACACCGCCATCATCACGCAGCTTATAGCTGGGGATCGGATAGAGCGAGGCGTTGAACAGGCGGTCGGAGCTGGTCAGCGGGCTGACCGGAATGTTGTTGTAGGCGGCCAGCGCCATCCAGTGGTCGCGCGCGGTATCGTCGCTGGCCTTTTGCATGGCGCTCTGCAGCTCGACCTGAGCATCGCTGGTGCGGCCGATCTGGACCAGGGCATTGAGGCGGCGGGCCTGGGCGTTGTCCTTGGTCCAGGCGAAATCGTCATCGAGACTCGCGGTCAGCGCGTCGCGCGTCGTGCCCTGGAAGGTCGGAGGCAGGCCCTTCTTGGCCAGTTCCACCGCGGGCGTGACGCCGAGGCGCGCCTCTGCCAGCAGGCCATAGAAGGTAAAGGGGAAGCTGGCGGCGATCTTGAAATAGGTGTCGGCGCCGGCGGTGTCGCCCAGCTTGAGCGCGCAGCGGCCGGCCCAGTAAGCGCCGCTCGACTGGCTCCACGCGTTGCGGCTGGGGTCGGTGGCCACGAACTTGAATTCAGCCATCGCCTGGTCATACCGCTTGAGCCGCCAGTCGGCGAGGCCGGCCACCCAGTGGTCGCCGATCTTGCGCGCCAGGACGACAGCCTGCTCCAGCTGGCCATTGTTATAGGCGGAACGCGCCGACTTGGGCGTCAGGTCGGAATCGGTCCTGTCGAGCTGGGGCGCGCCGGGATTGTAGTCGGCCTTCATCGACGGCGTCAGGCTGCCCGTCCCAGCCAGCTCGACGGCAACCCCCGGGGCACCCGCGGCCGCAGCGGAGGCCAGCGCCTGATTCCCCGCCAGCGACGGGAAGGCGGGATCGGGCGCGCCAGCCGGCTTCTTGCGCTTGGCCAGGGTCCAGACACGCATGGCGACAGGCTGGTCGCCATATTGTGACAGCCAGGCGGTCAGTTCTTCGTAGGTGGCGGTATAGCCGCTGCTGAACAGCTTGTGATATTCGGCGTAACCGACCAGCGAGCGATCGTTGACCTGGGCCAGAGTGGCCTCGGCGCCGTCGTAGTCGCCATCGTCGATCTGGGCGAACGCCGTCTGATAAAGCTGGGCATCGGTCGTCGTTAGAACGCCCGTCGCATTGACATTCTGGTTGCGGATCCGCGTGTAAGGCACGGGTCCGGAATTGATTTTCACCGGAACCGGAGCAGGCGTGGCGGCCTGCTGTCCGGGCAGGTTGAACAGCGATTGCGGCAGGCGCTGCAGCGAAGTCGCCAGCGACGCCAGGGATATGGGGAAGGTAGACGGCTTCTGCGCCGGGACGGTCTTGACCGCGACCTTTACGACGGCGGGCCTGACCGACGCAGGCGCAGGCGCTGCCTTGGCTTTCGGAGCATCGTCATCGTCGTTGGAGGCAAGGTCCGCCTTCTTCGCGTTTTTCGCCCCCTTCGCGGGCCGGGCGTCAGCGTCAGCGAGTTCGGCTTTCGCGCCGTGCTTGCCCTTTTCGGCGATCTCCGCCTTTTTCGCACCTTTCCGGGCCGGCTTCGCATCATCGTCATCTTCGGCGGCGAGTTCGGCCTTGCCGTGCTTGCCACGGGCCTTCGCGTCCTTTTCGGCAAGCTCTGCCTTCCTGGACCCCTTTTTGGCCGGCCTGGCACCATCGTCGTCAGACGCTATTTCCGTTGCCTTGACGTGCTTGCCTTTGGCTTTCGGCGCGTCATCGTCATCGGACGCGACCTCGGCCTTGCCATGCTTGCCCTTGGCCCTGGGGGCTTCGTCGTCGGCCAGCTCGGTCTTCGACTTGCCCTTCTTCGATGACTTGGCCGTGTCGGCGTCCGCGAGCTTCGAACCCTTCCGGCCCTTGCCGCCTTCATCCTCGTCGCCGGCCTTGGCCTTGCCGGACTTGTGGGTCTTTTCCGACTTGTCGTCGTCGTCGGCTGCCGCAAGCCTGGTCGTCTTCTTGCCGGACGCCTTCGAAGACTTTTCCTCGCCGGCGTCGGCGGTCTTGGTACTCTTCGTGTGCGTCTTGCTCGCGGCCTTTTCGGCCTCGGCCTTGTGCGTTTCCTTCGCGCAGACTGGCGAAGCGGCAAGGGCGAGGGCGAAAAGGCTGGCGCCGAACGGCGACGCGATGCCCACAGGTCGCCGATCAGGGCGTCGCTGTCGGACGTCCGGTGAGCCGGAAAGCAGGCGGTGGGCTACAGTCAAGACAGTACCTCAGGGCCGTGGAAAACCGAAACCTAACATAAGGACTTTATCAAAGATTAACGCGCAGGCAATGCCGTAAGGATTGCATTACCATCTGTCCTTATCGAAAACTTATGTGTGCGCTGCGTCACAGGCAACTCAAAATGCCCTGACGGTTGTATCACAAGCGCTTGAGAACGGGCTAAAGTTTAGCCAGTTCAACGACTTGCAGAAGGTCACGCCACAGGTGCGCCTTGCACGCCGGCTGCCGCAGCACGAAGGCCGGCGAATAGCTTGCCACCACGGGCAGCGCATTTCCACCTTCGGTATAGCTAACAGGACGCCCGCGCAACTTCGACAGGCTCTGGTCCAGGTTGAGCACGCTGGTCACGGCCGACGCGCCCAGCAACAGGATGGCCTGCGGCGCGGCCAGGCGGATAAAGGCGTGCAGGAAGGGGGCGTTGAGGCTGGTATCCTCCGACGTCAGCGGCCGCCCGCCTGCCGGACGCCAGAACACGCATGGCGCCAGCATGGTTACGTCCAGCACGCCGGCGGCCTTCAGGGCCTTGTCGATCAGCGCGCCCGGCCGCCCGGCGAAGGCGACGCCGCTCACGTCTTCCTCGGCGTCGGGAATTTCGCCGACGACCAGAAGTTTCGGCGCCTCCGCACCCCGGAAGCGCACCAGCGATTTGGCGCCTTCATGCCGCATGGGCATGGCCTGGAAGGCGTCGATTTCGGTATAAAGATCGTTAAGTGTCCGCACATGGGCCACGCGGCTCTTTGCCTCATGAACCGCTGCCCCAAGGTCAAGGTTGGCAAGGCTTTGCGGTCGCAAGCCATTGACCGGGACGGCCGGCTGCGGCATCGCAGCCACACCTGTCACGGGGATTTGCGATCCTGCCGCCACGGCACGCGGGAAATGCGGTTTATTTTCCGCGAGAGTCCGATTAAGAGGCTCAGTTTCGTAAACCTCCTCCAGGTCGTGGTCGGCCAGGAAGGCGAGGTAGCTTTCAAGCTCGCGGATCGCGTCGCCTGAGGCTGGATCGTCGGTCGGGACCATGGGCGGAGGGGTTCACTTGTAATCGATAAGGACGCCGGATCGTCATAGGCATTCCGGCGGCAAAGTTCAAAGCAAAAGAGGCTGACGGCCTCGCCATAACAAGAAGCCGGGCGCGCCCGGTCAGGAGAATGGCCATATGGCGGATACCGGTGCGATCACGCGCGAGTCGATGGAATACGACGTCGTCATCGTCGGTGGAGGCCCCGCGGGGCTGTCGGCGGCGATCCGGCTGAAGCAACAGGCGGAAAAGGCCGGCGCCGAGATCAGCGTCGCCGTGCTGGAAAAGGGTTCCGAAATCGGCGCCCACATCCTGTCGGGCGCGGTCATCGATCCCAGCGGCCTATCGAAGCTGTTTCCGGACTGGAAGGAACGCGGCGCGCCGCTCGATACGCCGGTCAGCGCAGACAGGTTCATCTATCTTGGCCCGCAAGGGTCCATGGATATCTCCTGGCTGCCCAAGCCCGCCTACATGGACAATCACGGCTGCTATGCCGGCAGCCTCGGCAATCTCACGCGCTGGCTGGCCGAACAGGCCGAGGCGCTGGGCGTCGAGATCTATCCCGGCATGGCGTGCTCGGAGGTGCTCTACGACGAGGAGGGCGCGGTCAAGGGCGTCGTCGCCGGCGTGTTCGGGGTCGCCAGGGACGGCCATCACAAGCCGGACTATCAGCCGGGCCTGGAACTCCACGCCAAATACACCTTCTTCGCCGAAGGGGCACGCGGTTCGCTTTCGGGCGAAGTCATCCGCAAGTTCAACCTCGACGCCGACTGCGACGTCCAGAAATACGGCATCGGCATCAAGGAACTGTGGAAGGTCTCTCCCGACAAATTCAAGCCCGGCCTGGTCCAGCACACGCTCGGCTGGCCGCTCGACGACAAGACCGGCGGCGGCTCCTTCCTCTATCACTTCGGCGACCACTATGTGTCGATCGGCTTCGTGGTCCACCTGAATTACCAGAACCCGTATCTGTCGCCTTACGACGAGTTCCAGCGCTTCAAGCTGCATCCGCTGATCCGCGACACGCTCGAAGGCGGCCAGCGCGTCGCCTACGGCGCCCGCGCCATCAACGAAGGCGGCTATCAGTCGGTGCCGAAACTGGTGTTCCCGGGCGGCGCGCTGATCGGCTGTTCGGCCGGCTTCGTCAACCTGCCGCGCATCAAGGGCAGCCATAACGCCATCAAGAGCGGGATTCTGGCCGCCGACGCCGCCTTCAAGGCGATCCATTCCGGCACGCCGCCGCGCGTGCTCGACGGCTACCAGACCGCCTACGACCATTCGGACATCAAGCGTGAGCTTAAGCTGGTCCGCAACGTCAAGCCGATCCTGTCGAGGTTCGGCACGACGCTGGGCACGCTGATCGGCGGCGTCGAGATGACCGTCACCAACCTGCTGGGCGGCTTCAGCCTGCTGACGGGGCAGGGGTCATTGAAGCACGGCAAGAGCGACGCCCATTCGATTCGCCCGGCGGCGGAATGCAAGCCCATCGCCTATCCGAAGTACGACAACGTCCTGACCTTCGACAAACTGTCCTCGGTCTTCATCTCCTCGACCAATCATGAAGAAGACCAGCCCGTTCACCTGAAATTGAAGGACCCGCATATCCCGATCGACATCAATCTCGCCAAATATGCCGAGCCCGCGCAACGCTACTGCCCGGCCGGCGTGTACGAGATCGTCGGCCTGGAAACCCGTGAACCGCGCTTGCAGATCAACGCCCAGAACTGCGTCCACTGCAAGACCTGCGACATCAAGGACCCGACAAACAACATCGTGTGGACCACGCCGGAAGGCGGCGGCGGTCCGAACTATCCAAACATGTAAAGATGGGTTAAGGGTTTTGCTGTTGGGTGGTGCGTACATACTTTAGCGGCAGGTCTCTCACTGTGAAAATGCGTTTGGTAAGTCTGGCGGTCCTGGCCGCCGCCCTCGGTTTGGCGGTCCAGCCGGCCGCAGCCTCCACCACAAGCGTGCGCCCCGGCCTCGTCCTGCATCTCGGCGCCCGGCCGTCCAGCCCATACGCGCAATACCTGGTCGGCCGCTTCGCCATGAATATGGGCGACCTCACCACGGCCTCGCAGGCCCTGGCGTCGGCCTCGGACGCCGACCCCGACGACGTCGACCTGCGGGAAAAGGCCTTTCTGGTCAGCATTCTCAACGGCGACATCGAAGGCGCCGCGCGCCTGATGCCGAAGGGCGCGGCCACGGCGTCGCTCAGCGCGACCGGCAAGCTGATGACCACCATCGTCGGAGCGACGACGGCGGTCCGCGACAGCCATCCGGCAGCGGCCGTTTCGATGCTCGAGGCCTATGCCAAGTCCGGCGGCGATGAACGCGCCGCCGCCCTGATGCGGCCCTATGTCCTGGCCATGGCCGGAAAATGGACCGAAGCGGTCGATTCGTCGGGCGATGCGACCCTGGCCGCATCCGAACGCGGCGCGCTGCTGGTCTTTCTGCTGAAAGCCGAACGCGCGCGCATCTATGAAATCCGCAAGCAGCCGGCCGAAGCCGACGCGCTTTACAAGGCCCTGTATCAGCCCGGCGCCGCCAGCCTGGTCTTCGGTCCCGACTATGCCGGCTTCCTGGAGCGCCAGGGCCGCAAGGACGAGGCCCACGCCATCTGGAAGACCCTGGTCGATACCTCCGGCGACCCGCTGGCCCGCGCCGCTCTGGCGCGCCTCGATGGCCCGGACGACAAGCCCGCGGCGCTGCCGGACCTGAAGGTCAGCATCGCCCAGGCGCTCCTCATGTCGGCGACCCTCTATTCCGGCGACCGCGACAGCGAAATGGCTTTGGCGGACCTCCGCCTGGCGCTCTATCTCGATCCGTCGAACGACCGCGCCCGCCTGTTCCTCGGCCAGACCGAGCTGGACATGAAGGCGCCGGACCTGGCCGAAGCCGCCTGGGCGGAAGTGCCGGCGGCTTCGCCCTATGCCGCCGAAGCCGGCCTGCGCCGCATCTGGTCGCTGCGCGGCCGCGGCGAAAACGACACCGCGCTCGGGCTGATCGAAGACGGCCTCAAGACCAATCCGAACGACCTGACGCTTACGGTCGAAAAGGCCGACGTGCTGCACGACCAGGGCAAGGACGAAGCCGCGCTCAAGGTCATCAACGACCGCATCGCCGCGAAAGGCGAAAGCGACATGACCTGGCAGGCGTGGTTCATCACCGCCATCGCCTACGATTCAATCGACGACTGGGACAAGGCCGAAGCCGCTATTCAAAAGGCGAAGACGCTCAATCCGCAGCGCCCGGAAATCCTGAACTTCCTGGGCTACGGCTGGATAGACCGTGGGCTGCATATCAAGGAGGGCATGGATCTGGTGCGCCAGGCCATGTCGCTCAGCCCCCATTCCGGCGCCATCGTCGATTCGCTGGGCTGGGGCTATTACAAGCTGGGCGACTATGACCAGGCGCTCGGCTATATCGAACAGGCCGTGCAGCTCGAGCCGTCGGACGCCGAGGTCAACGAGCATCTGGGAGACGTCTACAAGGCGCTCGGCCGCACCGCCGAGGCGCGCTACGAATGGCAGCGCGTGCTGGGCCTGCAGAACGTCACGCCGAAGACGGTCGCGGCCATCAAGGCCAAGCTCGACGCCACGGCGGAGGTCGCCAGGGCGGCCGAAGCTCCGAAACCCGAAACCACGGCGTTCAACGACAAGGCGCCGGCCAAGGCGAAACCCAGCGAGTGATCGCCCCGGCGAAAATCAACCTTTATCTCCACGTCGCGCAGCCGGATGACAGGGGCTATCATCCGCTGCAAAGCCTTGTCGTCTTCGCCGATATCGGGGACGAAATTATTTTGCAGCCAAAGGCTTACGGAGAGGAATTGAACCTCCGCATCGACGGCCCGTTCGGCGAAGGCCTGAGCCCGGGGGAGGACAATCTCGTTGTCAAGGCCGTGCGGCGCTTCGAACAGGCCGCCGGTATGCGGCTTGCCGCCGATATCCGTTTGACCAAGAACCTGCCAGTGGCCTCGGGTATCGGCGGCGGCAGCGCCGACGCCGGCGCGGTCCTTCACCTGCTGCGCGGGACATATGCACCGGACATGCCGGACGCCGATCTTGAGGCGCTTGCCGGCGCTGTCGGCGCCGACGGCGTCATGTGCCTGTGGGCGAAGTCAGCGATTGCCGAGGGCTTTGGTGAAAAACTGACTCCGGTTTCGCTTCCTTCTATGCCGGCCGTACTGGTCAATCCCGGAGTCGAATGTTCGACGCCAGCCGTTTTCCGCCAGTACGACGCTGAAGACGGGTTCCAAAATATCGATGCAAAGCAGCCGTTTTTCGACATTTCTTCACCCAGCGCGTTGATTGACGCGCTGGAAACCACCCGCAACGATCTGGAAGCGCCCGCCATTGCCCTCAGGCCCGAAATCGCTGACGTGCTCATGGTGCTTAACGCCCAGCCGGAAACGGCATTCGCGCGCATGTCGGGATCGGGCGCGACCTGCTTTGCCCTCTGCCGCAGCGACGACGAAGCCCGGACTTTAAGCCGCAGGCTTGAAGGGCTGATGCCTCGCGCCTGGGTTCGCGCCTGCCGGCTCTCGTGACGGACGCCTGGAGCGCATGGCCGGTTCCTTTTTGATACCGGCGTCAGCCACGAACTTGGCATAGGCCTTCGAATCGACCGGATAGATGGCGATACGGCCCGCGCCGTCGTAATGCGCGCCAAAGCCGTAGGTCTTGGTCAGGGGAGAAGCGCGCATGCACGGATGCCCCTTGGCAAAGAATTCGGCGCGATGGGCGTCGCGGTGTTCACGGGCGATGTGGTTCTTCAGGCAATAGACTTCGAAATTGAAGCTATCGAGGTCGAATTCGTACGGATGCTCTGTCAGCAGATCGTAATGCAGGCGGGCAATGGTGCGGTCGCCGTCGCGCGCCGGCGGCACGCGCCCCGTGACAGCGTTCGAATCGTCGGCTGCGGTTATGAAGGTGTCGGTAATTTTCACCGGAATTTCCCCAAGACTACAGGTACTTGTTTTTCGGGACGCTAACGCGGCAACGGATAAAAATACGATACGGTCAAGCCGGTGAGAATACGCCTTTTCGTCGCACAAGCCAAATCAACACCAGCGCCGGCACGCCGATGAGGGCGGCCCCGACAAAGAAGACCTGATAGGCATGAAACAAGCCCAGCGACGGCGTCAGACCGTCGACGATCTGGCCGGCGAACAGCTTCAGGAACTTGCCCGTAAAGGCCATGACGGAATAGGTGAGGGCGTAGTGGGTCAGGGTGTGGTCGCGGCTGGCGAGACTCGTCATAAAGGCGATCATGGCGGTTTCGGCGATGCCGTTCGACAGGTCGTCGGCGATCAGCACGCCGGTAAAGACACCGATATCGCCGTGCGCCACCGACATCCAGGCAAAGCCGAGCTTGGTCAGCGGACAGGTGATGGCGCCCAGCCACAGGGCGCGCTCGAGGCCGAGCGCAAGAACGCAGCCGCCGCCCACCACGACGCCGATATAGGACGCGGTCAGGCCGATCGTGCCGCGGATGGCGGCGATCGTCGTCGCGCTCAATCCCGTGTCCTCGTACATGGTGCCGACAACGGGCCCGATAACGTAGTCCGGCAGGCGGTAGAGTGCGAGCAGCAGCAGGACCGACAGCGCGGCCTTGCCATGGTGCCGGACAAAGCTGGCGAAGGGTTCCACGATCAGTTCCTTCGCCGACTTCGCCTCGGCCGTATGGCGCAGTTCATCGGCGGTGCGCGGCGCCAGCAGGCTCGAAACCACACCGATACCGAGCGTCGCCGCGATCACCAGGTAGGAATTGGCCCAGCCGATGCGATCCGACAGGGCCAGGACGATCGAATTGGTGACCAGGCTGCCTGTTCTATAGCCAAAACTGTAAAAGCTTGGGTTAAGCGCCTGATCGGACTGTGAATTCGTCTCTTCGACACGCCAGGCATCGATGGCGATTTCCTGCGACGCCGCGGCAAAGGCGACAACGGTTGCGGCGATCATGAAGCCGATCAGATGCGCCTTAGGGCCCAACACGGCCATCGCCACAAGCCCCGCCGCCAGCACCAGTTGGGTCACAAGCATGTACGACCGCCGCTGCCCCAGCCAGCGATAGAGCAGGGGCAAATGCACGCGGTCCATCCACGGCGCCCACAGCACCTTCAGGCCGTACATCAGGCTGATGCCGGTCAGGTAGCTGATCAGGGTCAGGGTGATTCCCTCGCTGCGCATCCAGAAGCCGAGCGTCTGGCCGACCAGCAAAAACGGCAGCGACGCAGAAAAGCCCAGCCCCAGCAAAAGCCATGACACCGGGCGCTGCAATGCAGCCGCGACTCCGGCGATTTTCGTTTTGAGATTTCGCGTCTCGGTCATGTTGCAAAGGCAACCGTGATTCTATCGCAAACCCCAGCTTTCTTTTGATTTTCAAGTCTTTTAGCTTGCGGTGCACAACGCGCCTAAGTATGGTCCGGCCAAAATTCCCAGGGCTTACTTTTTAAGCTCGATCGCCGCATGGCTCCTCGCATAGGCTCGGGCGCGCAAGTCTTAGGACCTTGGCGCGCTTGCCAAAGTGCGCTGAGCGATGCTCAACGCACTTTGGAAGTATCGATGGCTGCCGAACCGCTTTCGTTCCAGGACCTTATCCTGACGCTTCACCATTACTGGTCGCAACAGGGCTGCGTTATCCTTCAGCCCTATGACGTCGAGGTGGGCGCCGGTACCCTGCATCCGGCGACGGTTCTGCGCGCGCTCGGCCGCAAGCCATGGAAGTGCGCCTACGTCCAGCCGTCGCGCCGCCCGGTCGACGGCCGCTATGGTGAAAACCCCAATCGCCTCCAGCACTATTACCAGTACCAGGTCATCCTGAAGCCCAATCCGGAAAACCTCCAGGACCTGTACCTCGGCTCGCTCAAGGCCATCGGGCTCGACACCAGCCTGCACGACATCCGCTTCGTCGAGGACGACTGGGAAAACCCGACGGTCGGCGCCTGGGGTCTCGGCTGGGAAGTGTGGTGCGACGGTATGGAAGTCACGCAGTACACCTACTTCCAGGGTGTCGGCGGCATCGAGGTCGACGTCGTTTCGGGCGAACTGACCTATGGGCTGGAGCGCCTGTGCATGTACCTCCAGAACGTCGACAACGTCTACGACCTGAAGTTCAACAATGACGGCGTCAAGTACGGCGACGTCTTCAAGGAGCAGGAACGCCAGTTCTCGGCCTTCAATTTCGAAGCTTCGGACGTGGCCACGCTCAAGCGCCAGTTCGAAGACATGGAAGCCAACGTCACGCGCATCCTGAACACCGAAAACTCGCTGGGCTACAAACTGGTCCTGCCGGCCTACGACCACGTGCTCAAGGCCTCGCACCTGTTCAACCTGATGGACGCCCGCGGCGCCATCGCCGTGGCCGAACGCCAGAGCTACATCGGCCGTATCCGCGACCTCTGCAAGGCCTGCGCCCAGGAATGGGCGCGGCAAGAGGAACAGCGTGACGGGCTCACGGCGTAAGGGGATAAAAAAATGGCTGAATTGCTGATCGAACTCTTCTCGGAAGAAATCCCCGCGCGCATGCAGCCGGGCGCGGCCCGCGACTTCGAACGCCTGATGGGCGGGAAGCTTGCCGCCGCCGGCCTCGACTATACGTCGCTGAAAGCCTATGTCAGCCCGCGCCGCCTGGCCCTGGTGGTTGACGGCCTGCCCGTCGACCAACCCGCGACCAGCGAAGAGGTCAAGGGCCCGAAGGAAGGCGCACTGGAACAGGCCATGGCCGGCTTCCTGCGCAAGGTGGGCGTGACGAAAGACCAGCTGACGCTGGAAAACGGCGTCTGGATGGCGCGCGTCGAAAAGCCGGGTCGCCGCACGGTCGACGTCCTCGCGCCGATGCTGTCCGAAGTCATCGCGGCCTTCCCGTGGCCCAAGTCGATGCGGTCCGGCACCTCGACCTTCCGCTGGGTGCGCCCCTTGAAGCGCATCCTCTTCCTGTTCGACGGCGCTGTCGTGCCGTTCGAACTCGAAGGCCTCAAGGCATCCAACCTGACCGAAGGCCACCGCTTCCTGGGCTCCGGCAAGCCGATCGAAGTCAAGGATTTCCAAAGCTACAGGCAGGGCCTGCTGGAAAACTCGGTCGTCCTCGACCATGCCGACCGCCAGGCGGTCATCCTGGAAAAGGCGAGGGCGGTCTGCGCCGCCGCGGGCTGCGAACTGATGGACGACCAGGGCCTGCTGGAAGAGGTCGCCGGCCTCAACGAATGGCCGGTGCCCGTGCTGGGCGACATGGATCCGCGCTTCCTAACCCTGCCGCCTGAAGTCATCAAGACCTCGATGCGCACGCACCAGAAGTACTTCGCGGTTCGCGACGCGAAGTCCGGCAAGATGGCCCCGCATTTCGTCATCGTCGCCAACATGGTCGCCAGCGACGGCGGGACCGAGATCAAGCGCGGCAACGCCAAGGTCCTGTCGGCGCGCCTGTCCGACGGGGTCTTCTTCTGGACCGAGGACAACAAGCCCGGCAATTTCGACGCCTGGCTGAAGCGCCTCGAGGGCGTGACCTTCCAGGCCAGGCTGGGGACGATGGCGCAACGCGTGGAGCGCATTGTCGCGCTCAGCCGCCATATCGCGCCTTTCGTCAAGGCGCCGGCCGAAGTCGCCGCCGAGGCCGCGCGCCTGGCCAAGGCCGACCTGGCCTCCAAGATGGTCGGCGAATTCCCGGAACTGCAAGGCGTCATGGGCGGTTACTATGCCGACGCCGCGGACCTCGATCCGGTCGTCGCCAACGCCATCCGCGAGCACTACAAGCCGCAGGGGCCGTCCGATTCGGTGCCGGAAAACCCGGTCAGCGCCGCCGTGGCCCTGGCCGACAAGATAGACACCCTGGTCGGTTTCTTCGCCATCGACGAAAAGCCGACGGGATCGAAAGACCCCTATGCGCTGCGCCGCGCCGCGCTGGGCATCCTGCGCATCCTGCGCGAACACAATGCGCGCCTGTCCTTAAGCGAGCTGGTCGAGGCCTGGTATGCCCACCTCGGCGGTGTTCCGGCCCATTTCAAACCCTTCGAAACCGTCCGCACCGAAATCCTCGACTTCTTCGTCGACCGCATCAAGGTTCAGTTGAAGGACGAAGGACAACGCTTTGATATCATTGAAGCCGTCCTGGCCAACCGAGACGACGACGTCGTCCGCGTCACGCTGAAATGCGCGGCGCTCGACACCGCGCTTCTGATGGCGCCGGAAGGCGAAGACATGATGGCCGGCTATAAGCGCGTCGCCAATATCCTGGCCGCCGAGGCGAAAAAGGGCGCCCTTCCGGTTGGCGAACCCGTGGCGGCGAGCGATGCTCCGGGGGTCGAAAGCGACCTGATTGCCGAGCTCCGCGTGCAGAAGGCTGCGGCAAATGCAGCGCTCGCGCAGGAAAATTATCTTGAGGCCTTGAAATGTCTTGCTGCGTTGCGGCAAAATGTCGACGCCTTCCTCGACGGAGTGCTGGTCAATGCGGAAGACCCGGATGTGCGGGCCAACCGGTTGCGCATTCTCGCCGAGGTGGCTGCCCTGGCCGCGCCCGTCGCGGACCTGGGTAAGGTCGTCTGATGCCACGGGCGGCCGTAATCGAAAACTTATAACCATAAAAGTTAGTTTTCGACTCTAGCGTATAGATAACAATAACGGCTTGAATGAAGAGGGAAAGTTCATGAGCAAGCATTGGGTTTACGCCTTCCGCGCCGGACAGGCCGACGGCGACGCGACCATGAAGGAACTGCTGGGCGGCAAGGGCGCGAACCTCGCCGAAATGTCGTCCCTCAATCTGCCGGTGCCCCCGGGCTTTACCATCACGACCGAAGCCTGCGTCCACTATTACAAGAACAATTCCGAACTGCCCGAAGGCCTGGTGGCCGAGGTCGAACGCGCGCTCGCGGAGCTTGAGCGCACGACCGGCAAGGGCTTCGGCAATGTCGACAACCCGCTGCTCGTCTCGGTCCGCTCCGGCGCCCGTGCTTCCATGCCGGGCATGATGGACACGGTCCTGAACCTCGGCCTCAACGACGCGACGGTCGACGGCCTGGCCAGGCTGACCGGCGACGAACGATTCGCGCTCGACTGCTACCGCCGCTTCATCACCATGTACTCGAACGTCGTGCTGGGCGTCAGCCACCACAGCTTCGAAGACATCCTGGATGACCACAAGGACCGTCTGGGCGTGCATGTCGACACCGACATCACCGCCAGGGATTGGCGCCGTATCGTCGCCGACTACAAGGACATGGTCAAAAACGAACTCGGCCACGACTTCCCGCAGGACCCGAAGGACCAGCTTTGGGGCGCCGTGAAGGCCGTCTTCGGCTCGTGGATGAACGACCGCGCCAAGTTTTACCGCAAGATGCACGACATCCCCGAAGACTGGGGCACGGCCGTCAACGTCCAGTCGATGGTTTTCGGCAATATGGGCGACACCTCGGCGACCGGCGTGGCCTTCACCCGCAACCCGTCGACGGGTGAGGGCGAGTTGTACGGCGAATTCCTGCTCAACGCCCAGGGCGAGGACGTCGTCGCCGGCATCCGCACGCCGCAGGCCCTGACCCGGCGCGCTCGCGAAGAGATGGGCGAGCGCTCGCCGTCGATGGAAGAATCGTTGCCGGACGTGTTCGCGCAGTTCAAGTCGACCGTCGATATCCTTGAGCGCCACTACCGCGACGTCCAGGACGTCGAATTCACGGTCGAGCAGGGCAAGCTGTTCATGCTGCAGACGCGCAACGCCAAGCGCACGTCCAAGGCCGCCCTCAAGATCGCCGTCGACATGGCCAGGGAAGGGCTGATCACGCCGCAAGAGGCCTTGATGCGCGTCGATCCGGCCAGCCTGGACCAGCTGCTTCACCCGATGCTTGATCCGAAGGCGGAAAAAGTCATCGTCGCCAAGGGCTTGCCGGCGTCTCCCGGCGCGGCCTGCGGCAAGATCGTCTTTACGGCTGACGATGCCGTTCGCCTGGCGGCCGCCGGCGAGGACGTCATCCTGGTCCGCGACGAAACCAGCCCCGAGGACATCCACGGCATGCACGCCGCCAAGGCCATCGTCACGGCGCGTGGCGGCATGACCAGCCACGCGGCGGTTGTCGCCCGCGGCATGGGCCGCCCGTGCGTCTCCGGCGCCGGCGAGATGCAGATCTATTCCGACCGCGGCGAATTCGTCTCGCGCGGCCAGACCTTCCGCCACGGCGAGGTGATCACGCTCGACGGCTCGACCGGTGAGATCATCAAGGGCGCCGTCCGCATGATCGAACCGGAATTCTCCGAGGACTTCCACCAGATCATGGCCTGGGCCGATGAGTTCAAGCGCCTTGAGGTCCGCGCCAACGCCGAAACGCCGGCCGACGCGCGCACGGCCATGGGTTTCGGCGCCAGGGGTATCGGGCTGTGCCGCACCGAGCATATGTTCTTCGACGACGAGCGCATCGCCGCCGTCCGTGAAATGATCCTGGCCGACGACGAGGCCGGTCGCCGCAAGGCGCTGGCCAAGATCCAGCCCATGCAGCAGAAGGATTTCGCCGAGCTGTTCCAGATCATGGACGGCCTGCCGGTGACGGTGCGCCTGCTCGATCCGCCGCTGCACGAATTCCTGCCGCATACCGAGGAAGATATCCGCCACGTCGCCGAAGCTACCGGCGTCGGCGCCGACAAGCTGTACAAGCGCACCAAGGAGTTGTCGGAAACCAACCCGATGCTCGGCTGGCGCGGTTGCCGCCTCGGCATCACCTTCCCGGAAATCTACGAATCGCAGTTGCGCGCGATCTTCCACGCGGCGGTCGAGGTGCAGAAGGCCGGCGGCACGCCCGTTCCGGAAATCATGCACCCGCTGGTGGCAACGTCCCAGGAAATGGCCAAGCTGACGGAGATGACGCACCGCATCGCCGCGGAAGTCTTCACGGAAACCGGCACAAAGGTCGCCTACAAGACCGGCACCATGATCGAGCTGCCGCGCGCCGCGCTGCTGGCCGACAAGCTGGCCGAGTCGGCCGAGTTCTTCTCGTTCGGCACCAACGACCTGACGCAGACGACCTTCGGCATCAGCCGCGACGACTCGGGCCGCTTCCTGAACCCCTATATCGAAAAGGGCATCTTCGATAAGGACCCGTTCGTCAGCCTCGACCAGGACGGCGTCGGCGCCCTGATTTCGATTGCCTCGCAAAAGGGCAAGACGACGCGCCCGGACATCAAGATGGGCATCTGCGGCGAACACGGCGGCGATCCCGCTTCGATCGCCTTCTGCCACGCCATCGGCCTGGCCTACGTCTCGTGCTCGCCGTATCGTGTTCCCGTCGCGCGTCTGGCGGCGGCGCAGGCCGCCATCGGCTCGGCCAAGTAAGGCAGGGCGACACCCCAACACACAAACGCGGCCGGATCGCTCCGGCCGCGTTTTCTTTTTGTACCTCCCCGTCGCGAAGCGATGGGGAGGGGGACCGCACGAGGAGCCTTCAGGCGACGAGATGCGGTGGTGGGGTTTCTTACTTGCCTTTTGAGCTGCAGGATGAGGCAAAGAAAGCAAGAATCCCCACCACCGCACCTCATTCGCTTCGCTCATTCGAGCGGTCCCCCTCCCCATGCTTCGCACGGGGAGGTGCAAGGAAGCGCAGGCCGTCGATCAGAACAACACATGCGGGTTCATGATCCGCTTGGGATCAAGCGACGCGCGCACCGCCTGCATCGCAGCCACGGCCACCGGGTCCTTGTACTGCAGCGCTTCGGCCGTCTTCATGCGGCCCAGGCCATGCTCGGCCGAGATCGAGCCCTCGTACTTGTGCACCAGGTCGTGGACGACCTTGGCGCCGGCGTCGCGCATGGCATTGAATTCAGCGGGATCCATGCCTTCCGGCACGATGATATTGAAGTGGACATTGCCGTCACCGACGTGACCGAAAGCCACCAGGCGCGCGCCAGGAAGGAATTCCTGGACGGCCTTTTCGCCCTCAAGGATGTATTCCGCCATGCGCGACAACGGCACCGAGATATCGTGCTTCCACGCCGCCCCCTCGGCCTTTTCGGCGGCCGAATGATCCTCACGCAACCGCCAGAATTCCGCCGCCTGGGTTTCGTTCTGCGCGATCGTAGCATCGACGATCAGCTCTTCCTCGAAGGCGGCCTCCAGGAGGCGCTCCATGGCGGACGCCGCGCCTTCGGGATCACCCGACGCAATCTCGATCAGGGCGTACCACGGATATTCGCCGGCCAGGGGCTCACGCGTGTCGGGGATATGCTTCAGCACCAGCGACAGCCCGTAGCGCCCCATCAGCTCGAAGGCCTCGACCTGGCCGCCGGTCTCCTGCTTGGCGCGGACCAGCAGGTCGATGGCGTTCTGCGCCGTCTCGAAACCGACGATGGCGGTCGAGCGCGAATTCATGATGGGGAACAGCTTCAGCGACGCGGCGGTGATGATCCCCAGCGTGCCCTCGGCGCCGATAAACAGCTGCTTGAGGTCATAGCCGGTATTGTCCTTGCGCAGGCGCTTCAGGCCATGGAAGATGTCGCCATTGGGCAGCACGACCTCGAGGCCCGACACCAGGTCACGCGTGACGCCATAGCGCAGCACGGCCGTGCCGCCGGCATTGGTGCTGATGACGCCGCCGACGGTGGCGGTGCCTTCGGCTGCCAGCGACAGCGGGAAATAACGCCCGGCCTTTTCGGCGATCTGCTGCGCTTCCAGCAGCGACAGGCCGGCTTCCAGCACCATGGTGTCGTCGGTCGGCGCCACGTCGCGCACCTGCTTCATGCGTTCCAGCGAGATCAGGATTTCGCCGAACGGGATCTGGCCGCCGACCAGGCCGGTATTGCCGCCCTGAGGCGTAATGGCGACGCCGGCTTCGTTACAGATGCGCACGACCGCGGCGACTTCCTCGGTCGACTTCGGCAGGACGAGCAGGGGGGTATTGCCCTTCCACTTGCCGCGCCATTCGGTCAGCTTGGCGTCCAGCCGGCTGGCGTCGTCACTCCAGCCGGCGTCGCCGACGACCGCCTTGATGCGGGCGATGACTTCAGGCGCGATGGTGGGCGTGTCTGACGGGGCGAGGGTGGCGGTGGACATCGGCTTGGCCTTGATTAAAGTTCGGCGGGATTCGCCGATGCGTTAAGCGAGAGACCCCGTCATTGCAAGCCACAAAACCTAATGATTCGAAACAGTATCCCATCCCGGCCGTCGGCGTGGTGTGCTGGCGCGGCGACGAGGTCCTGCTGATCAAACGCGGCCGCGAACCGCGAAGGGGGGAGTGGTCCATTCCCGGCGGCAAGGTCGACCGCGGCGAGACGCTGCACGACGCCTGCGTGCGCGAACTGTTCGAGGAGACCGGCGTTACCGCCGAGATCGGCGGGCTGATCGAGGTCTATGAGATCATAGTACCGGACTTTCACTACGTCCTGCTCGACTATAATGCGAAATTCATGTCCGGTCATCCGGTAGCCGCCGACGACGCCGATGAGGCGCGATTCGTTAATATCGAAGAGGCCCTGCGCCTCGTTTCCCGCGACGACTTGCGCGATGTCATAATAAAATCACGAAAAAGTATGGCGCGGTAATTTTCCTTGCGCAGCAAGGAATCAAACGATTCCACAACCGACATTCACCATAAACCGCCAATATTTTCGCCTTGTGGTAGGCATAAAAATATGGTTAATTTTTCCTTAACGAGCGAGTGTTGGTGCAGCTTAGATTTTACCATGCTTTCTCGTTGTGGCCATCAGGCGGCGACGATGAAGACAACTCCTGAGTTGTAGGGGGACGTGCGCTTCTTGAGGCTTCAATCCGGCAAAAAGCCGGAGAAACAAAGTGTTGTGGTCTTCAAGGAGTACTTAGCTATGAAAAAGCTTATCATCATCGCCGCCGCTCTCGCCGCGGTTGCCGGTTCGTCCGTCGTCGCCTCGCAAGCTATGGCTGTCCCACCGATCATTCTCAAATGAATTGCCGGCGGGCGGGATTTTTCTCGCCCGCTTCTCACTCCGGCAAGTTTTGCGCCGAATTTAAGTAAATCCTAAAATTTTGGTGATTTGTTCGTTTCGATGACTCTGAGAGACGGCATGGATCATTTCCATTTCAAAAAAATGCCCATCGCCAAGTGCATCTTGGTACTTGTCGTTTTTTTATATGCCGGATTTCTTCAGGTTTCCCCTACGCTCGCCGAGGTCCACTCGGCCTTGCCCGTTTCTTCTCAGCACCAAAAACTACAAGAAGTCTACCGCCTGGTTTCGGAGGATAAGTTTGCGTATACCCCTGACGAAGTCGAGGTCTATGGTACAAGAGCTTTGTCTTTATCAGGCGATGACCGAATTTATGCCCTTTGGCGCGTCCTTTACGGATATAAGACTTTTCAAAACAAGTCTAAGCTTCTTTCTTGGAGCGAGCGTATAAAAGCGGTTGCGCACAAAGAAGGCGACAGCCAGATGGACATGCTTGCTAGATTCATGGTTCAGGCGTACAATAACGAAGTTAGCATCTACAAGGATATGACTGACGATGATTGGGCGGGATATTTAAATCTATCCGACCCGGCAGTTCACAATATTGTTCTTCTTGAACGCGAACGCCAATACCAATTTGCCCAGCAATGGGCCCAGGCGATCGATATCGGAGAAACGTTGATTTTACGGCTACAGGCCGAGGGACCTAAAGCGGCAGGTATGCTGTCCCTAGCGCAGCAAACCTATGCGTATAACATGCTGCGAGTAGGGGATTTGGATGCTTACGCCGAACACATGCTATCGGTGGCGCGCCTGTCCCAAGACAATACCTTTTTTTTGCAAAAAATGGATACAGTCTACGACTTAGCGTTTTTCGCTGCTGAAACACACGAAAATACACTCGCAAGTCGATTTCAGGCCATTTATGCGCGATACGTGAAACAATATAACATTGTGGATTTGGCACCATGGGATCAGGAGCTTTGTGCATTCGTTGCGACGCGAGCCAATGACTATAACCAGGTCATTCGCTGTCTCGAAAAATCTCCTGTCAGAAACGGAATCATAAAAGACACTCGCGATTTTGTAAAATTGCGATGGCTCGTGGTCGCTTATGCGAGAACCGGAGACGTAGAGAAGGCCAAATACTATTTGGCAATAATGAACAACTTGCCTGAAGCGATGGCTCCTCATAATCCCCTCGTCGACGGGGAAATCGACGCCTTCATCACCGCAGATGAAGGTAGACCCAAAGAAGCGTTCGACAAGCTCAGCGGACTGCTGTCCGACATCAACCGTACCGCCGATGACACGCGCATTGCCGCTGTTCAGGACATGTACAAGGCGCTTCGCAAGGAACTCGACAAGAAGACCGCCGAAGCCAAGCTCCTGAACCAGCAGGTTCAGCTCCGCAACTGGTTGCTGGGCGCGGCGGTCGCTATCGGCCTTCTGATGATCGCCATAGCCGCCGGCTCAGCCCTTTGGGTCGTGCGCATGCGCCGGATGCAGTGGCAGCTCAAGGAAGCCAGCGACCACGCCGAAGCCGCCAACGCCGCCAAGTCGCGCTTCCTGGCGGTGATGAGCCACGAACTGCGCACGCCGCTCAACGGCGTGCTTGGCATGGCCCAGGCGCTGAAGCGCGAAACCCTGACCGACGAACAACGCGCCAAGGTCGAAACCCTGGCCGAGTCGGGCGAAACCCTCCTGATGCTGCTCAATGACGTGCTCGACATGTCGCGCATCGAAGCGGGCAAGGTCGAGCTGTCGCCGACGCCGGCCTCGATGAAGGACATGATCGAGCGCGTCTTCAACACCTTTGCGCCGACGATCGGCGAAAAGCCGGTAGCCCTGAAGTACGATATCGACGCCACCATCCCCACGACCCTGTCGTTCGACGTGCTGCGCGTCTATCAATGCCTGTCGAACCTGGTGTCGAACGCCGTCAAGTTCACCAACGAAGGCGTCATCCGCGTCGTCGCCTCGGCCGAAAAGCACCTCGACAAGCCGGGCTATACGGTCCGCGTCGAGGTCCGCGACACCGGCATCGGTATATCAAAGGCGGCCCTGGGCAAACTGTTCGAAGCCTATAGCCAGGCCGACGCCTCGACGGCGCGGAAATACGGCGGGTCCGGCCTGGGGCTTTCCATTACCCGGCGGCTGACCGAACTCATGGGAGGTAGCGTGAGCGTGACCAGTGAAGAGGGGGCCGGCTCGGTCTTCGTCATGACGTTCGAAGCCGGCGAAGTCGAAACGCCCGCCGAGGAAGCGACCGAAATCGCACCCGAAGACATATTGCCGCACGGCGTGCGCATCCTGCTGGTCGATGACCACCCGGTGAACCGCAAGGTCGCCCGGCTGTTCCTGGAACCCTTCGGCTTCGACATCACCGAAGCGGTCGACGGCCAGGAGGCGCTCGACGCCGGCATGGAAGACTACGACCTGATCCTGATGGACGTGAACATGCCGCGCCTCGGTGGCATCGACGCCACGCGCCAGTTTCGCTCGACGGAAGCACCAGGCAAGCACGTGCCGATCATCGCCCTGACCGCCGACGCCCTGCCGGAACAGATCGAAGCCTGCCTGGCCGCCGGCATGGATGCCCATGTTTCCAAGCCGATCGTCATGGACAAGCTGATAGACACCGTCGTGTCTCTGTTGGGCGAGGACGTCTTCCAGGCCGCCCAGAGCGCATGATTTGACATTCCCGTGATAGCGCTTTGGCGCTGGCGGATTCCGGCATATAATCCCGATATCACAGGGGGTTAGCATGCCGACCATATTCGGAACCTTTACGATCGCCATCTTCGCGCTGGCGATTTTCATCGTCTTTTCCATCGTCAAGATCGTGCCGCAGGGTTACGAATTCACGGTCGAACGTTTCGGCCGCTACACGCGCACGCTCAAGCCCGGCATCAGCTTCCTGACGCCTTTCGTCGAATCGATCGGCCGGCGGGTCAGCATGAAGGAACGCGTGTTCGACGTGCCGCAGCAGGACGTCATCACCAAGGACAACGTCAATGTCCGCGTCGATGGCATTGTTTTTACTCAGGTCATGGATGCAGCCCTGGCGGCCTACCGGGTCGACAACCTCGACAACGCCATCACCCAGCTGGCCATGACCAACCTGCGCACCGTGGTGGGCTCGATGGAGCTTGACGAGGTGCTGTCGCAGCGCGACGCCATCAATTCGCGTCTGCTGAACGTCATCGACCACGCGACCTCACCCTGGGGCATCAAGGTCAACCGCATCGAAATCAAGGACCTGAAGCCGCCGGCGGATATCACCGACGCCATGGCCCGCCAGATGAAGGCGGAACGCGAACGCCGCGCCCTGATCATCGAAGCCGACGGCGAAAAGCAGGCGGCCATCGCCCGCGCCGAAGGGCAGAAGCAGGCCACCGTGCTGGAGGCCGAAGGCCGGCGCGAAGCCGCCTATCGCGACGCCGAGGCGCGCGAACGCTCGGCCGAGGCCGAGGCCCGCGCCACCGACATGGTGTCCCAGGCCATCGCCAAGGGCGACGTCAACGCCATCAACTACTTCGTGGCGCAGAAATATGTCGAGGCTTTCGGCCGCTTCGCCGAATCCAACAACACCAAGACGCTGATCGTGCCGGCGGACCTGGCCTCGATCGGCGGCGCCATCGGCGGCATCGCCGAACTGATCCGCTCGGCCCAGGGCGACGGCCAGACGCCGCCGTCGCGCCCGGCCGCGAAAAAATCCACGGGATCAAACGGGTAGGGGAGGCGGCTCATGTTCGACTTCGACTCGGTTGCCCTGATCGGTCCCATGGGATCGCAGGCCTTCTGGATCTGGCTGACCCTCGGCATCCTGATCCTGGGCGCCGAGATCTTTCTCGGCACGCAATGGCTGTTGTGGTCGGCCGCCGCCGCCGGGGTCGTCGCCGTGATCTGCCTGACCGGCCTGCCGTTCGGCTTTGTCCTCCAGGCTTCGACCTTCGCGGCCCTCAGCCTTGCCATGGCCTTGCTGACCCGGCGCCTGCTGCGCGTCCCGCAGGCCGTCACCGACATCAATGAACCGCACGCCCGGCTCCTTGGCCGGCAGGCCGAGGTCCTGAGCGGCTTCGACGTCGTAACCGGCGGCGAACGCACAGGCCGCGTCATGTTCGAAGGCGTGGAGTGGCCGGCCGTACAGACGGGCGGCGAAACACAGCTCAGGGCCGAAGACCGCGTGGTGATCGAACAGATCGCCGACGGACGCCTTTTTGTGTCGCCCGCCGTCTGATTTCCCTTACGGCAACAGGGATTTTTCGATTGCCAGCCTCTGTTTTCCGGCGTCATAGTCGCGAAAAATGACGGAGGAAGCCATGGCCCATGACGATCCCGGCGCGGTACGCGCCCATATCAGCGATGCCGAATGGACGATCCGGCGCGACCTGG
This sequence comes from uncultured Asticcacaulis sp., assembly GCA_936940865.1. Lineage (GTDB taxonomy): Bacteria > Pseudomonadota > Alphaproteobacteria > Caulobacterales > Caulobacteraceae > Asticcacaulis. The sequence goes on along the minus strand of CAKZJB010000059.1, from coordinate 9,576 downwards.
CCGCGCTCTACCGCGCCGTCGCCCTGTACGGCTGGGACGACCTGATCTTCACCCACATTTCCGCGCGCGTCCCGGCGAAGGACTCGCTGGTGCGGCAGGCGGACGGCGCCTACGCGCCGGCCGACCGCGACCATTTCCTGATCAATCCGTACGGTGTCTTCTTTCCCGAGATGACGGCGTCGGCCCTGGTCAAGATCGATATCGACGGCAATGTGGTCGGCGCAAGCCCGTCCATGGTCAATCCGGCGGGTTTTACGATCCACAGCGCCATCCACGGCGCCATCCCCGATGCGCACTTCGTCATCCACCTGCACACGGACGCGATGACCGGCGTGTCGGCGCAAAAAGAGGGTTTATTGCCGCTGACGCAGAACGCGCTGCTGATCCGCCCGCAACTGGCCTATCACGACTATGAGGGCGTGGCGCTGGAACTGGAGGAACGCGAACGCCTGATCCGCGATATCGGGACCAAGCGCTTCCTGATGCTGCGCAACCACGGCTCGCTGGCCTGGGGCATGACGGCGGGCGAAGCCTTCACCGAGATCTATTTCCTGGAACAGGCCTGCCGCCAGCAGATCGCGGCCCTGTCCGCCGGCCGCGAGGGCGTGCTCGAAGTGGGGCAGGCGGTGCAGGACAAGGTCGCGCCGCTGTCGGGCGGGGTGGGCTTTGTCGGGGTTCTGGTGTGGCCGGGGGTGCTCAGGCGGCTGGACCGCGAAATGCCGGGGTATGACGCATAATGCACGTCCCCGTGCCCCGGAGCCTTGGCGAAGGGGATGAGGGAGAGGGGCGGCCAGTGATGGTCGGGTTTCCTGCCTTCTTTTCTGTCGTCGGTGTTTCCAAGCAAGCAAGAAACCCCACCACCACATCTCGTCGCCCAAAAGGCTCCTCGTGCGGTCCCCCTCCCCATTTTCTGCGAAAACGGGGAGGTGCAGGTTACTTCGACGCCGACGCGCTGGCCACGGCCGCCGCATCGTGCGGTTGCGTCTCCAGCGCCAGATAGGCAATCAGGTTGTGGCGGTCCGTCTCATTGGGAAGCCCCATAAAGCCCATCTTGGTGCCTTTGACGACCTCTTGCGGAGCGGCAAGATAGACGTCCAACGTCTTGAAATCCCAGGTGACGTTATGCTTCATCATGGCGTCGGAATAGGTATAGCCCTTCGCCGTCGCCGAATGCCGGCCGAAGACGCCGTAAAGATGCGGGCCCGTCATGTTCATGCCGTCCGGCGTGATGGTATGGCAGGCGCGGCACTTGTTGAACTGCTTTTCACCGGCCTCAAGATCGGCCGTATTGAAGGGCGCGGGGAAGGTCGCCTGGATCGCCGCCTTTTCGGCGGCCGTGTATTCCCTGGGCTCGGCCATGACCATGTCCTGGCCATCCTGGGCGTTGCTGCTGCGATTGCATCCGGAAAGCCCTCCGGCAACGGCAAGCACGACAAGAGCGGAAACGGCGAACCTGATCATGATGAACCCCTGGATTTCGGCGACCTGTTTACGGCCTCACACGTCTCAAAGCAATCGCGGCGTCTCGAAGTCGAGCAGGGCGCGCTTGAGCGGCAACCCGCCGCCATAGCCAGTCAGGGAACCGTCCTTGCCGATCACCCGGTGGCAGGGAATGATCAGCCAGATCGGATTCCTGCCGTTGGCGGCGCCGACGGCGCGCATGGCGTTGATATCGCCGATGGCGATGGCCAGTTGCTGGTAAGAGATCGTGCGCCCGAACGGAATATCGCACAGGGCGCGCCAAACCTTCTGCTGGAAGGGCGTGCCCTGGGGCTTAAGCACCAGGTCGAAGGTCTCGCGCCTGCGGGCAAAGAACTCGTCGACCTGACGCCGGACCGCGTCGAAACGCCCGGGCCCGTGCTCGGCCGCCTCGGGGCGGGCCAGTTTCGCCGGATGCCGGGATTCGCCCATGAAGTGGAACTCCATCAGGGCGCCGTCGGCGTCGACCGCGGCCGTCACAGCCCCCAGGGGCGTCGAGACTATGTCGTAGAAAACAGCGTCCATGACGCCTTATCCCGCGACTCGCCGCCATCTGCTGTCAGCATCACAGCCACTTTTTGTAACGGAAATACACCCACGGCAGGATGGCGAAGACCAGCATGACGATGATGGCGAACAGATAGCCGTATTTCCAGTGCAGTTCCGGCATGTCGGCGAAGTTCATGCCGTAGAAGCCCACGACCAGGGACGGCGGCAGGAAGATCAGCGCCACGACCGACAATATCTTGGCGATCAGGTTCTGTTCCACATTGATCATGCCCAGCGCGCTTTCCAGGTGAAAGTTGAACTTCTCGTTGAGGAAGGCGGACTGGTCGGCCAGGCTGCGGGCATCCTTGATCAGCCGTTCGGCGTCGCGGCCGATCGCGATATTGTCGGGGTCGTGGTCGTCCTTGAAATAGGTCAGCAGCCGCAGCAGGCTGTGCGTGCTCTCGTGTATTTTCGAGTTGAGATCGGCGGTGAAACCGAGGTCCTTCAGGACGCCCCGCATGATCAACGATGGATTACCGCGCTGGCCGTCAAACGCCTTGTCGGCGAAGATGCGTCGGGACAGGTCGTCCAGCCCCTTGATCACCCGGTCATGGTCGCCGGCGACGCGCGTGATGATATCTTCCATCAACCCCTCCATGACGTCGGCGCTGGTCGGGTAACGCCGGGGCCTGAGCAGGAGATCCTCCTGAAATTTCAGGAAAGGTTTCGGGTCTATGTCGCGGATGGTAATCAGGAAATCGGGTGTCAGTATGAAGGTGACCGCGCTGGTCGCCGGCACGCAGCCGTCCACGACATCATCGAGCACGGATGCCGTCATGTACGACGTGCCGTCGCGCGTATACATGCGGTTGAGCGCGTGGTTGCGCCAGATTTCCTCGCGGCTGGGCAGGGCGATATTGAGCGTCTGGGGCAGCAGGCGCAGTTCATCGGGCGTGGGCTGGTAGAGGTCGATCCACACGGGTTCGTCGGGCACGTTGTGCGTCGGATCGAGCTGAGTCTCGGCGATCTTCTGCGCTCCCGGCGCCCCCGTAAGGTAAAACACGCTGATCATCGCTGGTCCCCGTACTGCGTTTTCCAGCGACGATAAGAGGCGGCGAATAACCAAAGGTTTAAACCTTCACCGCGTTTTCCACATTTGCATTCGTATAATCTGGTGTAGGCTCTGGCGTTCGACCAGATGACCGGGTCTGTCATGACCGTTCCGCCCCTACCGTCCGCCCCCGACCAGGGTGAAGCGCCTCCCGGCGCCTGGTACGCCGCCGCCATGGAACAGCTGGTGCCGGTGGTCGAAGCCCTGTCGCACGCCCGTACGGTCGACGACATCGCCGCACTGGTGGCCGGCTTCGCGCGCGCCATCGCCGGATCGGACGGCGCCACCTTTATCCGGCGGGACGGCGACATGGGCGAATGCGTCGCCGAAAGCGCGGAAGTCCCGCAATGGACCGGCCGGCGCTTTCCCCTGGAAACCGGCCTGACCGGCAGGGCGATCCTTGAGCGGGAGCCGGTCGTCATCGCCGACGTCGACAACCATCCGCTGGTGAAGCCGGGAAGCTACGAGCCGGGCGTCCTGACCAGCCTGGCCATCGTGCCCATCCGGCGTTCATCGCCGATCGGGGCCATCTGCATTTACTGGAACACCGCGCCCCATGTTCCGTCCGATGACGAACTGAGGGTGCTGCGCGCCCTGGCCGATCTGGCGTCGGTGGCGTGGGAGAATGTCCGTCTGCTCGGGGATCTGGAGACCAAGATACGGAGGCTGGAGGAACAACAGGCGCGCATCAGCGAACAGCGCGAGGCGCTGGAGGTCTTTACCCACGCCCTGGCGCATGATTTGCGCGAGCCGGTGCGGACCGTGCGCGCCTTTACCGACATGATCATCGAGGACGGCGGGTTGCCTGAGTCGGCGGCCGAAAACTTCGACTTCGTACGGCGCGGGGCCATCCGAATGGCCGCGATGATCGATACGGTCTTCGCCTATACGCAGTTGCACGATCCCAGTGATGTAAAGAAAGAAGCCTGTCCCATGGCAGCGGCCCTGTCGGCCGCGTGCGAAAATCTCCATCGGCTGGTCGAGGAGAGTGGCGCCGCGATCGAGGCCGGGCCGTTGCCGGTGGTGGAGGCAAATCCCGGACAGATGATGCAACTGCTGCAAAACCTGATCGGCAACGCCATCAAGCATTGTCCGCAACCGGTCACCGTCACCGTGTCCGCCGAAGAGCACGAGGGGGATTGGCTTTTCAGGGTGCGCGACGACGGACAGGGCATAGCCGAGGCCGACATCGGCCGTATCTTCCAGCCGTTCCGGCGGCTCGACCTGAACGGGGAAGGCACGGGCCTCGGCCTGGCCATCTGCGCCAAGATTACCGCCATCCATGGTGGCCGCATCTGGTGCGAATCGGAAGAAGGCCATGGCGCCTGCTTCTGCTTCACCCTGCCCAAGGCCGCGTGACTTATTCCAACAGTCATAGAGAATGACCGTTGGTATAAGTCTTTTTCCAGCTCAAACGCCCCATGGCTCGCCGCCCACAAAGCCTTGTCCTGACGCTTCGCTCCTGAGCGGCCAGGCCCGCGCCCGGGTTCGCCGTCCGGACCAGGCCAGGACATGCTGACGGCTTTCCTGAATCCGGACGGCAAGGCAGGGGCGGGGCCCGCGGGCGTCGCGGTGGGCAGCCTGGGCGCCGTGCAGGTGGCCGACGATGTCGGCGGCATGGTATGGCGGATCACGCCGGAATAGGCTGGACAGCGTCGGAAGGCGACTTTAAAAAGCCCGGGTGCAGTGGCGCTGCGGCCGGGCCTTCCGGTACAAAATCTACGCTCCTTACCCGCGGAAAGGCTGTTCCGCGCCATGGGAGCCTGTCGCCATGACGATACCCGAAACGTCAGATGAAAATCGCGCCGGCTACGACCGCTGGGCGGCGATCTACGACACCTGTGCCAATTCCACGGTCGCTATCGACGACATGACCTTTCCCGCGGTCTATGCCTATCTCAAGGACAAGCGTGTGCTGGAAATCGGCTGTGGCACGGGCCGGCATACGATCCGGCTGGCCCAGGGCAATACCGTCACAGGCATAGACCTGTCGCCCGGCATGCTGGAGGTTGCCCGCCGGAAGCTTTTGGATTGCAAGGCACAACTGATCGAGGCCAACATCATGGCCGGGCCGCTGAACTTGGGCGTTTTCGACGCGGTCGTGACGGCGCTGGTGCTCGAGCACATCGCCGACCTCGGGATATTCTTCCAGCGCGCCGCCGACGCCCTTGTGGCGGAAGGCGCGCTTCTGCTGTCCGAAATCCACCCGGACCGCATCGCCCAGGGCACCCAGGCGAACTTCACCGACCCCGGCACGGGCGAAAACATCCGCCTGAAAAGCTTCGCCCACGGCGAAGCCGACATTCGGGCCGCCGCCCGCGATGCCGGCCTGCGGCTGTTGTCCCACACAGATGTATTCGGCGGGACGGCGCTGCTCCGGCTCAACCCGGCCTGGGAAAAGCACCTGGGCCGGCCCTTGATCCGCATCTGGACCTTCGAAAAGCGATAGCCGGTCAACTGCGGCGATAATTCTCGTCGTCGAGTTCGCCGGTGACCACTTCCTCGACGGCATCGATATAGATCGTGACCTCGACAGTGCCGTCGGCGGCCTCCACTTCCTCGACCCGATCGACGATCGCCGGGCCGCCGAAGCGCGCCATCACTTCTGGGTCATGGATGCGATGTTCCGGCACCGGCGGCGCGGCAAAGGTAAAGCCGTCCGACGGATAGACTTCCTCGCCGGTATTGTTGTCGACAAGACGGTAGGTATAGCGCGTCATGGGCATCTCCTTCTTCGCCGAATCCTGCGTTGAATATAATCCTTGCCCCGCCCCGGCGTAAGAAGTCGATGCGGCCTGCGCCCTTATGCCGCCGACCGCCCGTTACAGGGCAGGCGCCGGACGGCCGCGCAGCCGCCGTATCGCGTCTATATCGAGCGGCCCTCCAGCCGGGGCGTTCCGTCCCTTGCGAATGACGGCCATGCCATGGGAAATGCGCATGGTGTCGATCAGGTCCGGCCGCGCCGCCTGCACCAGCATCAGGTCCGTAAGCAGGTTTACCGGTGAATTTTTGTCGTGCCAGATGTCGAAGACGGGATCGTGCGCCCAGTGCCAATCCTCGATGACATAGAGTCCGCCCGGCCGCAGATGCGGGAAGGCAATTTCGAAACTGCGCTTGGTCTCCTCATACCAATGGCAGGCATCGTCGATAACCAGGTCGATCGGCCCGTCGAATTCCTCGGCGAATATCCGGTTAAGCGCCAGCTCGTCATCCTGGCTGGTATTGTATTTGACGACGACTCCCTGGGTCAGGGCCGGATTGCGCTCGCGGAAGCTGTCGAACGCGGCGACGGGATCACAGATATCGACAGCCACGATCTTTTCCGGCCGGCACAGCGACGCCATCAGTATGGTCGACCCGCCCTGGAAAACGCCGAACTCCAGCATCCGGTCGATGCGTTCGCCGCGCAGCGCCTCTTCATAGGCTTCGAAATAGTAGCGCGGCTTCAGCACGGCCAGCCGATGATCGTCCGTTTTCGCGGCGAAATCCATGTTCACATAACGGACGCCGTCCAGTTCGAACGTATCGTCGGACAACCAGCGCATCTCGGCCAGGCGATCGGAAAATGTCATGGCGGCTCCGGACGTCAGGCGGGCAGGGCGGACGTCTTCTGCCACCAGGTGCCCGCCCAGTCGACATCGTGGATGGGATCGGTAATGCCATGACGGTCGCGATAGTGAGTAACGGCATCCCGGCACTGCGGAATGACGTGGTAATCGTCGATGATCACATATCCGCCGACCGAAAGCCTGGGGTACAGGCTCTCGAGCGCGACGATCGTCGATTCGTAAAGATCGCCATCCAGCCGCAACACGGCGAAGGGACCGGCTTCGAGCCCGGGCAGGGTATCGGAGAACCAGCCCTTGACGAATTCGACCTGCCCGTCGAGCAATCCATAGCGCCGGAAATTCTCCTGTACCTGTTCAAGAGAAATCGCCAGTTCCTTGAATTGCGACAGGAAAAGCCCGTCATCGGCCGGAAAATCCCTGGGGTTGGGATCGGGCAAGCCCTCGAACGAGTCGCAGACCCAGACCTTGCGGTCCGCGATGCCGTAGGCTTCAAGAATACCGCGCATCAGGATGCAGCATCCGCCGCGCCATACGCCCGTCTCGATGAAGTCGCCCGCAATGCCGTCGTTCAGCGCCCGCTCGACCAGGCTCCGCAGATTGGCCAGGCGCTTTTCCCCCACCATGGTGTGCGCCAGGGCCGGCCAGTCCGCGCCGACACCGCGACGCTCGGGATCATAGGCCCCGTTGTTATCGGGATGGATGGAGCCGTCGCGATAGATCGAGTTGACCAGGATTTTCGACAGGAGATCGAGATAGAGGGTCCGTTCACGTGTCATAGGGCCGGCTCTTCCTGCCGAACGACGCCCACGCCCTTGAGGAGGCCGAGCATGACCGGCCAGTCGTTTTCTACCATATTCAGGGTCCCGTTAAGATCGGCGGCCAGGTGTTCGTAGGGCATTTCACCGAACATCGCCACGGCCTCTTCATATTTGTCCTTCAGGACCGTCGACGTTGGATCAATACCCCCCACGACGGTCAGCCCGCTCCATGGGGTGGCGACGGTCCAGATTTTCAGGTCCGGCCGGAAATGCTTAAGGCACGGCACGATCTTCCAGACATCGCCCGTATAGAATCCGCGTTCGCGGTTCGGCCGCTGGGTGATTTCGTCGGCGGGCACGGTGTCGTGCATCAGGATGACCGAATTCGGTGCGCATACCGCTTCGACATGGATGAAGTCGCGCAGCACCTGGGTGCCCGACAGCCGCTCGTGGTCCACGTCCGACAGCAGCCCGTGCAGGCCGTGGCCGAACTCGTGGAACAGGGTCAGCACTTCGTCGTGGGTCAGCAGCGCCGGGTCGCTACCCAGCGGCGGGGCGAAGTTGCAGGTGAGATAGGCCACCGGGCGCTGCAGGCCGGAGGGAGTGCGGCGCCGGCCCAGGCATTCGTCCATCCAGGCGCCGCCGCGCTTGTCCTGGCGCGCGTAGGGGTCGAGATAAAAGAGTCCGATATCGGTGCCGTCGGCTTCGCGCAGGGCATAGGTGGTGACGTCCTTGTGCCACACCGGCACGCCGCTCACCGCCTCGATCTTCACGCCGTAGAGCCGCTCCACCAGGGTGAACATGCCCTGGATCGCCTGCGCCGCCGGGAAGTAGGGACGCAGTTCCTCCTCGGAGAAGCCGAGCTTCTCTTCCTTCAGTTTCTCGGAGTAGTAGGCCGCGTCCCAGGGCTGGAAGTCTTCCAGGCCGTCGCGCTTCCGGGCATACGCGCGCAGCTCGTCCAGCTCGGCCTGGGCGTAGGGCTTGGCCTTGGCGGTCAGCTCGAGCAGGAATTTCTCCACCGCGTCGGGCGACTCGGCCATCTTGGTTTCCAGCGACAGCTCGGCGAAGTTGGCGAAGCCGAGCAGCTGCGCGCCCGGCACCTGCTTGCGCAGGGTGGCGAGGGCGGATTCGACGCGCTCCTCGGTACGGCCGTTGACGATGACGGTGGCGCCGGCTTCGGCCAGGCCCTTGGCCACGGCGTAACCGATGCCTGCGGTGGAGCCGCTGACCAGCGCGCGGCGGCCTTTGAGATCGATTTGCATCCACTTCTCCAGATGGGGGGCGTGGCCTCCATTATGGGGCGAGTGCGCCACCGCTCAAGGAACGAATCACGCCAGGGGCAGTCCAAGGCTGCGGGCCAGGAACCCCGGCGCGGGTCATCCGCCCCGCGGCGCCGGGCCCTCAATCATCATTTTTCGCGATCCATCAGGGGTTTCCTTCAGGACGAAGGGAGCAATAACCAAGGAAGGAGCACAGCATGGCTACCAAGCCGTTCGGATATCGAGAACATCCGCAAGCGCGCCCGCCAGCACATGCAGCGCGGCGCGGTCACGGCCGGCTACAAGGCCGACCGCGAGACCGTCGTCAAGATCCTCAACGAAGCCCTGGCGACGGAGATCGTCTGCGTGCTGCGTTACAAGCACCATCATTACATGGCTTCCGGCATCCACGCGCAGAGCGTGGCGGCAGAGTTCCTCGAGCACGCCAACGAGGAGCAGCTGCACGCCGACCAGATCGCCGAGCGCATCACCCAGCTCGACGGCTCGCCGAACTTCTCGCCGGAAGGCATGCTCACCCGCAGCCATTCCGAGTACGTCGAGGGCTCCAGCCTGGTGGAGATGATCGAGGAGGACCTGGTGGCCGAGCGCATCGCCATCGACTCCTACCGCGAGATCGTCGAATACCTGGGCAACGACGACATCACCACCCGCCGCATCATGGAACAGATCCTGGCCAAGGAAGAAGAGCATGCCGAGGACCTCAAGACCCTGCTCGAGGAGCTGGGCAAGAAAGGCGAGCCGGCGGCCGAGTCCCTGAAGAAGGCGGAAGGCAAGAAGGCCGAGATGCGCCACTGAGGCGCGGCCTGCGCTTCGATTGATTGGCCGGCATGCCGTAGGGCGGCCTGTGGGCGCCGCGTCTTCGCGTAAGTCACGGCAGCCATAGGCTGCCC
>CAKZJB010000058.1 GCA_936940865.1 uncultured Asticcacaulis sp. | reverse complement strand
CAAGGCGGCGGCGGGCAAGGTACGAAAAGATTGGCACCCTTGCCAACGGCGATCGGGTCAAAGCCAATCGCCGTTGGGATAAGCCGCAGCCGCTTAAGCCCGTTCCTGCGGGTTGGCAATTTCGCCCAGGACTTCCTGCAAAAGCTCGAGATAGACGGGCTTGACCAGGTGATGGTCGAACCCCGCGTCCCTGGCGCGCTGGCGGTGTTCGTCCTGTCCCCAGCCCGTCTGCGCGACGAAGACCGTATTCACGAGATGCGGCTCGGGCTTCATCGCCGCGCACAGGTCGTAGCCGTTCATGCCCGGCAGGCCGATATCCATCATCACCACGTCGGGCAGGTATTCCCTGGACAGGGCGATAGCCTCGGGACCGTTGTGCGCGATCCTGTAGTCGTGCCCGAGCATTTCGACCATCCAGCCCGTCGTCTGGGCCAGGGCCTCGTTGTCCTCGACGATCATGATCCGAAGTCCCCCAGGCGTCCCGGCGGCTTCCGGGGTAGCCGATTGTTCTTCCGTCACTGCCGTGTCCTCCACAAGGGGGAGCCGGACAGCAAACTCGCTGCCCTTGCCGATTCCGTCGCTCCTTGCCGATATAGTCCCGCCATGCATTTCCACCAAGGCCTTCACGAGGGTCAGGCCCACGCCCAGCCCGCCGTAGGACCGCTCCAGCGACTGGTCCGCCAGGGCGAACATGTCGAAGATGCGCGCCATGGTCTCCGGCGCCATGCCTATGCCGTCGTCGCGCACGCGGACCGTGGCGAAACCGTCCTCGACCTCGGCGGAAAAGCGGATGTCCCGCCCAGGTTCGCTGTATTTCGCGGCATTATTGAGCAGGTTCGAGAAGATCTGCGCCAGCCGCGTCATGTCGGCGTCGAACCAGACGGGCTGGGCCGGAAAATCGGTGACCAGGGTGTGGCCGAACTGCGCGATCAGCGGCTGCGAGATCTCGACCGCGGACCGCAGCACGTCCGACAGCTCCAGGCGCTGCTTCTTGAGCACGATCTTGCCGCGCGTGATGCGCGCCACGTCCATCAGGTCGTCGACCAGGCGCACCATCTGCTTGACCTGGCGGTCCATCAGGCCCAGCGCCTCGTCGCGCACCGCCAGCGGCGCCCTGCCCGACGACAGCAGGCTCAGCGAATTGGACAGGGGCGCCAGCGGATTACGCAGCTCATGCGCCAGGGTGGCCAGGAACTCGTCCTTGCGCTGGTCCGCCTCCTTAAGCGCCGCGGCATATTTGCGGCTCTCCTTCAGGAGCCGGCTGTTCTCTTCGGCCGTCGCCGCCAGCCGGTCGCGCTGGGCAGCGATCTGCTGGCGCTGGCGGAACAGCTCGAAGAAAACGTCGCACTTCGACCGCAGGACGTCGGGCTCCAGCGGCTTTTCGAGATAGTCGACCGCGCCCGCCTCATAGCCGCGGAAGCGGCGGTTGCGGTCGCCGATGCCGGCGGTCAGGAAGATGATCGGGATGCGGCGCGTACGCTCGTTGCCGCGCATGGTCTCGGCCAGTTCGAAACCGTCCATTTCCGGCATCTGCACGTCGAGCAGGGCCAGCGCCACCTCGTGCCGCAGCAGCAACTCAAGGGCCTCGACGCCCGAGGTGGCTTTCAGGAACTGCAGGCCCTCGCGGCGCAGAAGCGCCTCGAGCGACAGCAGGTTTTCCGGCCGGTCGTCGACGATCAGAAACGGTACGGGCGGCAGGTTCGACATCATCATGCACGCGCCTCCAAGATCTGCCCCAGGCCGCGCACGAAGGCGGCGATCTCTTCCAGGCTCATGACCCGCGCATCGGGGCAGGCATCGATGGCGGATTTCGGCATCGTACTGGCATAGGCCTCCTCGGGCTTTTCGATCAAGCCCTGTCCGCCGGCCGTCATGACGGCCTTCAGGCCCCGCGCCCCGTCATTGTTGGCGCCGGTGAGGATAATTCCCACAAGGCCCGGGCCATAGACATCGGCGGCGGATTCGAACAGCACGTCGACGGAAGGCCGCGAGAACAGCACCGGCTCGTCACTCGACAGGGACAGGCGCCCGTCGGGGTCGATCAGCAGGTGGTAGTCGGGCGGCGCGAAATAGACGACGCCGGGCTCGACGGGCGCCTTGTCCTCAGCCTCGCGCACCGCCATCCGGCACTTGCCCGCGAACAGGTCGGCGACGATGCTGGTCTTGCCGGGCGGCAGGTGGATGACGACGAAGACGGGAAGCGGAAATTCGGCGGGCAGGCCCGGCAGAATGGCCGACAGCGCCTTCAAGCCTCCCGCGGAGACGCCGATGCAGACAGCCTGGACGGGAAGGCTTGCATGCTCCGTCATGACCCGTCTCTTTTCTGGTAGATGCGCTCGTCGCGCGCGAATTCCGCAAACCGCTCGGCGTGCTCGGAAAAACGCAGCGATTCCTTCGCGCCCAGACCCAGGAAACCCTTGCGCGCCAGCGACTGGCTGAACAGGCCGACGGCGCGGTCCTGAAGGTCCTTGTTGAAATAGATCAGTACGTTGCGGCACGATATCAGCTGCGTTTCGGCGAAGACCGCGTCGGTCGCCAGGCTGTGGTCGGAAAAGACCGTGTTCTTGCGTAAGCCCTTGTCGAAGCTGGCGGCGCCATAGGCCGCCACATAGTAGTCGGATAACGATGTCTTGCCGCCCGACAGCCGGTGGTTTTCGGTGAACAGCTTGATGCGGTCCAGGTCATAGACACCGGTCTCGGCCTTCCTCAGGGCGTCGCCGTTGATATCGGTGGCATAGAACAGCGTCCGGTCGAACAGGCCTTCCTCGCGGAACAGAATGGCCATGGAATAGAGTTCCTCGCCCGTCGAACAGCCGGCGATCCACACCTTGAGAGACGGATAGGTGCGAAGGTGCGGCACGACCTTTTCGCGGATCGCGCGGAAATAAAGCGGGTCGCGGAACATCTCCGACACCTGCACGGTCAGGTACCGCAACAGATCCGGCAAAAGCGCCGGCTCGTGCAGCACCTGGTCCTGCAGCATCGAGAAGGAACGGCAGTTGAAGTGTTCGCGCGCCTGGTTCAGACGCCGCTTGACCGAGGCCATGGCATAGCCGCGGAAGTCGTAATGGTACTTGAGATAGATGGCGTCGAGCAGCAGCCGGATTTCGATATCCTCGGTCTTGCCCAGGCTGGTGGCGGCTGACGCGGGCATGGCTTACCTCGGCATCCAGACGCGGACGAGCGAGACCAGCTTCTCGACGTCCAGCGGCTTGGCCATGTAGTCGTTGGCGCCGGCGTCGAGGCACTTCTCCTGGTCGTCCTTCATGGCCTTGGCGGTCAGCATGATGACCGGCAGCTTCTTCCATTCGGGCTGCCTGCGCAGTTCGCGCGTAGCGGTCAGGCCATCCATCTCGGGCATCATCACGTCCATCAGCACCAGGTCGATCGCGGATTCCGGCGTCTCCTTCGAACGGTCGAGCGCCTCAAGCGCCTCGCGGCCGTTGCGCGCGATCTGTACCCTGGCGCCCAGCGGCTCGAAGATGTTGGTGACGGCATAGACATTGCGCACGTCGTCCTCGACGATGAGGATGCGGCGGCCCTCCAGGATCGAGTCGCGGTTGCGCGCCTTGCGCAGCAGGGTCTGCTGCTCCGGCGACAGTTCGGACACCACCTGGTGCAGGAACAGGCTGACCTCGTCGAGCAGGCGCTCCGGCGACTTGGCGCCCTTGATGATGATCGACTTGGAATAGCGGCGCAGGCGCTGCTCGTCCTCGTAGCTCAGCTCATGGCCGGTGTAGACGATGACGGGCGGGAAGGAATAGGCATCCTCCTGGCTGAGCGTCTCGAGCAGCGAATAGCCCGACGCATCGGGCAGGCTCAGGTCCAGCACCATGCAGTCATAGGTTCCGGCCTTCAGCGCCTCAAGGCATTCGGCCGCCGTTCCCACCGGATGGCATTCGACGTCGTCGGCCTGCAACAGGCGGCAGACGGCGTCGCGCTGCACGTCGTCGTCCTCGACCACCAGCACGTGGCGTATCTTGGAATCCAGGCGGCTCTCGAACCTGCGGAAGGCTTCGACCAGATCCTCGCGCTTGACGGGCTTGAGCATGTAGCCGACCGCGCCCAGCGACAGGGCGGCGTGGGCGTAGTCGCTGGCCGAAACGACGTGCACCGGAATGTGGCGGGTCCGTTCGTCGTGCTTGAGGCGATCGAGCACGGAGAGGCCGGAATTGTCCGGCAGCCCGACATCGAGCACGATGGCCGACGGGGTGTAGTGCCGGGCCGTGTCGAGCGCGTCCTCGGCCGTCATCGAGACCAGGCACAGGAAGTCGAGGTCGTGGGCCAGGTCATAGAGGATGCGGGCAAAGGCCTCGTCGTCCTCGACGATCAGGATGCTGCGGCTGTCGCCGGACAGCTTGTCGCGGTCGTCGATGATGCGCTGCGACGCACCTGGCGCCGGCGCTTCGCGTTTCGGCGCCGCCTTGGCCGCAGCCGCCTTGACAGGCGCGGGCCTGCGCGCCGCGGGCGCCGCTTCGTCCGCCCTGGGGGCGGGCGCCACCAGGGGCGCGACACCGGCCGGATCGTAGACGAAAGGCAGGTTCAGGCTGAAGGTCGAGCCTTCGCCCTGCACGCTCTGCAGCGAGATGGTCCCGCCGAGCAGCCTGGCCAGTTCGCGTGAAATCGACAGGCCAAGCCCCGTACCGCCGTATTTGCGGCTGATCGTGCCGTCGGCCTGGCGGAAGGCCTCGAACACCGCGCGCTGCTGCTCGGGCGAGATGCCGATGCCGGTATCGGTGACGGCGAACTGCAGCCGGCCGTCGCCGGTCTTCGTGATGACCAGTTCGACCGAACCGGTTTCGGTGAACTTGAAGGCGTTGGACAAGAGGTTCTTCAGCACCTGTTCCAGACGCTGGCGGTCGGTGTCGAAGACGTCCGGCACGCCGTCGGCGACGCGGGTGTGGAATTCCAGCCCCTTCTGACCGGCGACCGGTTCGAAGGTGCGGCGCAGGTCCCCGATCAGGCGGTTGACCGACACGGGCTCCGGCCGGATCTCCATCTGGCCGGCCTCGATCTTGGAGAGGTCGAGAATGTCGTTGATCAGGGCCAGCAGGTCGTTGCCCGAGGACTGGATGGTCCGGGCGAACTTGACCTGTTCCTCGGTCAGGTTGCCGTCGGGATTGTCGCTCAACAGCTTTGCCAGGATCAGCGACGAATTCAGCGGCGTCCGCAGCTCGTGCGACATGTTGGCCAGGAAGTCGGACTTGTAGCGGCTGGCCTTTTCCAGTTCGTCCGCCTTCTGCTCGACGGCCTCCTTGGTCCGGACCAGGGCCAGTTTCTGGTCTTCCAGAAGCCGCGCCTGTTCCTCGAGCTGGGTATTGGTCTGCTCCATCTCGGCCTGCTGCTGCTCCAGACGCAGGTGCGATTCCTTGAGCGCGCGGCTCTGTTCTTCCAGTTCCTCGTTGCTGACGCGCAGTTCCTCGGACTGGGTCTGCAGTTCTTCGGACTGGCGCTGGGTCTCCTCGAGCAGGTTCTGCAGGTGCTGGCGATAGCGGGCCGAGCGCACGGCGATGCTGATGGCTTCGGAAACGCGCTCCAGCATGGCGCGCGCGTCGGGTTGGGCATCGCCCAGGAAACCCAGTTCGATCACTGCGTCGACGCTGTTTTCCGATTGCGCCGGCAGGATCATGACGGTACGCGGCCGCCACTGCCCCAGCGCCGCGCCGGCGGTCAGTTCGACCGTATCGAGATTGTCGAGCACCAGGAATTCGCCCGCCTGCGCGGCCTCGCCCTGCAGGCCCTCGCCGTTGCGAAAGGCTTCGGGCACGCGCGAGGCGTCCGGCACGCCATAGGTGGCTGTCCGGCGGTACAGCCCGCCCTCCTTGACGAAGAAGGCGCCGGCATGGCCGCCGAGATACTTGGCAAGGTACGACAGGACGTTATGCCCCAGCTGCTCCATGTTCTGTTCGCCGAGGATGGCGTTGGCCAGGCCCGCCTCGCCGGCCTGCAGCCATTCCTGGCGGCGCTGCGCGGCGGTGGCGCGGCTGATCATCACCGTGATGACGCCCGACAGGATCAGCCCCAGAACGGCGGCCAGCGCCGTCGCGCCGACGGCCGCGCCATAGGCGTCGTTCATTTCATGAATGGCGCGGTCGCGGCGGACGTTTTCTTCCGCCTGGATGGCGGAGACCGCGCTGCGGATGGCGTCCATCTCGATCTTGCCGCGGTCGCTGTCGACGACGGCCAGGGCCGCGGCAAAGCCCTGCTCGCGCCGGATGCGGATGGTTTCGGCCAGTTCGTTGAGCTTGGCGTTGGTGTGCAGCCGCAGGCCGCGCAGATTTTTGCCCTGCAGGGGATCGTCCCGCGTAAGCGCCTCAATGGTACTCAGCCGCTCGTCGAGCCGGCTGAGGGCGGCCGAATAGGGCGCCAGGTAGGAATCCTTGCCGGTCAGGATGAAGCCGCGTTGACCGGTTTCGGCATCCTTGAGCGAAGACAGGAGTTCGCTGGATCCGAACAGGACCTCATGGGTCCTTGTTACCGCAGCCGTGTCCCGGCGCAAGGTCGCGATGTTCAGGTACGAAACGATACCGCTGATGACGAAGAAGGCCGCGACCGCGGCCAGGCCGAGCGAAACGGTGATGTCGGCTTTTGAGCGCCGCCCCGATCCCCTCAGAAACGTGTTTTTTGTCATGCTTCGCTTCCAGGGCTGGCGCCGATCCCCATTTCGGGCCAGGAACGCGACAACCTACGGGACCGGCATGCAAGTGTCCAATAAGGAGCGACCCGTCGATCTTTACCGTCCTGACCTCGCCGTCCGAAACGCCGGGC
>CAKZJB010000057.1 GCA_936940865.1 uncultured Asticcacaulis sp. | reverse complement strand
CTTTGCCCTTTGGAAGGGCAGCGAGCCTGCGCTACGCTCTAACCCAGTTACACCATTCGCCGGGACGCGACCTTGAAAAGGACGAGAGCGGGTTTTATCAGGAATTTCCGGCTTACGTAGCTGAGAGTGAGGGAATTACATATGAATTGCTGGGACATCCAGAGCCGGAGTACGATATTCGCCAATTCACGAAGGATGAGTTCGAGCTTATCATCAGTTCCTCTAATACTTATGGATTTAAAGAGAAGGTGGATGATCTGATGAAGAGATTGCCTGTCGAGGGCGGGGTCGCCTGCCGGATTCTAGATTAAGCCCCAGGGCGTGCCTGGAAGCTCATGCTCGTTATTGTCGACGATCCGATAGACTTGTGAAGCAAGATTGTTAGCGGAAATGATGGTCGACGGCGATATTGTCGAATAGTCGACGGACCGGTAAGGTTGAGAGCTCGGCCCCAGCAAGATGTTTTCGGGTCCTTTGAACCGAAAAAGCCCTCCGGGACGCCAGGAGGGCTTTTTGTCAAATCGCTTTCCGATTGCTTCGCCGCCCAACGCTTTGGCTTAGCATGGCTTACGCCTTAGTCTGGCGACGGGAAGGAGAAACTCCGACCTTTCAGGGCCCGCTGTAGCGAGTCCGGGTTAAGGGGGCTTGCCTCCTTACCAGATGCGGACGCGGTCTTCGGGTTTGACGTAGTACTTGCCGTCGGTGACGTTGAAGGCCTTGTACCAGGCGTCGACATTGCGCGGGGCGCCGATGCCGCGGAAGCGATCCGGCGAATGCGGGTCAGAGGCCACGAGGAACTTCAGGAAGTCCGGCTGATATTTCGACTGCCAGACCTGTCCGAAGCCCAGGAAGACGCGCTGGTCACCGGTGAAGCCGTCGAGCACGGGGGCGTCCTTGCCGTTCAGCGACAGGTGATAGGCGTCGAGCGCCAGCAGCAGGCCGCCGAGGTCGGCGATGTTTTCGCCCATGGTCAGGCCGCCCTGGACGTGGACGCCGGGAGCGACCTCATAGGCGTCGTACTGCGCGCCCAGCGCCTTGGTCTGGGCTTCGAACTTTGCCGCGTCTTCGGGCGTCCACCATTCGGAGAGCGCGCCCTTGGAGTCGTAGTGACGGCCCTGGTCGTCGAAGCCGTGGGTGATTTCGTGGCCGATGACGGCGCCGATGCCGCCATAGTTGACCGCCATGTCAGCCTTGGGATCGAAGAAGGGCGGCTGCAGGATGGCGGCGGGGAAGACGATCTCGTTGCGCGTCGGTGAATAGTAGGCATTCACCGTCTGCGGCGTCATGCCCCAGTCGTCCGGATCGATCGGCTGGTCGATGTGCGACACCTGATAGGCCCATTCGAAGGCCGAAGAGCGTTCCACGTTGCCGTAGAGATCGCCCGCCTTGATGGTCAGCTTGGAATAGTCGCGCCACTTCTTGGGATAGCCGATCTTGACGCCGAAGGTCGACAGCTTTTCCAGCGCCTTGGCCTTTGTCGGTGCGCTCATCCAGGTCAGGTTCTCGATGCGGATCTTCATGGCCGCCAGCAGGCCATGGACCAGGGTATCCATCTTCGCCTTGGATTCGGGCGGGAAGTAGTCGCGGACGTAGGCGCGGCCGAGCGCCTCGCCCAGCTTGTCGTCGGTCAGGCCTACAGCGCGCTTCCACAGGGGGCGCTGTTCTTCGATGCCATAGAGCGCCTTGGAGCGGAAGGCGAAGCGGCGGTCATAGATGCGTTGCGACAGGTACGGCGAGGCCTGGTCGATAACGTTGAAGGCTTCCCAGGCCTTCAGCGTTTCCAGCGGCGTATCCGCGAAAATCTTGGCGATCTTGGGGAAGGCGGTGTTTTCGGCGACCACGACCTTTTGCGCCTTGGATACGCCGGCGCCGACGAAGAAGGCCGCCCAGTCGAAGCCCGGCGCATAGGCCGGCAGGGCCGACGGGGCCATCGGGTTGTAGGTCTTGGTGTCGTCGCGACGTTCGATGCGCGTCCAGCTGACCTTGGCGATTTCGGTTTCCAGGTCGACGATGGCCTTGGCGTTGGCCTCCGGGTTGGGATAGCCGGTCATCTTGAACAGGTCGGCGATATAGGCCTGATAGGCGGTCTTCTTGTCGGCATAGGTGTCCGACAGATAGTAGTCGCGGTCGGGGAGCCCCAAGCCCGCCTGGCCAACCTGCAGGGCCCAGTAACCCGGCTTCTTGGCGTCGTCATAGACGCTGAGACTGAAGAAGGCCGAGCCGAAGCCGTTCGACGTCCAGCCCATGAAGCGCGCCAGTTCGGACTTCGACTTGATCGCCGCGACCTTGGCCAGCTCGGGCTTCAGCGGGGCAACATCAAGGGCGTCGCGGGTCTTTACGTCCATCATCGACTTGTAAAGGTCGGCGATCTTCTGGTCGTCGCCGGTCAGGCCGCTCTTGGCGGCCAGGCCCGTCACCAGCGTCTTCAGCTGCAGTTCTGACAGGTCGGCCAGCTTGTTGAAGCTGCCGTAGCCTGGCTGGTCGCCTGGGATCTTCATGGCGGCCAGCGCCTTGCCGTTGGCGTAGTCGAAGAAGTCGTCGCCCGGCTTGATGGTGGGGTCCATGCCGGACACGTCAAAACCCCAGGTGCCGTAGGACTTGGCGAGGTCCGCCATCTTCTGCGCGTCCGACTGGGTGTCGGAAGCGGTGGCGGCCGTTTCGGCCAGCAGGGTGTGTTCGCGTGCCGGCGCGGGCACGTCGTGCGTCACGACCTCGGCGAAGGCGGTGGCTGAAAGCGGTAACAGGAGGGCGGAGGTCAGAAGAAGCGTGCGGAATGTGCGCATTATTTATGTCTCTCGCATGAAGCGGCCATGGAGAGACGGTGCCCGCCCCTCCCGCGTTGGCGTTACAATGATACAGACGAAACGGTTTGTATCATGAAATTTTGGTAATGCGGGAAGGGCTACTTGCCGGCGCCGTCGTGGGCTTCCAGCCGGCCGCGCAGCATGTCGATCTCGGCAAAGAAGCGCTTCCTTATCTCTGCCGCGAAGGGATTGTCGCGTTCGATCGAGAGGAAGAGTTCGTCCGAGTCGCCCTGGACCAGGCCCACGCCCTGCATCATCAGGTCGTAGGAGCGCGTGGTGTGGACGCGCGGCAGCGGTTCGAGGCCGCTCAGCACCTTGGCGATCAGATGGGTCAGGCCCTGAACGGCGGCCAGGGCGTGGTCGTGCTGCTCGGGCGTTGCCAATGAGACCTTGAGGTCGAGCGTATCCCGGAAGAAGCGCTGGATCGGCCCCAGGCGCCGGATGCGCACGGGGCAGACGACGATTTCCAGATCATGAATGCCCTTGCGCGCCGATTGCGGCCCGAACAATGGGTGCGTGCACAGAATATAGACGCTCTTGGGCAGGGCATCGAGCAGCCATTGGGCGGGCTTCATCTTGACCGAACCGACGTCGATGACGAGGGCGCGCGGATGAAGATAGGGCGCGATGCTTTCAGCCAGGGCCTTGAGTGTCCTGACCGGTGTCGCCAGCACGACGATGCGGCAGGCGGCGGTTTCTTCCAGCGTCGTCAGGGTCACGTTGTGGCGCTTGGCATAGGCGCGCGCTTCGGGGCTGGGATCGTGGGCATAGATCTCGAAATAGGGGGCGAGATGCTTGACGATGAGCCGCCCGAAGGCGCCCAGACCGAACAGTCCCAGCTTGTGCGTTTTTCTATACACGCCTTGACTTCGCTCTTACGAAAAAACCGAAACCGCGCGCGTAACATATTTATAAAAGCGACGCGAGCGCAAACCCCATTTCGGGGTTGATTTCAGGAGTTTTGCGCAAGGATCGGGAAATTTTTGCACGCATTGCCGGGGGAATGCAAAAATAGACCTCGGGAGAACTACCAGCCGAAACGTTTCTTCTTGCCGCCCGGAGCCTTCTTCGGGGCTTCCAGGGCCTTTTGCGCCGGCGTCTTCGGCAGTTCATCCAGGGTGATGAAG
>CAKZJB010000056.1 GCA_936940865.1 uncultured Asticcacaulis sp. | reverse complement strand
GCCAATGGGAATTACTTAGGCCGATCAAGGCTCTACGCGTTGTTCACGGGCGACTCTTTATGGCCTTTGGTATAAGCGATCTTTTCCTTCCCCGTTTACGGGGAAGGTGGCGCTCGCGGAGCGAGTGACGGAAGGGGGGACTGTCGACGTTACACGAGCAGCGGCTTCAACGGCGCGTCGGCATCGGCCAATACCGTCCGGTCGAGGCCCGTCTTACCCTTGGCGATCAACAGCTTGGCGGCCATGAAATCCGCCGGGCGGCTGACGCATTCCGCGCAGCGCAGACGCCCATCGCCATCGAGATGGAAGACGCTGAAGGCGCCGCTGTCGGGATCGCCGCGCACGATCGGCGTCGTCCCGGCGCATGGGAGCCCGGCGATCTGGAGCTTATGGTCGTACTGATCCGACCAGAACCACGGCGTCTCGACCACAGGCGGCTTGAAGCCGGTAATCGCCGCCGCCGCCTGCTTGGCCTGTTCGAGAGCGTTCGGCACGCTCTCCAGCCGGAAACGGCCGTCGTAGAAGGGCAGGGTGCGCGAGGTCACGTCGCCAATGGCGAAGATCGCGGGATCGCTCGTGCGGGCTTGTTCATCCACGATGATGCCGTTGCCAGTCTCAAGCCCCGCGGCGACCGCCAGATCGTCGGCCGGAAGCGCGCCGATGCCGACCAGCAACAGGTCGAAATCGCGGGCGCTGCCGTCGCTGAGATGCATGCGCTTCACATCGCCGTCGCTTAAGGATAGCTCGGTGACGCCGGCATTGACGACGATGGTCACGCCATGCGCCGTATGCGTTTTCGTAAAGAAATCCGACAGGGCCTGCGATGCCACGCGCGCCAGGATGCGGGTTTCGCGCTCGAACACCATGACTTCGCAGCCGAGGTATCGTGCCGAGGCCGCGACCTCAAGCCCGACATAGCCGGCGCCGATCAGGCCGATGCGGTGGCCGGGTTGAATTGCGCCCTTCAAACGCTCGGCGTCGTCGATGCCGCGTAAGGTATGGTGCGGCACGCGATCGGCGCCCTTGACCGGAAACGGGCGCGCCTTCGAGCCCGTGGCGATGATCAGGTGATCATAGGCGACCGTTTCGCCGCTCGACAAAGTCACCGTCTTTTCACCGCGATCGATGGCGATGCACCGCGTGTTCAGGCGCGTGGCGATATTCTGGTCGTCATAAAAGGTATCGCCGCGCAGGTAGAGGTCTTCCAGCGACGCTTCGCCCTTCAGCCAGGCCTTGGACAGGGGGGGGCGCTGATAGGGCAGGTAGGGCTCTTCGCCGATCAGGATGATGCCGCCCGTATAACCATATTGCCGCAGAAACCCCGCCGCCGAACCGCCGGCATGACCAGCGCCGATGATGACGACGCCGCCCATCAGACGCCGTCCGGGACCGGCAGATTGTTCTGCAGGCAAAAGGCCTTGAGCGTATTGTTGAGCAGACAGGCGATGGTCATGGGGCCGACGCCCTTGGGCACCGGCGTGATGGCGCGGGCATGTTCGCGGGCCGCATCGAAATCGACGTCGCCGACGACCCTGGATTTCGGACCTTCCGGCGTATCGATGGAAATGCGGTTGATGCCGACGTCGATGACATAGGCGCCGTCCTTGACCCAGTCGCCCTGCACGAAGCGCGGGCGGCCGACCGCGGCCACCAGCACGTCGGCCTGACGGCAGACCTCGGCGAGGTCCTTCGTCTTCGAATGGGCTATGGTGACGGTGCAGTCCTGGTTGAGCAGCAGCTGCGCCATCGGCTTGCCGACGATGTTCGACCGCCCGACGATGACGGCGTGCTTGCCGGCCAGGGTGTCTTTGTTCTTCGCGATTGCGTCCTTGAGCAGCATCAGCGAGCCCAGCGGCGTGCACGGCACGATGCCTTCCAGGCCCACGGCCAGCCGGCCGGCATTGACGACGTGGAAGCCGTCGACGTCCTTGTCGGCGCTGATGGCGTCGATGACCTTCAGCGACGACATGTGTTTGGGCAGGGGCAGTTGCACCAGGATGCCGTTGACGGCGGTATCGCGGTTCAGTTCATCGATCAGATGCAGCAGTTCGGCTTCGGACGTGGTGTCGGGCAGCCGGATGGTGCGCGATTCCATGCCGATGGCGCGGGTCTGCTCACCCTTGCTCTTGACATAGATCTGGCTGGCCGGATCCTCGCCGACGATGACCACGACCAGACAAGGCACCAGGCCATGCGCCGCCGTCAGCTCTGAGACGTGCTGTGCCAGGCGCTGGCGTAGCTGTTCGGCATAGGCCGCGCCGTCGATGATCTGGCCACGGGTCATCCCTTGGGACATGGAGGCACTCCTGCTTATATGCGGGGAAGCGCCTCGACCAAAGCCTCGACAAGCGTGGAGAGACGATGACTCAGGGGCGCCGCCAGGGCTGCGTCATACAGGTGCGGGGCGTCCATGTTCAAGTAGCAATCCTGCACTATCTCGATCTGGATGGCGTGAATGCCATGTTCCGGATCGCCATAGTGGCGCGTCGTGTAGCCGCCCTTGAAGCGTCCGTCGATGACGGTGGTGTTTTCGGACTGCGCCGCCGACCAGTTTGCCACGATGTCCCGCAGCAACGGCGAGGCGGAACGGCCGTCGTTGAGGCCGAAATTGAGGTCTGGCAGGCGGCCTTCGAAGAGCGTCGGGATGGTGGGGCGGATCGAGTGGGCGTCGATCAGCAGGGCATGGCCGTGACGGGCCCTGGCGGCGTCGAGCAGGGCGCGCAGCCGTGCGTGATAGGGCTGCCAGTACCGCGTGCGGCGGCGCTCGGTCTCGGCGGCGTCCGGACCGGCGCCGTCATAGATGGGCTGGCGGTCGAAGTCGGTCAGCGGACACAGGCCGGTTTCGAAGCGCCCCGGGTAGAGATTCTGGCCCTCCGGATCGCGGTTCAGGTCGACGACGTAGCGCGAATGGGTGGCGAACAGGGTCGAGGCGCGTAAATCCCTGGCGAAGTCGTAGAGGCGATGGACGTGGAAGTCGGTCTCCCTGACCGCGTGCCCGGTGGCATTGAGCCGGGCGCCGACGTCGGGCGGCAGATAGGTCCCGACGTGCGGGGCAGCGACGACCAGCGGGCCGGTCCCTTCGACGACGTCGTAGAGCGGAATTTCGTCCGTTGGCTGAACGTTTGGCTGCATCGCAACATTGAAGCCGGGGCAGCCGTTCCTGTCAAGCGGACGCTGCGGCTGCACCGGTTACCTTCGCGTCAGGCGTCCTTGACGGTGGCGAGGAAGCTGTCCATCTCCTTATGAAGACGCTCGGCTTGCTGGGCCAGTTCGCCCGATGAACTCAGGACCTGGCTGGCCGCCGCCCCGGTCTGCTCGGCGGCATCGGCGACGCCAGCGATGTTGGATACCACTTCCGAAGTACCGATCGCCGCCTGGTTGACGGCCTGGATGATTTCCTGCGTGGCTGCCGTCTGCTGCTCGACCGCCGAAGCAATCGCCGTGCTCGTGGCGTCCAGCCGCTGGATGGTGCCGGTGATCGTCTCGATGGTATTTGCCGCGCGGGCCGTCGCGGCCTGGATTTGCGCCACCTTTTCCGAAATTTCGGTCGTGGCCTTGGCCGTCTGGCCGGCCAGTTGCTTGACCTCCGCGGCGACCACTGCGAAGCCTTTGCCTGCGTCCCCGGCGCGGGCGGACTCGATGGTGGCGTTGAGCGCCAGCAGGTTGGTCTGGCTGGCCAGGCCGTTGATGACATCGACGACGTCGCCGATGCTTGCGGCCATCGTGTTCAGTTCGCTCACCACACGGACCGCGTTTTCGGCTTCCTGGACGGCCGTGGCCGACGCCGTGGCCGATGCTTCGACCTGACGGGCGATTTCGCCGACCGAGGCGCCGAGCTCTTCCGCCGAAGAGGCGACGGACGTAACATTGGCGCCGGCTTCCTCGGCCGCGGCCGAAACGGTCGCCGACTGGGTCGAGGTCTCCTGCGCGGTCGCCGTAAGCTGGGCGGCGGCCGCCTGCATTTCGGTGGCGGCGCTCGATACCATGCTGACGATGCCGCCCACCGACTTTTCGAATTCGTCGGCCAGTTTCAGCATGCCTGCCCGGCGTTCGTTTTCGGCGCGCTCTTTTTGCTGCTGCGCCTGCTGGCGCAGGCTTTCAGCGTCGTGAAGACCGTTGCGGAATATTTCGGCGGCCCGGGCCATGGCGCCAAGTTCGTCCCTGCGATCCTGCCCAGGGACCGTTACATCCAGGTGGCCCTGCGACATGCTGGTCATGACCCCGGTCAACAGCTTTACCGGTGTCACCAGCCCGGTCAGGGTCAGCCAGACGCCGGCGGCGGACGCTATGATCAGCCCGCCCAGCACGGTAGCGAAGGTCAGGATGACAATCCTGTCCGCTTGGCGGCTGGTGTCGTCACTCTGTCGGTCCAGCGCTGCCGCGCGATCGTCGTTGAACTTCACCATTTTTTGCGATACCGCCGTCAATGTCGGCTCGCATGTTTCGGTCATTGCGGTGGTCGCCTTGGAGATGCTTTCGACGTCGGTAGAATGGCCGAATTTAATGGCCGCGGCGCACGAAACATCGAGGGCGCGCTGAAGGTCGGCCTTGAAGCCGTCATATATGTCGGCGTGCCGAGGATCGGTCGTGACGGCCGCATCGATATTCTTCATGAAAATTTCGCGTGACTCCGCGATCTTGGCGTCGGCCTTCCTGATGTCGTCGTCATTTGTTGCGGTGGCAAGGCGATATATATCCCGTGAAATCGCCACGATACCCCGGTTGGCCCTGGCGCTCGCCAGTGACGCCTTTTCCGGTCCTGCAATGATGTCGCTGTACTTTTGGTCGATCTCCTTGATGTTTCTGCTCGCGAAGATGGTTGCTAAAATAGATACTATCGCAAGTAGTAAAAGCAGCGACAAGGATTTCGCAAGGATTGGCCAGTGTTTGAAACTCATAGATTTATTCCGCAACTGTCACTGATTGGGGGCTTGGATTCTGCCCCCCGGAATGCCCGGCGCATTCCGGATGTTACCGTTATGTATGGTTTTTTTAATGAATGGTTAAACTTCGCTTAATTAATAAAAATACTTTATTTAATCGCATGGTGGTGGTGCTGGGTGGGCCCGGATATATCTCCGTGGTTTAACCCGCCGCACTCGAATCGCCACGGCCATGGATTTCAAGCTTCTTATCGTCGTCCTGCTGTTCCTGATTGCCGCCTGCGCCGTCGTGCCGCTGGCGCAGCGCTTCCGGCTGGGCTCGGTGCTGGGCTACCTGCTGGCGGGGATCGCCATCGCGCCGGTGGCGAAAATGCTGCTGGGCCGGACCGACGGCGTGATGTCGTTCGCCGAATACGGCGTCATCATGATGATGTTCCTGATCGGCATGGAGCTGGAACCGGCCATCCTGTGGCGTTTGCGGCGCTCGATCGTCGGCCTGGGCGGGCTTCAGGTAACGGTGACGTCCCTGGCCCTGATGGGCGTAGGCATTGTGCTCGGCCACGGCTGGCAGGCGTCCCTGGCCGTCGGCATGGCGCTGGCCATGTCGTCGACGGCCCTGGTGCTGCAGATGCTGAGCGAGCGCAACCTGACCCATTCGCTGGTTGGGGAAACGTCGTTCGCCGTCCTGCTGTTCCAGGACATGGCCGTCATCCCCGTCCTGATCATCATTCCGCTGCTGGCGACCACCGGGGTCGAGGTCGACCTGGCCCAGCACAGCCTGATCAAGTCGTGGCCGACCTGGTCGCAGCCCCTGGCCGTGGTCGCGGTCATCGCCGCCGTCATCGCGGCCGGCAGGCTTTTGTCCCGGCACGTCTTCATCATCATCGCGCGCACCAATCTGCGTGAGGTCTTTACCGCGACCTCTCTGGCCGTCGTCATCGGCGTTACCGTGCTGATGGAACTGGTCGGCATGTCGCCGGCGCTGGGCGCCTTCATCGCCGGCGTCGTTCTGGCCAATTCGGAATATCGCCGCACCATTGAGACCGATATCGAGCCGTTCAAGGGGCTGTTGCTGGGGCTGTTCTTCATGTCGGTCGGCATGGGCATGGATTTCAATGTGCTGGCGGCCCACCCATTGACCATGGTCGGCGCGGTTCTTGGCCTGATCGTCGTCAAGGGCCTGATCCTTTATATGCTGGCCAATCGTTTCGGCGTCACGGGCGCGCAGGGGCTGGGGCTGGCGGTCGGCCTGGCCCAGGGCGGAGAGTTCGCCTTCGTGCTCCTGCAACTGATCGGCGGACTTCACATCATCGACGCCGATACGCAGAAATTCCTGGTCTTCCTGGTGGCGCTGTCGATCGCCGTCACGCCGCCGCTCACCACGCTTTACGGGCGCTTCGTCGTGCCGCGCTTCATGAGCCAGTTGCCTGAGCGCGACTACGATACGATCGACGAGCACAACCCGGTGATCATTGCCGGTTTCGGCCGCGTCGGGCAGATCGTCGGCCGGTTTTTAAGCGGGCAGGGCGTGGCCGTGACCATCCTCGAAAAGAACCCCGACCAGGTCGAACTGGTGCGCAAGTTCGGGTCAAAGAGCTATTTCGGCGACGCCACGCGGCTCGACCTGTTGCGCAGCGCGGGCGCCGCCACCGCGCGCATGCTGGTGGTGGCCGTCGACGACGCAGACGCGGCGATCGAGATCGTGCGCCTGTCCAAGCAGCACTTCCCCGGGCTCAAGGTCTTCGCCCGGGCGCGCAACCGGCGCCACGCCTACGACCTGCACAAGGCCGGGGTCGATTATTATCACCGTGAAACCCTGGACAGCTCGCTGGCCCTGGCGCGCGAAGCCATGGTGGCGCTGGGCCGCGACCGCAAGGACGTGGAAGACAAGGCGGCCCGCTTCCTGGCGCACGATATCCGCACGCTCAAGGCCTCGTTCGCCTTTTTCGAGAACGAGCCCGAGATGATCAACTTTTCCAGGCTCAGCCGCGAGGAACTGGAAGGCATCCTGCGCGAAGACCGCCAGGACGGTGAGGTGGAAACGCGCCGACCGTAACGGTGTTTTTTAACCGTTGTCGAAAAGGACTAACAGGAATAGGGTCTTCGCGGGCTGATGACGCGCGTCACGCGCGACATTCCGGGGAGACCTTTTCCATGATGAAGATATCGCTGATTGCGCTGGCCTTGATGGCGCCTGTTTCCGCTTTTGCCGATGCGCCGGCGGCGGACACGGCGTTCGCCATTCCGACCGAAGTCCTTCCGACGGGCAAGGCGACCGGCGGGAAGTTCCTGGAAGGCGGCTTTTCAGTGGGCGCCTACAAGTTTTTTGCGCTGAATTATACGACTGGCGACGCCTCGATCAAAGTGTTCGGGGCAGGCAAGCAAAAAACCAGGAACGTGACCAAGTTTCGCTTTCTGAAAAGCGATGATACGGTGATCGCCAGCGGCAAATGCCTGATCCGCGGCGAGGAAAATTCCTCGGTCTTCGGTTTTTCCGTCGACCAGAAAAACAGCGGGCTTTACAAGTGCGAGTTCACGGATCTGGCCGCTGCCGATTATGCGCTTGAGGTCGTCGTGCCGCAATTCGCCGCGACCAGCGTTGGCGGCTTCATGAGCATCGAAAAGGATGAGCCGCACCGCTGGGACCTGGTAAAGGCCCACATGCGCTACAAGGGGGTCGACTACGACGCCGTCCCGACCGAACTCGACCACAAGCGCGAGGCTTTCCACCATCAGCCGATTGTCGGGTACATTATCTCGCGCGAGGGCAAACCTGTCGGCCGCGTCGATTTCGACGCCAACTGGCCCAACAAGGGGACGATGACGGTCCCGGTCGCCGAGGCCGACGGCCGCGAAGCCGTCATCTTCTTTGCGTCCGAATTGCTGGTGATGCCGGACGTCTATGCCAGCAGCCAGGCGTTCTAAAGACTTAGGGAAGGGCTGGTGGTGGACGCGACAGGGATTGAACCTGTGACCCTTCGCGTGTGAAGCGAATGCTCTCCCGCTGAGCTACGCGTCCGTTACCAGAGTAGCGAGGAGGGGCGTCTTAGCTTGCCGCATGCGCCGTGGCAAGGGGCAAAACGCAGCAAGTTGGGGATTGGAAGTCTCATGACTTATACCAACGGCCATAAAGAATGACCGTCGGTATTCGTTTTTTTCAGCTTAAACGCCGCATGGCTCGCCGCATTGGCGGCGGCGGGCGGTCGCCCTTGCCAACGG